>LBYH01000007.1 GCA_000996035.1 Parcubacteria group bacterium GW2011_GWA2_40_143 | reverse complement strand
GATGAAAAAATAATAGGACCAGGACGAACAAGCCGTTATTTCGGAATAGACAAAAGTTTCAACGGCTTGGATGTTTCCGGCAATAAAATTTGGCTGGAATATTGGGGGATTAAAGTGTCCAAAAAAGACATCATTACTTCAAAAAGAGTCGGCATTGATTACGCCAAGCATTGCAAAGATTATTTATGGAGGTTTGGATGTGCATAACAGTCAACGTGGCACGTTGGTAATTGTTTGACTACGATAGGTTGTTAAGAGTAATATCTTAACAACCTATCGTAGTCAAACATGTAATGATATTAGCGCTACTTTAATAGCCATAGTTTTAGGACAAAATATGCGTTTATTTCCTATGCCACTCAGATAGAAAGGTTTTTACGCGAAGAAAAAAAAGATTTTTAAGAAAATATATAACTGTCTTTATAATTTTTAATCTCCATTTTCTGTTGTCGACACAGCTAATTGTTATATCTTTAATCTTTCTGTTATTTTTTTCTGCGTAAAGCAACATCGCGGTATCAAAAAACCACCCTGAATGGTTATATAATTTATTACTGATTGAAGAAAAGGCGTTTTGGGTGATTGACTTGCAACCAGCCTGTGCGTCAGTAAAAGAGTTCCAAAATAAAACTTTAATTAAAATATTATAGCCTTCAGTAAGAATTTTTCGCAAACAATGCCTCTCAACATGAGAGCCGACTATGCGACGTGACGCAACAACTAAATCGTAATTTTCATTCAAAAGATAAGATTTAAGCATGGAACCAATATCACTAAGATCGTAAGCTAAATCAGAGTCTGCGTACAAAAAAACATCCTCTTCGGCATTTCTCCAAGTATTGAAAAGAGCCCTGCCACGACCTCGTTCTTTAGTGATAGTATATGTAAGATAGGGCATAACAGGAATCATACTCGCAACGATTTGTTCCGTTTTATCTGTAGTTCCATTAATCGCAACGCAACATTTAAGACATTTAGCATGGATGAGGTTATTGAAATTTGTAATTAAATACCTATGAAGTTTAAGAAGAGTTTCGCCAATAATTTTTTCTTCATTAAAAGCTGGTAAAGTTAGAAGAAAACTTTTACAAATTGGATTCTCAAGTGGATATTTTAGAATTTGTTCATATTCAAAAGATAAGGATTTAATCATATGTTCTGTAGTAAATTTTGCAGGTAGTTTCCCTTTGTTGCGGGATGTTTTAATAGAAGAGATATTTAGGATTATTTCTTGAGCAAGAGCTTCGCTGTTAGCCGGTTCAACTAGAGAAATGGGTATATTTTTTGCAAGCTCCATAACCCCACCTACGCGTGTTGCAAGGAGTGGGACATGTGCAAGAGTCGCCTCTAAAAGAATGTATGGCAGGCCTTCTTTGGTGGATGGCAAAACAACAAGATCAAAAGCCTTGAGAAAACGATATGCTTGCGGTATGGTTCCGGCAAGAAAAAAATATCTAGATAAGTTATAGTTTGTTATTTTTTCTTCTAATTCTTGCCTTAGCTCGCCATCGCCAATCACAAAAAAGTAAGGTATAAATTTACCGCTCAAATGGATTTTTTTAGCGGCTTCTATTAAATATTCTATACCCTTTGTTCTATAGAGATTCGCAATAACGCCGATAATAACAGGGTTCTCTGACGGGTTAATTTTCGAACAAATAATGTTTCTCGCCGATTCGCGATCTAAAATATTCTTAGTAATACTTTCATCTAAACCATTATAAATAAGAACACCTCCTTCGCCTCTTAATATTTTATACTTTTTACCCTGTTGTAGATCGTAATCGGACACTACGATCGTCTGACTACGAAAAAAAGAGGTTATAAATTCAGCCGTAATAAAAACAATTTTCTTTATGAGTGATAGTGATTCGGAAAATACGAATCCATGAACCGTGTATACAATATGACTTCCGGCAAGCCTTGCCGCTACAGAGGCTACTATTCCTGCTTTTGTACTATGCACATGAACGATATGCGGCTTCAAGGTTCTTACGAGATGGTAAATGGAATAAAATGATTTTATATCTTTTTGGATAATTATTTCTCTTTGTAAATCTTCTAAAATAAATAATTGAGAATCTTTGAATTGCGCTTCTTTAAGGCTGTCGAATAACCAACTGTCTTGTGAGGATCCTTGTCGTCCGGTGGCAACAAAAACCTGATGTCCATTCTTACGCATGAATAAAGCAATGTCAAATACATGTTTTTGTGCTCCTCCACATTCTCCTTGTGTAATAATATAAAGTATTCTCATTTGTTTATTTGATCAAATCTTCTATTAAGACGCCCAATGCTTTGGCGATTTTATCCATAGTTTGGACGCTCGGCTTATTCACTGTGCCACTTTCGACCTTCATAAGCGTTGTATATTTTATATCCGCTTTCTTAGCCAAATCATCTTGGGTTAGGCCAATCTTGGCGCGCATTTTCTTGATATTTTTGCTGATTGTTTTTCCGCTTGTCATATAAATAAAGTTTCGATAGTATTATGGTAAATACGTTTATTATCTGTATCACTATACTACCAAATAAAATGAATTTTAGCAGCAAATAATAAGGAGTTTCTTATCGTTGCCCTCGTATGGGCGGGTGGGACAAGGGCAACACTTCTTGGCGGCGCATTTCGCAAAGCGAAATGCGAAATTCGGCGGCGGCGGAAAAGCCGGGTCGGCCTATCTTTGCTGAAATGCTCAAAAGAATTGAAGCGGGCGAAGCAACGGGAATTTTAGCGTGGCACCCCGACAGATTAGCTAGAAATTCCGTTGACGGCGGGAAAATTATTTATCTCGTTGATACGGGCGTTATCAAAGAGCTAAAATTCCCGACTTTTTGGTTTGATCCGACACCGCAGGGAAAATTTATGCTTTCAATCGCTTTCGGGCAGTCAAAATATTACATTATAATTCGTTATCACTTGAATAATATCGGGAAACGAAAAATCGTTTGGTGAACCAAAAACAGCTTTTCAAAGAAAAATTATCTTCTTTTGAAGAAAAAGCGAGTCGGTTCGAACTTTCAAATTAAGGATCGAACCGTACTTTTTGAGCCACGCGGAGCGTGGAAAACCCTTTTGGATTCTGAATTCGGCGGGGGGAATGCCTTAGTGTCGCGCCTTCGGCGCGACCCAATTTCGGCTCTAAAATCCGATTTTGTTTTTTGGCGGAGAGGGCGAGATTCGAACTCGCGAGAGGATTGCTCCTCTACCGCTTTTCGAGAGCGGCGCTTTCGACCACTCAGCCACCTCTCCATTCGCTTTATGTCACAAATATTTTTCCTGACGGAAAAATTTCGCGACCCCGGCTCGCGGTTTTTGCCTTTGCTTCGCAAAACAAAAACATCGCTGTGCCTTCAAAATTGCTCGCGGGCAAAGCAGTTTGCCCGCTTTGCGCAATTTTGACCCCACGGAGAATCGAACTCCGATTAACAGATTGAAAACCTGCTGTCCTAACCATTAGACGATGGGGCCTTGAAAAATTGTTAAAATAACAATGGGTTCGATTCTCCGAATCGGTCACAAGTCACTAATTCGCTTCGCTCATAAGTGCTTGCGACCCCGCCTCGCTATTGCTAAAGCAACATTGCTCCGGCTCTGTCTGAAGCACAGAAGCCAAGCAGTTGGCTTCTTATTTCGCTTCGCTTCATGCTTCAGACAGCTCCGATTAACAGATTGAAAACCTGCTGTCCTAACCATTAGACGATGGGGCCTTGAATTATAATCAGCAAATGGGCGCTAGAAGGATCGAACTTCTGACCTTTTCGATGTCAACGAAACGCTCTACCACTGAGCTAAGCGCCCAGACCGGAATAATAAATGAGCATTGTTATTCTACCTAAATTTTGCTAAAATGTAAATATTATAAAATTTTTTAGACATTAAGCTGTATTTATGCCAAAAATTACCCATCATTACGAGGGCTGCATCGGTTGCGGCTCGTGCGAAGCGCTTTGTCCGGAGTATTGGAAAATGGATTATGAGAAAGGTAAAGCCGATCTTATCGGAGCCTCAAAAGATCCGATAACCGGAGACGAGGAGCTTGAGGTTAAAGAAGTCGCTCCTTGCAATAGAGAGGCGGCGGATGTTTGTCCTGTGCAAGTTATTAAAATAATAGAATAAAAATTATGTACGATTTGATAATAATAGGCGGCGCCACTTCCGGACTTACCGCCGGCATCTACGCCGCCAGAAAGAAGTTAAATGCCGTCATTCTCACGGATAAAGTGGGCGGTCAAGCTCTGCTTACGGAAACTATAGAAAATTATCCGGGCTTCACCCTCATCACCGGCCTTGAGTTTATAAACAAGATAAAAGATCAGGTGCTGAAGCACGGTTTGGAAATTAAAGAAGGAATTAAGGTGACAGAAATTAAAAAAGACGGAGATAATTTCTCCGTAAAAGCGGAAAACGGAGACACTTTCATCGCCAGATCGCTTATTATCGCCACCGGCAAAAATCCGAGAAGACTCGGTATTACCGGAGAAAAGGAATTTGAAAACAGGGGAGTGAGTTTTTGTTCCACTTGCGACGCGCCGCTCTACGGCGGCAAGGCGGTGGCGGTAATAGGCGGTGGCAACGCTGGTCTTGGTGCCGCCTATGATCTATTGCCGTACGCTTCCAATATTTATATTTTGGAGTTTGCCGATAAGCTTTTAGGCGATGAGATTATGCAGGAAAAGCTTAAAGAAAGCGGCAAAGTGGAGTTTATGGTAAACGCTCAAATTAAAGAAATTAAAGGCTCAAACTTCGTGGAAAAAATTATATATACCGACAGAGTTTCCGGTCAAGATAGAGAGCTTGATGCCCAAGGCGTGTTTGTGAATATCGGACAATCACCGAATTCAGGTTTCGTAAAGGACTTTTTGGAAATAAACAAATTTGGAGAGATTATAATTGACCCCAAGACAAATGAAACTTCCGTAAAAGGCGTATTTGCCGCCGGTGATATTACCGATACCGGTCACAAACAATATGTTGTGGCTGCCGGACAGGGTGCCAACGCTCTTTTGAACGCTTATGAATATCTTAAAAATAAAACTCGCGGTTTATAAACCGCGAGTTTTATTTTTTTTTGAGCGTTATTTGTTTCTTCTTAAAAAAGCGGGGATAACATCCCATGAACTGTCTTCATCATCGCCATTTTCGTCTTTTTCAATTTCTCTGACTTTATCTCTTAAAGCTTTTATGCCGGAAGTTTCTTCTTTCGTTTCCTCTTCTTTCTTTTGTGAGACGTTGGAAGTATCAATGGATTCCGTTTCAGATTCTTGCTCTTCGGCAATTGATTTCGGCATGATTTTTCTGGCCATTCCGGAAAAACCGGAAGCGATAACCGTAACTTTCACTTCTCCTTTTTTGAGCTTGTCATCGTTGATAGTTCCGAATATAACCTTGGCGTCAGGATCTATGGAAGCGGTTATCACGGCGGCGGCTTTTTGTACCTCAAGCATGGTAAGGTCTTCTCCGGCGGATATGGCAAAAAGCACACCCTTGGCTCCGTCTATTGTGACATCAAGCAGGGGAGAGTTTATAGCCATTTTAGCCGCTTCCTCAGCCCTTTTTTCTCCTTGGGCTATGCCTATGCCCATAAGAGCCGAACCGGCGTTTTGCATTATGGTTTTAACATCGGCGAAGTCCACGTTTATGATGCCCGGCATGGTGATAAGATCGGAAATGCCTTCTACGGCTTGTTTAAGTATATCATCGCACATCTGGAATGCTGCCAAAAACGTGGTATCTTTACCCACTATGCCAAGAAGACGCTCGTTGGGGATTATGATTATGGCATCTACTGAACCATTGAGTGAAGCTAAGCCGCTGTTTGCCAGCCTTTCTCTCTGCGAACCTTCAAAAGAAAATGGTTTGGTAACTACCGCTATGGTGAGAATGCCTTGTTCTTTGGCAATTTTAGCCACTGTAGGGCCGGCGCCGGTACCGGTGGCTCCACCGAGTCCTCCGGCCACAAACACCATATCAGCTCCTTTAATGGCCTCTTGGATGGCTTCTTTGGTTTCTTCAGCCGCTCTTTTGCCAATTTCCGGATCCATGCCGCCACCCAATCCTCTGGTGAGATTTTTCCCAATATGGATTTTTTTCGGGGCTAAGCTGTGGTGAAGTTTTTGAGCGTCCGTGTCTATAACTATAAATTCCACGCCTTTAACCTTGGAGCGCATCATATGATTCACGGCGTTCGTGCCGGAATTACCCACGCCTATAACCTTTATTCTTGCGAAAGCCTCTATGTCAGGGTTAATCTTTGTCATATTGAACTTGATTTTATACTTTATTTAAGCAAAGGTCAATCTCACCCGCTCCAACGCCGATGTGATAAGTTAAGGCATTAAGGTTTTAAGCCATTTTTTTATATTTTTAATTATTTTCAAATTTTCAGAACGGCCTCCATCGTAACCGGCGGATTCTTCATTTGACTTGTATAAGCATAAACCGATGGCGGTGGTCCATCCAGGATCATTAAGCATGTGTTCTTTAAAATTCGGCGGAGTGGCTGAGATGCTTACCGGATAGCTTTTAGGCGGAAGAAAAGCGCCAACTTTTGCCGGAAGTTTAAGGCGCGCTCTGGCGAATTCGTCCACATTAAAAAGATTTGAGCCGCTTCCCGTGAGAATTATGCCGGCCGGCAGAATCCGGTTGCGACTGATTTTTTTAAGATGTTCTTCAATCATCTCAAAAATATCATCTAAACGCGACTCCACCATGTTTGAAATATCGGAGATCTTTTTCTTTGATTGGGATTCCGCTTCTGTCCCGTATTGAAGTTTAATACTCTCCGCTTCTCCGAGAGGCACTTGCAAGCCGAGAGCGATATCGTTTGTGATATGAGATGAACCTATCGGGAAGACCTCAAGAGAGATTGGCAAACCTTCTTCAAAAACTATTATGGAAACAGTGCTTGAGCCGATATTAGCCAGCACGCAGCCGGTCTCTTTTTGCTGACGAGTTAACGCGGCATAGCTCATGGCAAAAGGCGAAGCCACAATATCTTCTATGATGATGCCGACTCTTTCCACTGTTTTAATAAGTTCAGTAAGGTGAATATTCAAGTAGGTCGCGAAAAAAGTTTCCACTTCTATCTTGGAGCCTTTCATCTCAGTGGGTTTGCCGTTCACTAAATTATTATCTACCTTAAAAAATAATGGCACGGAATGAATGATACTTTTGTTTGAAACATTTGTGATGTTGGCTTCGCTTTGAGCTACCAATCTTTTAATATCATGGTCGGTAATTTCGCCGTCGGCTTTTGATGTCCTTATCATGGCTTTTGATCTGGCTGAGCCCAAACTTATGCCGCTCACCGATATGGCGGCGCTTTTGATAGATATTCCCGAGCTTTTCTCAACGGATTTAATCGCGCTTTTAATAGAGCGCGCGGCATCCTCCATGCTTGTAACGTAACCGCGCCTTATGCCTTCGGAATCTTTCTTACTGGCGGCGATTATGTTTAATCCTCCGTTTTTTGTCTTCTCAGCCACGACTACTCTTATTGAGGAGCTTCCTATATCTATACCCGTGATAATGTTTCTAGCCATAGTGTTTTTATTTATGGCATTAATTATAACCTAAAAAAACTTTTTTAGGAATTGTGGATAAAAAAATGATAATTAAAGGAGATTATTCTACGCAAAGCCGTTAATAATCCGATCCCATTTTTTTGGGTAAAGTTTTTTAAGCAGCTTCATTTCTTCTTCTTCCATTTTTTTACCGTGACTGAGACCTTGGAGGTGGAGCAGGGAATGGATAAACAAGTAAGAGGCTTCGCCCGCTTTTTTTTCATAAGTTTTATTTATCAGAATCTCTCCTTCTGATTTGGAATAAGGAAAAGAGAGCACGTTGGCGGCATAATCTTTTTTGCGATAAAGGGAGTTTAGTTGCTTCATCTTCGCTTCGGGCAGAAAGAAAAAGCTTAGGTCGTAATTTTTGCCTAAGACTTTTTCTTTGAGTTCAAGCCAGTTTTTCCGCATTCTTTTTAACGCCTCGGCTAATCTATTTTGCCAAGTTTTCGCAGGAGTTCCTTTTCTTTTTTCTTGAGCACTCTCCTGATGGCGCTGTCTTTCTTGCGCTTAGCTGAAGCCGGTCTGCTTGAGAATCGCAACTTTTTAGCCCGGATTATATTGCCGGATTTCTTAACCCTTTGGGAAAAACGCCTGAGCAAGCTCAGAGAAGATTCGTTTTCTTTTTTCTTTACTTCTATCATTATGATGTAATAATACGGATTTCGCTTAAAAAATCAAGTTTCCTTGGCAGTCTTTGATTATTTCTTGATTTTCTTCTTTTTTATAACATCCACGACCTGTTCAAACGGTACCGATTCTTGAGAGCCTGTATCCATGTCTCTTACTATAATGGTGTTTTCCAAACATTCCTTTTGTCCGAGGATAAGCACATACGGGATGTTCATTTTGGAGGCGAGATTGAGCTGGCTGCTCAGGTTGTCTTTATTTACGGTCTGGGCTATGTAAATATTGGCTTTTCTAAACATCTCAATTACCTTAAGGCTTTTTTGTTTGGCCGCTTGACTCAATTGGATGAGAAATACCTTGGGCACTCTTTTGAGTTTTGGGGCAACCTTTTTTTCTTGCATGCTTAAAGCCAATCTGTCAACGCCTATGGCCGCGCCGGCAGCCGGCACGTCTCTTTTGCCCAGTATTCTTGCCAGATAATCGTATCTGCCTCCGGCCGCCACGGCTATAGGCGTCCTTTCTTCGCCGTCTTCATTTTTGTCTTCTATAAAGATTTCAAAAACGGTTCTGGAATAATAATCAAGGCCGCGCACCAAATGGGGATTTAAGGTGTAGGATATCTCGTTTGTGTCTAAGAATTCCAAAATTTCTTTAAGATGGCTCTTGCATTCGCCGCAAAGATAATCAAGAGTTTGCGGAGCGTCTTTTTTTATCTCCGCGCACCCTGGATTTTTGCAATCCAAGAGTCTCAGAGGGTTTGTTTTGAGACGTTTTTTGCAATTATCGCAAAGTGCCCTCTCGTGTTTTTTGTAATAGGCGACAAGCTTCTTCCTATATTCACCGCGACATTCCTTATCTCCTATGGAGTTTATTTGCACCATGGACGGACCGGCGCCAAGCTCATCTATGATAAGGGTAAGTATTCTTATTATAATCGCTTCGCCTATCGGTTTTGGTTCACCGAGTATTTCAATTCCGAATTGCTGGAATTCTCTGAATCGGCCTCTTTGCGGATTTTCGTGTCTGAAAAATGATCCTTTGTACCAGAGCATTACCGGTTGAGGCAAAGTTTGCATGCCGTGTTCAAGATAGGCTCTTACCACCGAGGCGGTGCCTTCCGGTCTTAGAGCCAAATTGTCTCCGCCGGAAGTTTTAAGAGTATACATTTCTTTTTCCACTATGTCCGTGGCCGCGCCGACGGTAGAGGTAAAAAGCTCAATCTTCTCCAGATGAGGAGTTTGGATGGGCTTAAAGCCGTAATATGAACATATCTCTTCCGCTTTATCAAAAATATTTTGATAAAAAGCGTAATCTTGGGGAAGTATGTCTCTCGTGCCTTTGGGTGTTTGGATATTTTTTTGTTGCGGAGTCATGTTTATATTTGTTTGCCCGGATTGATTTCTATTTCATTAAGCGGCCACAATCTTATAAAAGCGCGGCCAATAATAAGATCTTCTTTAACCGGGCCCCATATTCTTGAATCGGAACTGGCGTCTCTGTTGTCTCCCATTACGAAATATTCATCGTTGTCCAGAAAAGTGGTTTTTCCATTTTCCGTGACGCTCTCGCCCGGCAGGCCGATTATTCTTTTTATAAAAAATTTACTGGGATCTTTCGGATATCTGAAGATTACAACTTCGTTCTTTTTAGGCGCGCGCAGATGATAGGATATTTCATCCACTATCAAGTAATTTCCGTTCTGGAAGGTTGGCTCCATGGAGGCGCCGCTTACCAAGAAAGGTTGGGCTACCCAGAGCCTTACGGGTACCACGATAATGGCGGTGATTAAAATAAATTTTAAAAATTCCAAAATGCCACCACCGTTCTCATTTATATTTTTTTCGTTCATTTTACACACATGATACAGCACAAAATAATTTCACGCAAACAAGCAAGATTATTTTTTTTTGCGTTGGGATAAAAAATGATTTAAAATAAATGCATGCATTATATCGCTGGGCTCGGTAATCCGGGCGAGGAGTATGAAAATACAAGACACAACGCCGGCAGAATCGCCGCGCTTGATTTTATCGTCAAGAAAGATATTGACGAGCCGGAATTTAATAAAAAGTTAAACGCGCTTGTCTCGGAAGGGAAGCTGGGTAAAAATAAATTCCAAATAATCCTGCCGGAAACCTTTATGAATAAAAGCGGCTTGTCTCTCAAGCCGATTATCGCCTCCGCCAAGAAAGCCAAAGACTTAATCGTTATCCACGACGACGTGGACTTGCCTTTGGGTAAAATAAAAATATCTTTTGGCCGATCCAGCGGCGGGCATAAAGGAGTGGAATCCATAATAAAAAATATTAAGACGAAAGATTTTGCGAGAATAAGGATTGGCGTGTCCAAAGCCGGCGTTAAAGGAAAAGTGAAGAAACCGCAAGGTGATAAATTTTTGGATTTTATCGTGGGTAAATTCAAACCGGATGAGCTCAAAGAAATTAAAAAAGCGTCTAAAAAAGTTACTGAAGCTTTGGATACGCTCATCGCCGAAGGACTCAACAAGGCCATGAGCTTGTATAATTAAAAAGAAGACCTCAAAACGGCCTCCTTTTTAATTATATTCATATATTCAGCTTTAACACTATTGACCTATATAAAGCAACGTAAGTTTGTGGTCTTTTGGTTCAAAGGTGGCGATTTTGAATTTGTATGATTTGCCCAAGTCAAGTTTCTCTTTCATATCTTCTTCCGATTTAAAGCCGGAGATGTGCACCAAGCCGGCCACACCTTCCTCAATGCTTACCAGCGCGCCGTGTTTGTTGAATTTAATCACCACGCCGCTTACTTCTTGGCTGGTTTTGTATTTGTCTTTGGCCTCATTCCACGGGTTTGTCTTAAGCGCTTTTATGGATAGGGAAACTTTACCTTCAGTAATGTTTATTATTTGAGCTTTAACCTTCTCGCCAACCTTAAACTTGCTGGCCGGATTGTCTATAAGCACCCAATCAAGCTCGGAAATATGGGCAAGGCCCTCAAGATTCTGGTCTATTTTAATGAAAACGCCAAAGTCCACAACGCCGGTAATTTCGCCTTCAACTATGTCACCGACTTTATATTTTGAAACGATTTCCTTAATCTCTTCCATATCGTTGCCTTTTTCGGAGAATATCAACTTTTTCTCTTTCTGATTGCTTGAGATTACGGTAACTTTAAGTTTTTCTCCCACAAGCTTTTTAAGCTCCGTTTCTATTTTATCTTTGTCGCCATCGTCCACTCTGGGATAATGTTCAGACTTAAGCTGAGAAGTGGGGAGAAAGCCCGGGATGCCGTTCCACTCCAGCACCAAGCCGCCTTTGTTTGCTTCTTTTACGGCAAGAGTGATGGGAGCTTTTGTTTTTTGCATCTCTTCCGCTTCGCGCCACACGATCTCTTCTTTGGCTTCTTTAAGGGATAGCGTCATGTAACCTCTTTCGTTTTCCGGCTCTATCATCTTTACGGCGATTTTATCTCCGGATTTGAGTGAGCGGATGATGTCTTTGGCTCTATTGTATTCTCGGCCATAAATTATGCCGGTGCCAAGAGGAGCAAGATCCACATATAGAGTGGAAGCTTGCAAGCCTATCACTATGCCATCTACGAGGTCATCCACTTTAGGCACCACTATGGGGGTATTTTTCATGAGAGTTTCCATGAAGCTCTGTCTGCCAATTATTGTTTGTTTTTCGCCCAAGGGGCTTTCTGTTATTGTTGTCATATTTTATGCATTAAAGTATAGGATATTGCGACAGTTTTTGCAAGCATATGAATAACCCCACCCATTTTTTTGACAAAAGGCTTTATTAAATATAATATTAAATAAGACCCTGTTTGGGGTTTTTGTGATTAAAAATCAATTTATATGGAAAACGGCCGGAATCAAAGATTAAAAGAGTTGGAACAACAAAGAGATGAGTTTCATCATCGCGTTTTTGTTCGTCTTTTTGAAATTTTTGTCATTTTCGGAGCGCCGGCCGCCATCGCTTTCTTTGTCGGTGGCTACTTTGACGGCATATATGAGCACCAAAGAAAGTTTAAAATAATCGCCTTGGCCGCGGCTTTCGTTATCTCTTGGACAATTATGGCAAAAAGATATATTCAGATAGATAAACAGCTCAAAGGGATTGATAAAGCCATAAAGGAAGAAAGGAATAAAAACATCAGTTAAATATTATTATGTTAAATTTTTTACAAGTTAAAAGCGATTTACCGGCAATTTCTCCGGAGGTTGTTTTTAGCGTGGGCGATTTTCCCGTGTCCAGCTCAGTGTTGCTTGGCTTTGCCATTTTAATGGCCATTGCCGTTTTCTGTTTCGTTTGCGTAAAAAAATATTTTTCCATAAAACCCGGAAGCGGACAGACTTTCGTGGAGATATTATACGAAGGCATGATAGATATGATAACTCAAATTACAGCCAGCAGATCCATGTCGGAGAAGATGCTGCCGCTTATCGGCTCACTTTTTATTTTCATCGGCATTTCAAACTTAATAGAGCTTATCCCTGGACTTGGGAGTATAACTTTCGGCGGCAAAGCTATTTTTAGAGCGCCTACTTCCGACTTCAACACCACCTTTGCTTTGGCTTTTGCCATGATTTTGGTAATACAAGCCGCCAGTATAAAAAGTTGGGGGTTGTTTGGCTACTTTGGAAAATATTTCCAGTTTAAAGAAATCTTTACAGGATTCAGAAAGAATACGGGAGAAGGAATGATGTCCATAATAAATTTTTTGATAGGTTTGATGGATATTATTTCAGAAGTCGCGAAAGTGATATCGCTTTCCTTCCGTCTTTTTGGCAATATTTATGCTGGTCAAGTAATGGCTGTAATAATTATGAGCGCTTTGGCTTACGCCTTGCCGGCAGTCTGGTCATCTCTGGGAATTTTATTCGGAGTGGTGCAGGCGATAGTATTTGGTTCTTTGATCGCGGCGTATTATATGATAGCATTGAAGCCGCAAGAGGAAAGTGAAGGAAAATAAAACAAAAAGTCGAAAATTAATAAAATTAGTATTTAAAAAAACATGGAAGCTGAAGCAGTAAGATTATTGGCAAAAGGCATCATAACTCTTTCAATGCTTGCCACGGCTTTGGGCGAAGGCTATATCATCGGCAAAGCGCTTGAGGCAATGGGCAGGAATCCGGAACAGTCAGGTTCGCTTTTTAGCAAAATGATCATTGGCGTGGCTATGGCTGAATCAACGGCTATCTACGCGTTGGTGGCGTTCTTTATTATCTAAAAGCAGCAATCTTTGAATTATTGGTAGGGTGTAGTTAGTAAAATGGATTTCGCGGAAATTTTATCAAAAATCGGTTTTGACTGGAAGTTGGCGTTAGCCAACCTTATTAACTTTCTTATTATTTTCTATTTGCTTAAGAAGTTTGCTTTCGCGCCGATAGGGAGAATTATAAGAGAGAGGAAAGATAGGATAGACGAAGGGCTTGAAAAAGCCAACCGGTCTGAAGAGATACTGAACGCTTCCAAGAAAAAAAGCGATGAGATAATCGCCGGAGCCAAAGAGGAGGCAAATAAAATAATAGCCAAAGGTTACGAGCAGGCCAGACAATCAATAGAACATGCCGCGCTTGAGGCTATGAAAAAACAGGAAGAAATATTGCTCAGAGCGCAAAAAGGCATAGACAGAGAGAGGATAAGCATGGAAGCGAGAGTGAGAGAAGAAATGGCTGAACTCGTGGCCGGCGGGGTAAAGAAAATAATAAAAGAAGACATAACTCCGGCCGTAAAGAAAAGTATTTTGGAGAAAGTTACATCTTAAAAACTCATGATTAAATCAGGCAACATAGCAAGAGCTCTCGTGAGCATGGTGGAAGATGACGGCAAAAAGCCGGATAAAGTGGCGGAAGACTTTTTTCTTTTCGCCGAGAAGTATAATTTAAAAAGTCTTATAAAAAGCGTATTGTTTAGAATTGAGAGTCTGCGCGAGAAAGATGAAGAAAAAAATAAAATAGCGATAACGCTGGCAATCAAAAGTGACGAAAAATCTTTAGAAGACATAAAAAAGACGATTGGATCGGAAGGCGGGGAAGCCGAAGTGGTGATTGATAAAGAAATTTTGGGAGGCTTTACGGCTAAATATAAAAACAGGCTGCACGATTATTCGCTTCTTTCGCAAGTCAATAAATTAAGAAATAAATTAAAACAAGCCTAGATATGAACACGGAATCATTAATCAAAAATTTAAAAAAGAGATTGGGGGAGTTTGAAGCTTCTCCGGAAATAAGCGAAATTGGCTATGTGGCCGAGGTTAAAGACGGCATTGCCAAGATAGCCGGTCTTGATAATTGTCGTATGTCGGAGATGGTTGAATTTGCCGGCGGAACTTTAGGTATAGCCCTTAACCTTGAAGAGGATTCAGTGGGCGTCATTATAATAGGCGATTATAAAAACATTAAAGAAGGAGATACGGTAAAACGCACCAGTAAAATTCTTTCCATTCCGGTGGGTAAAAATTTTATCGGCAGAGTGGTAAATCCTCTTTCCGCCCCGCTTGATAATAAGGGCGAAGTGGAAAAAGACGCGGAATATCTTGTGGAAAAGCTGGCGCCCGGAGTAATGGAAAGACAACCTGTGGATCAGCCGC
Organism: Parcubacteria group bacterium GW2011_GWA2_40_143; assembly: GCA_000996035.1. Classification (GTDB taxonomy): domain Bacteria; phylum Patescibacteriota; class Minisyncoccia; order UBA9983; family UBA9983; genus UBA9983. The sequence goes on along the minus strand of LBYH01000007.1, from coordinate 14,826 downwards.
TGCAAACAGGTATTAAATCCATAGACGCCATGATCCCGATTGGCAGAGGGCAGAGAGAGCTTATTATCGGCGACAGACAGACGGGCAAAACCACCATTGCCATAGACACTATCTTAAACCAAAAAGGTCAGAATATGATTTGTGTCTATGTGGCCATAGGTCAGAAAAAGTCCAAAGTGGCGAGACTCATTAAGGCGCTTGAAGACGGCGGGGCTATGACCTACACAACAGTAGTATTGGCCGGCGCTTCAGACGGACCGGCGTTGTCGTATCTTGCTCCTTACGCGGGAGTAACGATAGCGGAATATTTCATGGATCAAGGTAAAGATGTTATGGTGGTTTATGACGATCTTTCCAAGCATGCCATCGCTTACAGAGAGATATCGCTTCTACTAAGAAGACCGCCGAGCAGAGAGGCTTACCCCGGAGATGTTTTTTATCTGCATTCCAGACTTTTGGAGAGAGCGGCCAGAAGAAACCCTGAATCCGGTGGCGGCTCCATTACCGCTTTGCCTATCATAGAAACTCAAGCCGGCGACATTTCAGCCTATATTCCCACAAACGTTATCTCTATCACCGACGGACAAATATTTTTGGAAACGGAACTTTTCAATAAAGGATTAAGACCGGCCATAAACGTGGGCATGTCGGTGTCGCGAGTGGGCAGCGCCGCACAGATTAAATCCATGAAAAAAGCATCAGGCAAAATGAAGCTTGATCTGGCGCAGTATCGGGAGCTTGAATCTTTCGCCCAGTTTGCTTCCGATATGGACGCGGAAACAAAAAAAGTTTTGGATAGAGGCAAGAGGATTACGGAAATTTTAAAACAAAATCAATACAGTCCGGTGAGAGTTTCTCTTCAGGTGGCGCTTATCTACGGCGTAAACAATGGCTATCTGGACGATATTGAAATAAGCGAAATAGGCAAGTGGGAAGAGACTTTCAGAGAATTTCTTGTTTCAAGCAAAGGAACGCTTTTAAACGATATTGAAAAGACATGGGATGAGAAAATTGAAAACGATCTCAAAAGCGCCTTTGAAGAGTTTAAGAGCACGCGGAAGTAAAAAATGGCGAGGTGATTAACGCAATATGTCGCAAGATACAAAAACAATAAAAACGAAGATGGCCACGGTTGGCAATCTGAAAAAGATTACCAAAGCCATGGAGATGGTGGCCAGAGGCAAAATGAAAAAGGCGGTTTCAAACGCTCTCAATGCCAGATATTACGCCAAATTCGCTTTGGAACTTTTGGTGAATCTTTCGGAAGACAAAGACAATGGCAGTCCGTTTCTTGTTTCGCCCAAGACGGGAGAGAAGGTTCTCTTTTTGCACATAGCTTCAAACAAAGGTTTGTGCGGCGGATATAACGCGTCTCTTTTTAGGTCTCTTTCTATGAGATTGGAAAAGAATGAGAGGGAGAATGTGGACGTGGTAGCCGTGGGCAAATATGCCGCCAGACACGGCGGCAAAATAGGCGTGAGTGTGATAAAAAGATTTGATAATATTTCCGAAGATATAAAAGTGGCCGAAACTGAAGAGCTTTGCGATTTCGCGATAAACAGTTTCTTGGCCGGCAAGTATAAAAAAGTTTTTGTGTCTTATGCCAATTTCGTCTCCGCCTTCAAGCAAGAACCGGTGGCGCGGCAACTTCTGCCGGTATCCAAAGAGAGTTTGATAGAAACTTTGGAAAAGTCCGGCGGAGAAGAAGACCTGATTCACATAGACAGAGAAAAAGATTTAAGCATAGGAAACAAAAGCGTTTATATATTTGAACCGAGCGAGGCTGCCGTGCTTGAAATAGTGGTGCCAAAGCTGATAAGGTCGCAAATTTATCAGAGCTTGCTTGAGGCCGGCGCCAGCGAGCAGAGCGCCCGAATGGTGGCGATGAAAAACGCGAATGAGAGCGCCAACAAGATGAGCAAAGAGTTATTATTAAGTTATAATAAAGCCAGACAGGCCGGCATCACCAAAGAGATTTTGGAAATCGTCGCCGGCGCTGAATCAAGTTTATCAAGTTTATAAAGTAGAAAGTTTATAAAGTTATAAAACCATGCAAAAAGGAAAAATTACACAAATTATAGGTCCGGTAGTGGACATCAGGTTTAAAGGAGAATTGCCTAAAATATACGACGCGCTTGAAGTTCACTTGGAGACTAAGTCTCCAAGTGAAAGTCGTAAGATAACGCTTGAAACTCAACAGCACTTGGGTTTAAGAGAGGTGAGAGCGGTGGCCATGAGTTCCACTGACGGTTTGATGAGAGGGCAAGAAGTGAGCCAAACCGGCTCGCCTATTTCCGTGCCGGTGGGTAAAGAAATTTTAGGCAGGATGTTTGACGTGTCCGGCAGGCCGATAGACGGCATGCCCGCTCCGGAAGTGAAAAAGAGATATCCCATCCATAGACCGGCGCCTGATCTGAGCTCTCAATCCATGGAAAGCGAACTTCTTGAAACCGGCATCAAGGTAATAGATCTTATTTGCCCTTTTCTCAAAGGCGGCAAAGTGGGTCTCTTCGGCGGTGCTGGCGTGGGTAAAACCGTTATCGTTAAGGAGCTTATCAGAAACATTGCCACCGAACACAGCGGCTACTCCATGTTTGCCGGCGTGGGAGAAAGATCAAGAGAGGGAAATGACCTTTATAGAGAAATGAAAGAGTCCGGCGTTCTGGGAAAAACCGCCCTCGTCTTCGGCCAGATGAACGAACCGCCGGGCGCGCGCGCCAGAGTGGCCCTTTCAGCTCTTGCCATGGCGGAGTACTTCAGAGATGAGGAGGGCAGGGATATTTTGCTTTTCATAGACAACATTTTCAGATTCACTCAAGCCGGTTCCGAACTTTCGGCTTTGCTCGGCCGTATGCCTTCAGCGGTGGGTTATCAACCTACTCTTGCCAGTGAAATGGGCAGCTTGCAGGAAAGAATCACTTCCACCGACAAGGGATCAATCACTTCTATTCAAGCCGTATACGTGCCGGCTGACGATTATACCGATCCGGCGCCGGCCACCACTTTCGCTCACCTTGATTCCACCGTGTCTCTTTCAAGGCAAGTGGCGGCTCTTGGTATTTATCCGGCGGTTGATCCTCTTGATTCAACATCCACCATGCTTGAACCTTCCGTTGTGGGAGAAGAACATTACCGAACGGCCAGAGACGTGCAGAAAGTTTTGCAAAGGTATAAAGACCTTCAGGATATTATTGCCATTCTCGGCATGGACGAGCTTTCTGATGAAGATAAAGTAACCGTGGCCAGAGCCAGAAAAATCCAGAGATTTTTGTCTCAACCGTTTTTCGTGGCGGAACAATTTACCGGTATGGCCGGCAAGTACGTGCCTATTGCCGAAACGGTACGCGGCTTCAGGGAGATTTTGGACGGCAAGCATGATGATAAGTCGGAGCAAGCCTTCTATCTCAAGGGCGGCATAGATGAGGTAAAGTAATGAACAAGCTAAGCCTAAAAATTATTACAATAGACAAAATCGCTTTTGAAGGAGAGGCGATTGCCGTTACTGTTCCGGCAAAAGACGGACTGATAACCGTATATGCCAATCATACGCCGCTCATTTCCGTTTTAAGTTCCGGCGTCATTAGTGTAAAAAAAGAGAATGAAGAAAAAACAGACTTTAAAATCTCCGAAGGCGTTTTGGAAGTTCGCCAAGGCAGTAATGTCTTAGTGTTGACTGATAAAGCGGAAGTGCTTATTAAAGCAAGTTAGTGATATTTTTGAATTACGGAATAGTATTAAAAGAAAAATATTATACCATATCCAACATAAGGAAAAGGGAAGTTTATTTCGGACGACTTTCCCGTTATGTCCGGGAGGGAGAAATAGACTTCCCTTTTCCTTATGTAATTATTTCAATACGCCAGAAAATTATGCGAGCTGAGCAAATGATACTATTTCGTAATTCAAAGTGATATAATAATAAAATGATTCTAAAGATAATTTTCACGCTTATTATGGCGCCGGGTTTGCTTATGGTTTTGGCGCCGATGTTGCCGGCTATGCCGTATATGTTTATAGTGGCGGCCGTATTTGGTTTGATAAATGATTTTACCGATCTCACCATTCAAAACCTTGGCATTTTGGGAGGTATTCTTATCGCTTCCATTTTGATAGATTATTTGGCTGGACTTTTGGGAGCCAAGTTTGGCGGCGCTTCCAAAAAGAGTCTTTTGTATGGTTTACTCGGCATAATTATCGGTTTTATTTTTATGCCTCCTTTGGGCGGCTTTTTGGGTTTGTTTGCCGGTATTCTATTCGGCGAGTTCGTGGTAAACGGCAAGAGCGGCGCCAAGGCGCTTAAAGCGGCAACCGGTTCATTGATGGGTTCTTTTGTCGGATTTTTAATAAACATTTTGCTGGCAGTCGCTTTTTTCACCACGTTCATAATATTTATTTTTTGGTAATATTAGCAATGAATAAAAAACAATAATTTAAAAAATATGAAAAAAATAGTTGTCGGTTTTATAATTACATTTTTGCCTTTTTTAGCTGGTGCCCATGGCGGTTTTGGGGAATTAACGGACAAGCCGTTTATCCAAAAAGAAGTAAATCTATTTAGTTTAAACGGAGCGCTTGAATCAATAATCTATATTTTGTTTATAATATTCTTAACCATTGAAATTATAAATTTTCTTAGGAGGAGAAAAGATAGCGTAAAAACGCGATGTATTTAAGAAAAGGCAAAACGCGCGAAACATCTTATGTTTTTTGGATAATTGTCGCCATCTTTTCCGGCGTGTTCGTGTCTTCCATGGCGGCAAACGGCGCTCTGGAAATATATTCTTATCTTAAAAGTGGCGATTTTAAAAGCGGCAATAATCTTGTTTACAGTTATAAGTCACAGGCCATTGGAGCCTTAAAGAGCGGGTTTGCCGCCGTCGGAGAGAGCACTGATAGCACGAGAAATGCCATAAAAGACATAAAAAGCAGTCTTGGTATTATTGCCATGGCTGATTATGAGAATGGCAAAAACATATCAAAAGGCAAGTTTATTAAAGCCGATCTTGGCGAAATGAGGCTGTCTTTGTTTGAAGATGGAGAAAAAGTAAAAGACTTTGATATTTTAGCCAAAGGCAAGGAAGGCTCTCCGTGGGAGACGCCTTCAGGTCAATACAGTATTCTTTCTAAAGAGGAAAATCATCTTTCTTCCATTGGTTTGGTATGGATGCCTTACAGCATGCAATTTTTCGGCAATTTCTTTATTCACGGCTGGCCAATCAACATGGACGGCACCGATGTGCCGGAGGGCTATTCTGGCGGATGTATCAGGCTCTCCAGAGAAGACGCCGGAGAAGTTTTTAAATTCGCTGAGATAAATACACCGATAAATATTATTGGCGGTGGCGACAATGCCGATAGTTTTTCCGGCAAGTATTATAATCTCCGATCCGGCAAAGGCCGCTTGAACATAAGCGCCAAAGCTTATCTGGCGGCGGATATGGAAAGTGGTGAAATTCTTTTATCTGAAAACAAAGACGACGTATTGCCGATAGCTTCCATCACTAAGCTTGTAACCGCCTTGGTGTCTCTTGATGTGATAAATCAATACAAAGAGATTGTCGTGCCAAGCGAGGCGATGGAAGTGCCTTATTCCGAAGTCGGCAATCTGGCGGTCGGCGAGAAGATCATGGCGGGAGACTTGATATATCCTATGCTTATAGAATCGTCAAACGCGGCGGCAGAGACGCTGGCGCGATATTATGGCAGAAGCAGTTTTATAAATCAGATGAACAACAGGATGGCGGCCATAGGCGCGAATAATACCGTATTTGATGATCCGAGCGGCATATCTTCCGGCAACACTTCCACGGCTGTGGATCTATTTAAGATTATGAAGCATCTGCATGAAAACCGAAAATATATTTTAGATATTACTAAAAAGACAAGACATAACGTGGGAAAAAGAGAGTGGAAAAACAACAACCCCTTTGCCGGTTTAAGCGAACATTTGGGCGGAAAGACTGGTTATACCAATGCCGCCGGTCAAACCATGGTTTCTTTATTTTCTTTGCCTTTGTCTGAATTTGGCAGCAGAAACATTGTCGTTGTAACACTCGGTAGCCAAGACAGGGAATCGGATAACACAAAGATGGTTGACTATCTCAAGAAAAACGTTTATTTTGGAGTAAAGGCTGATTAAAGAGTGATACATCAAGCCAAACAATAATGAAAGTAAAACAATACGAAAAAAAAGATTTCGCGTGGACAAAATGGGGCGCTAAAGAGATGAAAAAGCTTGCCCCTTTCTTGCTTGAAGAAAAAAAGAAGGCGTATGAGAAAATAAAACAAATACTCAAAGAAGAAAGAACTTTTGATAACACCGTTCGCGCTATAGAATCTTCCGGAGATAAAACCGGAGACAACATTAGCATCATCCATCTTCTTATGGAAGTGTCTCCGAGCAAGGATACAAGAGAGACGGCCAAAAAGGTCATAGATAAATTTCAGAAAGAAGCGCTGGATGTGGAGTTTGATGAGGGGATATACAAAGCGCTTAAAGAGTATGAAACCGGCAATTTCAAAAAAGAAAAAGCGAAACTTGATGCTGATGATATAAAGCTTTTTGGAGACATGCTTCGCGATTACAAGCGAATGGGTTTTGAACTTGATAAAAAAGATCAAGAAAAACTTAAAAACAATCTTAAAAATATCGGTTCACTTGGTATCCGATTTTCCAAAAATATAAACGACTATGAAGATCATATTCTGCTAAGCGAAAATGAAACAGCCGGCTTGCCGGCAAGTTTTCTTAAGATGCTGAAAAAAGATAAGGATGGCCGCTACATTGTAACGCTTGATTATCCGGATTTTTATCCTTTTATGCAAAACGCGGAAAACGCGAAAAAAAGAAAAGAGCTTGTTGATAAAAGTCTCAAGAAGGGAGGAAAAGACAATCTTTCTCTTGTAAGCAAAATATTAAAATTAAGAGAGGCCAACGCCAAGCTTCTTGGGTATAAGCATCACGGAGATTATAAAACGGAAACAAGAATGGCGAAAAACGCCGACAACGTGTTAAGGTTTTTAAAAGATCTTTTGCCGACACTTTCCAAGGAAGTGAAAAAGGAAATTAAAGAACTTGCCGATTTAAAAGCGAGAATAACCGGCGACAAAAAAGCAAAGATAGAATATTATGATTTGTTGTATTATTCCAATTTGCTTAAAAAAGAAAAATTCAATATAGACAATGAGCGAGTGAGGGAATTTTTTCCCTTAGAGATGGTAAAGAATGGGACGTTTGAAATTTATGCAAAACTTTTTTCCGTTGAGTTTGAGAGGATGCGTGATTATCCGACGTGGCATAAGGATGCTGAACTTTACGCGGTAAGAGATGGAGGAGAAATAATCGCTTATTTCTTTATGGATATGCATCCCAGAGTGGGCAAATACGGACATTTTATGGCTACGGAAGTAATCTCCGGCAGAGAAGATATGATAAGCGGCGAGTACGTGGCTCCCGTGGCGTGCACTGTTTGCAACTTTAGAAAATCAAGCAAAGGCAGCCCTTCTTTGTTGGATCACAGCGAAGTGGAGACTTTCTTCCATGAGTTCGGCCACGTGATGCATCAGGTTCTTACTAAGGCAAGATACGTCAGTCAGTCCGGTACCAGTGTGACAAGAGACTTCGTGGAAGCGCCTTCACAGATGTTTGAGGAATGGGTGTGGAAAGAAGAGGCGCTTAGTCTGCTTTCCGGTCACTTCAAAAACAATAAGGAGAAATTGCCTGAGGATATTCTTAAAAACATGATGGCTTCCAAGAGACACATGATAGGATATTTTTACGCAAGGCAAATAGTGATAGCGCTTTGCGATATGATGATGCATACCGGCGCGAGCAAGGAAACACCAAACGAAGTTTACAACAATTTAACTGAAAAATATTTACATATAAAAATGCCAAGAAACAATATGTGGCTGGCTGGCTTCGGGCACTTTATCGGCTACGACGCCGGCTATTACAGTTATCTCTGGTCCAAAGTCTATGCCATGGACATGTTCTCAATATTTGAGAAAGAGGGCTTGTTAAACGCCAAGACTGGCGCCGATTATCGGAAGTTGGTTTTGGAAAAAGGCTCAAGCGAGGAAGAGATGAGTCTTGTAAAAAATTTCTTAGGCCGAAAGCCGAACAATAAAATTTTTCTTAAAGAAATAGGAATTATAAAATAAGCAAAAAAATATGCAAAAACCAACGGAAATTTTAACAAGTGAACATAAAAATATTTTAAAAGTTATAGATGCCATGCTTGCCAAGTGTGGTGAGCTGGAAAGCGGCGCGGAGACAGATAAAGACTTTTTCGTTAAAGCGGTTGATTTTATAAAAAACTACGCCGACAGGTTTCATCATGCCAAAGAAGAAGATATTTTGTTTAGAGAAATGCGCGCGGCGCAAGACAAGCTTCACTGCAGCCCTATGGATCAGATGCTCTTTGAACACGAAGAAGGCAGGAAATTCGTCAAAAATCTTGAGGATGCATTGGTCAAGGAAGATAGAAAAGACATTGAAGAAAATGCCAGAGGCTATGCCAATCTTCTCCAAGATCACATATACAAAGAAGATAATATTTTATATCTGATTGCCGACGAAGCGCTCAAAGAAGATGTCCAAATCAAAATGATGGAAGAATTCGCCCAAATGGAAGAGCTGGAATTCAACGAAAAAGATTGGGAATAGGGGGGTGTTGACAGGTATTTAATTAAGATATAATCTTTTACCAGAAGCACCTTTAATCTGTTAAAAAGTCTAATTTTTTATAAAGGAGATTAATTATGGTAGAAAATGATTTGGTTTTGTCTGAACCCGTTTATGTCTTAAAAGCTAATGAGATGAGAGAGCTTTTAAGAAGGTTGACGCCGGTAGTTGTTGTCGTGGCAACAGGTAATAATCCTACTAAAGTGGAAGAAGAAATACTGTTTAAGGTATTGACGAGAGGTTACATGAAGATGCCGGATGTAAAAATGTACTCGTCATGCTAGAAGATCGGAGAGTTCGTTTGTGTTGTTTTTAAATTTAAAATCACATAAACGAACTCTTTTTTATTTATAATATTCTTGATTTTAAATTTACAATTACTAAAACACACCAAGTAAACTGCACCAAGGTTTAACCTTGGTGCAGATGTTAAAAAGCAATCCCATCGGTGAAGTTGTCGCCGATGGGATTTAAAAAGATAAAAAACAAAAGATTGCAAAAGCTATAAAATTCTGTCTCCTTGGAAATAGGGGGTATAGAACTGTCGTGGGTTGAAAAGCTTTCCATGTTTGTTCGCCATGAAAAAACTTTTACAGATGGTGCCATTTTGGCCGACCGTTAAGCATCTTCTAAACACCTTCGCCGCGTGTACAACATACTTGTGCTTTAGGCACCACGGCGTAGTGTAGGAGCCTTTCCACGTGTCAATGCCATTCCCGTTGCCATTTTTACCATGTCCATTCCCGTTGCCATTCTTCTTTCCAAAACTTCTTTGTCTTTTTCCTTGTTTTTTATTCAAATTTCTCTCCTCATTTAAAGCCAAGAAATAAAATAAAGGTAAAATCTGATTACAATATAAGCTTTTTCGGTAAAAAAAACAAGCGCTGGCGAGATTTACACTTCTATCATAACCGGCAGGACCATTGGTCTTCTCTTGGTTTTTTGAAAGAGGAATTTGCCAATTTTTTCACGGAGCATTTCTTTCACGAAGTCCATATTTATCGGGTGCATTTTGCCAGTGGCTTCTTCCACCGTTTTTCTTATAAGCTGACGAGTGCTTCTTAGGAGCTCTTGTGATTCTTTAAGATATACGAATCCTCTGGAAATGATATCCGGCGAGTTGCGCACTTTGCCAGTTTGAGAATCTATAACGGTTATCATTACGAAGATGCCGTCTTGCGAGAGCATCTGCCTGTCGCGGAGCACCACTTCTTTCACGTCTCCCACACCGAGTCCGTCCACCATCACGTAGTTGGCCGGCACGCTTTCTTTAAGAGTTTCTATCTTGTCTTTATCCATCTCTATAATTACGCCATTATTCATCGGCACGGCGATATTTTCTTTTGGCATGCCAACCGATTCGGCCAAGTCTGAATTGATTTTAAGCATGAAGTAATGACCGTGCACCGGTATGAGATATTTCGGCTTTATAAATTTCAACATAAGCTTGAGATCTTCCTGGCAAGCGTGACCGCTGGCGTGTACTCCGGCTACGCGGTAGTGAATGATTTTGGCGCCTTGTCTGGCGATATTGTCTTTAAGATTCTGAATACTCTTTTCATTGCCGGGGATTACGGAAGAAGAAAGTATGACGGTATCCGTTTTCTGGAATTTTATATATTTATGTTTCTTGTTGGCCACGCGCATGAGAGCGGCGTTTTTCTCTCCTTGAGAACCGGTGAGGATGGCGATTATTTTGGATGGCGGATATTTTTCAGCCTCTTCCGGAGTAATCATGGTATCTTTTTTTGGTTTAAAATAACCAAATTCTTTTACCAATTCAAAATTGTTTTTTAAGCTGTAGCCGTCTATTACCACTTTCTTGTCGTACTTTTCGGCAATGTTTACCACTTCCATGGCTCTTTCCACCAAGGAAGCAAACATACCGATAATCACTCTGTCTTTGGCGTTTTTTATAAACTCTTCAAGGTTTTTTCGCACTACCGATTCCGGCACGGAGAAGCCTGGCGTTTCAGCATTGGTGCTTTCCATGAGCAACGCCAAATTGTTTTCTTTGCCTAGCGCCTCATACTGTTCGTAATGCATGGGCTTGCCGTTGTCGTCTATTTCAAACTTAAAGTCGCCCGGATAGATAATATTACCAAGCGGCGTTCCTATTACGGTGCCTATGGCATCCGGTATGGTGTGCGCCGTTTCAAAGAATTTTATTTTAAACTGTCCCAAACTCAAGACGCTTTTAGGATTGATTTCTTCCACATTTATTTTCTTCATGTGCGTGAATTCTTCCTGTCTTCTTAATATGGTAGCTCGACTGAAACCAGTGGTGTATATGGTTGGGTAGCCAACTTTGTCTATGATATAAGGGATGGCGCCGATGTGGTCCATGTGGCCATGGCTTATAATAATTCCTCTTATTTTGTGTTTGTTTTTTTCAAGATAAGCGGTATTCGGGATAATAAAGTCTATGCCGGGAGTTTCTTCTTCCGGGAATTGGATGCCGGCGTCCACGATGAGAATATCATTGCCGTATTCCACTAGAGTCATGTTTCTGCCTATCTCTTCCACGCCGCCAAGCGGTATAACGCGAACTTTGTTCGGTCTCTTGGAGCTGTCAAAAAGAGCCGGGCTTTGCTCGGTTTTATGCTGAGACGCGACTTTCCTTGCGCCGCCGAAACGGACGGGTCTTCTTACGCTTTCTGTTTTTGCCGGAGCGTTCCTTCTTATTGGACGCGTTGTCGGCGGGGTTGTCTTTAATGTTTTTTCTGTCATTTTTTTAATTGTTTATAATAAAATATTTTTTTATTTTATGATTTTTATAATTAGTTAATAAATTTTTGTTTTAATAATATGCCCTCAAGAGGAATTGGTCACAAATATTTTTCTTGACAGAAAAATTTTGCGACCCCGCCTCGTGGTTTTTGCCTTTGCTCCGCTTCGCTATGCAAAACAAAAACATCACTGCGGCTTTCAAATCCTCACGCAAGCCAAGCGGTTGGCTTGCTTTTCGGGCATTTCGTTCGCTTCTCTCACTCAATGCCCTCAAGAGGACTTGAACCTCTATGGCCGTAAGGCCACTAGCTCCTGAAGCTAGCGCGTCTACCAATTCCGCCATGAGGGCTTTTAATTCAACTTTAAATTTGCAAAACTCTTCCAAACCTTTTCGGTGCTTGTGTACCAAATGTGTATCATTGAAAATCTTTCTGATGGCGTTACGACCTCTTTCATCTTCTCCGGGCCTTTCAGTTCTTGCGATGTTATGTATATAAAGCTTGGCGAAAAAATAAATATTGCCGGCACATCTTTGGAAACTTCTTTTTGGAATTCGATGTACTTTTCCTCTCTCTCTTGTTTGTCTTGGGTTGATCGGGCTTCTTCCAAAAGTTTATCAGCGGTGATGTTCGTATACATGGCTATATTTAGCCCGGGATCGTTTCTTTGAGAAGAATGCCAAAACACAAACGGATCCGGTTCTCTGCCGGTAATTTCTCCAAAGAGAAGGGAATCGTATCTTCTCGGCCTGATAACATTTTGGTTTAAATCTCCTATTTCAAATATCTTCACATCTACTTTGGCGCCGATGCTTTCCCATGTTACTTTGAGCAGTTCGGCTGTTTTTTTAAGTTCCGGCAAGTCTGAAGTGGAAATGGCAAAAGATAATCTCAAAACTTCGTTTTTCTTTTTCTTTTCCATCACCCCTTCTTCTTCGTTCATTTTCCAACCATTCTTTTCCAGGATATCCACGGCTTCTTGCAAAGAGTAAGAATCTTTATTATTTTCTTTCATGGCGCCAAAAGCCCTTGGCGGTATTGGATGATATAATTCCGTACCGAAGCCGCTAAGAGCTTCTTCTATTATCTTTTCTCTATCCACTGCTTTATCCAAAGCTTCTCGCACTTCCGCCTCGGCGAATATTTTGGCATTATTTTGATTGAAGAATACACCGAAGACTCTTGGCAGAGAAATTTCATTTATTGTATTGTCGTTCTTTTTAACCGATTCCACCGAAGATGGATTAATGGCGTTTATGTTTGCAATTTCTTTTCCTTGGAAGGCTTTTATCAAGCTGTTTTCCGAAGGATAGAATCTGAGAGTAAGTTTTTTTATAAAAGGTTTACCTAAGGAAAAATCGCCGTTTGCGATAAGATTGTATGAACTTATGATACCCGTTGAATCTCTTTTTACTTCTCCTATTTTATAAGGGCCGGAGCCTATCGGAATTATGTTTAAGTTGCTGGAGATGGCCTGCTCGGAAGTAATTTTGCTCCAAAGGTGTTTCGGCAAAATACCGATAGTGGTATTTTCCAAGAAAGGGGAGTAAGGCTTTTTTAAAGTAAATTTTAAAGTAAGGTCATCTATCTTATCAACACTTACTCCTTCCCAGCTTGCTCTCTTAGGGCTTTTCATAACCGGATCTTTCGTTTTTTCTATGGTAAAGATTATATCGTCGCTTGTAATCGGTTGGTTATCATGCCAAACAAGATTGTCTTTGAGCTTGAAGGTGTAAACGAGTCCATCTTCCGATATTTCGTAAGACTCGGCCATATCCTTTATAAGTCCGCCGTTGTTATCGGCGCGCATAAGGCCTGAATAGATGAGGTTTACCATGTCTCTGTCCGGGTCCGACACGGCCAGCACGGGATTGATAAATCTTGGCGTGCCTACAATACCTTCTTTAAGTGATCCTTTATATGAAGGTGACTCAACAAGGAGTTTATCGTTTAAATTGACAAGGATGGAAAAGGCGGAAACAAGAAAAACAATGCTTAGCGTAAAAAACAAAATCTTTTTAATTGATCCCATATTGCGCGTTACATAAACAATCTCTCGCAAATCAGGGAGATTAAATCTTTTTTTAAAAAGGGTATGTTTTAAATCTTTCACGTTTAAAATTATGGATATAGAGATTCGGCGTTCTTAGAAAAAAACTATAACACCAGAGAGGCTATGGCGGTAAGTCCAAATAATATACCAAAAATTATAGTGGAATTGAAGAGAATCTTCTCAAAACCTCTTTTTGTGTGGTAAGAAGCGCCACCGCCACCAAAAGCTCCACCTAAAGAGCTGCCTCTTTGTTGGAGGAGCACGGAAGCTGTTAAAGCCGCGCTTATAAAAATCTGCACCCAAGGAATAATATTATTTAGAGCCATTTTTCTATATTCAAATTTATTATACTCCTTCTTTAGAAAAATGCAACTTCCGTTCCCCAGTTCAACAATCAATTGCAACACTTGTATTAAAATACGGGTGTTATGAAAAAATATAAAAAAGCGAAAACACAAAACAAAGTTAAATTTTTGGCTAATTTTTTACAAATTTAACTACCCCGCAGCATAGCTGCGAGGAATTTAATAATTTAAACTTAATCTTAACTATAATAATTTTTAAGGGCTAATGGCTTCATCATAATCCGAATAACACATTCCTTTAAAAAGAGAATTTCCCCCGTCAGATAACTCGCAAAGACTCCTTTCTTTTTTGTTTATAGCGATATTTCTAACGCACCTATAATCATATGCTGCTTTTTCGCAAAAAGAAATGTCGTCTAATTTTTCGCTCATTACAAGATAGCAAGCATGGATCTGCGAATCCATTGCATCCTTCAATTTTCCACAAAGAGTATAGTCTTTTTCTTTCAAGGCTTTTTGGGCGACACAACCACTTTTACGATTAAAGTCGCAAGTGATTGCTTTCGTCGCATTATATCCAACCGCAAGCAAGAAAAAAGAAATAAAAACCACAGCGTAAATTCTATAAATTTTACGATATGCCCCACTGAAAAAAAGTGAAGGCTTGATAACGATTAAAATAGATGGCAGAAACCAGATTAAACCGTAATAAATAAAATCCCAATAATCTTCCAGTCCGATTTCTAAATGTTTTAACCCATACAACCCATACCCTCTCAGCAACAAAAATCCTGCCGCATAAAAAATGAGAGCCATTGCCGCGTTAAAATCATTTAGCCATTCTAAATTATTTTCATCTTTATTTTTTTTATCTAACAAAAATAGGAAAAAATAAAAAAGAACAGAAACAACAAGCATTAGGACAAGAACGGAAATTTTATTCAAAGAGTCTGAAAAATTAAAATTTAGCCCTTTGATAAAATTAGTAAAAAAACCAAGAAAATAATCTATTTCTAACAAAAATAGAAAAAACATTATTGAGGCTCCCGATTT
>LBYH01000006.1 GCA_000996035.1 Parcubacteria group bacterium GW2011_GWA2_40_143 | reverse complement strand
TGAGAAAAAAATTTTGCAAAGCGCCGGCGATATTTCACATTTGAAAATGGAGAAAAAAGTCAGAGAGGAATTAAAAAAATATAATCAAAAAAGATTAAAGTAAATTAATAAAAATTTTAACATCATGAAAACAACTTTAATGACCAACATCACAGTCAAAGACATCTGCGAGGGCTTTGTTTATAACGAGCTCGAAGGCAAAGGACTGTTTGGTTTGTCCGGCAAGCTTACTATTCAGCCGGAGTATCAGCGTAATTATATTTACGCTTCTGACGGAGGCAAAAGAGAAATGGCTGTTATTGAATCAATACTCAAAGGTTACCCAATAGGTTTGATTTATTTTAATAAAGTTAGCGAAGATAATCTGGAAGTTTTGGACGGACAACAACGCATCACCAGTCTTGGACGATTCATCACCGACAAATTTGCCATTAAAGACGAAAATGGCATGCCGCAGATTTTTGGTAACATGGCAATATTGGCGATTATATGAGTAAACATCGCAAAGACAAAAACATTGATGAGTTAAAAAAATATTTCAACACCGTCATTGGTTGGGTATCTAGTGTGTTTACTGACGTGGAAAGCGAAATGCGCGGACTTGAGTGGGGACAGTTGTATGAGGCATACCATAAAAAATCGTTATAATTTTTTTTGATTTAAAAGTTTAGACCCAGATCAGCGTAACTGCCGATATGGGTCTTTTGTTTGTTACCTTGTCTTATTTTGCTATTATATAGTTAACGCAAATGTCATATTTAATTAAAACGGAAAATTTTGAGGGGCCGTTTGATTTGCTCCTTGAGCTCATCGGCAAGAAAAAGCTGGAGATAAACGAAATTTCTTTGGCGCAAATAGCCACTCAATATCTTGAACATATAAAAGCGACGGAGAACTTTTCCGCGGAAGAGACAGCTTCTTTTATAGCGGTGGCTTCCACTCTAATGCTTATCAAATCGCAGTCGCTTATACCCAATCTTGAAATTACCGATGAGGAAGAAGAAAGCATGGATGAGCTGGAGCGTCGGCTAAACATATATAAATTTATAAAAGAAAATCTGGCAACCGAGCTTAAGAGCCGATTCGGCCGAACACCGCTTTTTGCCAGAGAATCTTTTAAAGGGGTGGATGTGGGCTTTATAGAGCCACTTAATGTGAGCGCGGAAAGTTTGGCCGATGCTTTAAAAAACTTCTTAAACTCCATACCGAAGAAAGAAGATCTGCCTCAAGTTAAAGTGAGAAAGATGATTAAACTTGAAGAGAAAATGGAAGAGCTTATGATGAAGATACAGAAAAATTTAGAATTTTCTTTCAATGACTTTGCAGTCTCCATTCGTGGAGGGGCAAGTATGACGCCAGAAGAGATAAAAGAAAAAAAAGTGGAGATTGTAGTGAGCTTTCTGGCTGTGCTAGAATTGATAAGACAAGGGATAGTGATGGCCAGACAGGAAAATCTTTTTGAAGGTATCAATATTAAAAGCGTGGAAAACGTTTAAGGCGCGGGATGAAAAACTTATCAAAACAAATAGAAGCCATATTGTTTCTAAAGGGAGAGGAGATGAACGTGAGCAAACTCGCGTCTGTTACCGATACTAGTAAAGATGAAACAAAAGTAGCGCTGGATGAGCTTGAGAATAGCTTGGAGGGCAGGGGAATACGCCTTGTGAGAAACGGCGGTAAAGTAATGCTTGCCACGGCGCCGGAATTTGCCGAGTTTATAAAAGAAATTACTAAGGCTGAGTTTGAAACGGATATAAGCAAAGCCGCTCTTGAGACGCTTGCCATCATAATCTACAAAGGCAAGGCTACCAGACCAGAAATAGATTACGCTCGCGGCGTTAATTCATCTTATATTTTGAGAAATTTAGCTGTCCGTGGTTTATTGGAGAAGGAGCCTGGAGGGATAAGAGAATTTGTGTACAAGCCCAGCGTGGACTTATTACGATATCTTGGCGTCTCCAATTTAAAGGATCTTCCGGAATATGACAATTTGAGTGAGAAAATAAAAGAAATTATGAACATGGAATCATGTGAAAAAATTATGGAATAATGGGTTTTTCTGTTATTATTGGAATTGGTAAATTATGGCTTTAGACATTTTCAAAATTCTTGGTTTGAGCGCCTTGTCTTTCTTAATAGGAGTTTTGCTCACGCCGCTGCTTACCAGTTTTCTCTATAAATATAAATTATGGAAAAAGCAGCCGCGCAAAAACGCTTTAAGCGGGGGAGAGGCAACCGTTTTCAATCAGATTCATAAAGAGAAGGAGGTGGGTACGCCGCGGATGGGCGGCATGCTTATATGGTTAAGCGTGGCTATTATCGCTATTTTATTTTCTTTTTTGGCTGAAACCTTTCCCGGCGATCTTATGAGTAAGCTGAATTTTTTAAGCAGGAATCAAACATGGCTGCCAATTTTTACGCTTATTGCCGGTTCGCTCATCGGCTTCTTTGATGATTTGTTTGTGGTGCTGGGGGGCGGCAAATACTCCGGCGGTGGAATAAGTTTGATTAAAAGATTGTTTTTTGTGGGAATAATCGGGCTGGTAGGCGCTTTGTGGTTTTATTACAAACTTGAGGTAAGCAATCTATTGGTGCCGTTTGTGGGTAATTTTGATTTTGGAATACTTTTTATACCGTTTTTCGTATTGGTTATGTACGCTATCTTTTCCGGCGGAGTGATAGATGGCATAGACGGTCTTTCCGGCGGCATCTTCGCCGCTATTTTCTCCGCTTACGGCGCTATTGCCTTTTTTCAGAATCAAATCAACTTGGCGACGCTTTGCGGCATTATTGCCGGCGGCATATTGGCCTTTCTGTGGTTTAATATCCCGCCCGCGCGTTTCTACATGGGCGAGACGGGAATCATCGGACTCACCACCACCCTTACGGTGATAGCCTTTCTCACTGATGCCGTGGCCGTATTGCCGATTATCGCTTTCCCGCTTTTCGCGGCTTCTGGCTCGGTAATCATTCAGATATTTTCAAAAAAAGTTTTCCATAGGAAAGTTTTCAGAATAGCGCCAATCCATCATCACTTTGAAGCGCTTGGTTGGCCTTCGTATAAAGTGGTGATGCGTTTTTGGATCATTAGTATAATCTTCGCGATGGTTGGCGTAATCGTGGCTCTTTGGGGCACTTCAATAGGTTAAACCGGGGCTGATTTTTTTGGCATAATCGCGCGAGTGGGTGTATAATGTAAAAATAATTTATGGCTAAATATTCTGTGATAATTAAAAACGGAACTGTCTTTGACGGTACTGGTAAAAAGCCGGAAAGAATTGATATAGGTGTAAAAGATGATGAGATAAAACGCTTGGGTGATTTGCAAAAGGAGACGGCAGATACGGTAATAGACGCTTCCGGCAAATACGTGTCTCCCGGCTTTGTTGATATGACCAATCATTCCGACACGCATTGGTCTCTTTTTTCTCAACCGAATCAAGAAAGCATGATAACTCAAGGCGTTACCACCGCGATAGGCGGCAGCTGCGGCCTATCTTTGGCGCCTTTTACCGGCAGCTTTTCCAAAAAAGAAATTGGCCGATGGGTGGATATGTCTCAAGTTAATATAAGTTGGCAGACAATGGGTGAGTTTTTAGACGTTCTTGAAAGGCGGGCTTTGGGTTTGAATTTCGGTTCTTTCGCCGGCTTAGACACCATAATCTCTTCATTTAAAAGTGATGATGATTTTTCTAAAAAGATTAAATTTTTAATGGAATCCTCTCTTAAAGATGGCGCAATCGGGGTTTCCTTCAATTTCGGTGTTTCTCTGCAAAAAAAATTAAATAAGGATGAGATCATTGGGCTATTTAATTTTTTAAGCAAAGCGAAAGTCGTTTCTAAAATTCATTTGGAAAATGAAGGTAAAGATGTGTTGCCGGCCATTTCTGACCTTTTAAACATAGCAAGAAAGACCGGAGCCAGAATGCATATTTCACATTTAAGAGCCATAGGAAGGGGCGCGTGGACATATCTAAAGCCGGCCTTAGATATGATAAGAAGAGCGAACGAAGAAGGACTTTCCATAACTTGCGATTTTTTCCCTTACACAAGGACCGGTTCAAGTTTATTTGACCTCTTGCCATCATGGATAAGAAAATTTTCCGCTGAAGAACTAAAAGATATTTTTTCAACCAAGAAAGGGGATTCCAGATTGGAGGATGTGAAGGAATATTTAAAACAAATTACTTTGCATTACGATAAAATTATTATAGCTACGGCGGATAAAGAATACGGTATCGTGGGAAAAAATTTAAAACAGCTGGCCGAAGAAGCCGGAAAGAGCGGAGAAGAAATAATCTTAGACGTGCTTAAAGCAAACGACATGAGGGTTTCTATTTTCAATGATGTTATTTCAGAAAAAAATATTGCAGAGATAACTATGGAAAAATTCTCAGCGATTTCATCTGACGGTGTTGGTTATAGCGTTAAAAATGAAAACAAAAACGATTTACCACACCCCAGATCATTCGGCGCGTTTCCTAAATTTTTTGATATTTTCGTGAGAGGTATAAAGATTTTAAACTGGGAAGATGCGATATATAAAATGACGGGCTTGCCGGCCAAGATTATGGGGCTGACAGACCGTGGTTTGGTAAAAAAAGGATACAAAGCCGATTTGGTGGTGTTTGATCCAAATACCATTGCCAGTATGTCCAGCTACGAAGATCCTTGCAAATACTCTATCGGTGTGGAGCATGTGTTTATAAACGGGAAAGTGGCGGTATCCGACAGTAAACCATCCGGAGTTTTATCGGGCAAAGTTTTAAGAAGAAGGTTATGAGCAAAAAAAGAGGAGTAGATAAAGTATTGTTTTGGATAGTATGCTTCGCGGTTATGTCCGGTCTTTTTATTTTGCTATCTTCCTCCATGGGTCTTTTGGCAAAAGGAGATGGGTCAAGCTTTCACGGAATAATCGCGCAACAATCCATATTTGCTGCTATTGGGATGGCGCTGTTTTTTTTCTTTATTTCCAAAGTGCATTATAAAAAGTTGGCAGCTTACGCTTTGCCGATTTTTATTTTTGGTCTTGTCTTAACCGTCCTTGTTTTTATACCCGGTATCGGTTTCAGTCATGGCGGCGCAAGGAGGTGGGTTAAGATGGGCCCGTTATTTTTCCAACCCACCGAAGTGCTCAAATTCAGCTTTGTGGTGTATCTTGCCGCGTGGATGGCCTCCAAGCACACCGGTATAAAAAACTTTTATACCGGTTTTTTGCCGTTTATTGGTATCACCGCCATGGCCGGACTGCTTATCATGCTTGAACCTGATATGGGCACTATGGGTTTGCTTGTCGTGACCGGAGTGAGTATGTTTTTTGTCGGTGGAGGAAAATTAAAACATCTTCTGCTTATGCTTCTGGCTATGCTGATGGTGTTTTCTCTTATGATTTACATGAAGCCTTATCGCATGGAGAGGGTGAAGGTTTTTCTGAATCCTTCTTATGATGAACAAGGCGCCGGCTATCAGCTGAAACAATCTCTTATTGCTATTGGTTCGGGCGGTTTGTTTGGCAAAGGGTTCGGCATGAGCGTGCAAAAATTTAAATACTTGCCGGAGCCGATAGGAGATTCTATTTTCGCCGTTTACGCGGAAGAGTTTGGTTTTTTCGGCAGCCTGTTTATTATAAGCTTGTTTCTTTTTTTCTTGTATAAAGGTTTTTCCGTTTCCATTAGGGCGCCGGACGACTTCGGTAGACTGCTCGGGGTCGGACTTGTTATACTGATAGTGGCGCAGGCTTTTATAAATATTGCCGCCATGATTGGTATCGCGCCGCTTACCGGCATGCCGCTTACTTTCGTGAGTAAGGGCGGGTCGGCGCTTATAGTGGCGCTGGTGGAAGCCGGCATATTATTAAATATTTCAAAGTATAGTAAAAAATAACAGATCATGAAAATTTTATTAACAGGAGGAGGCACGGGAGGTCATTTTTATCCCCTTATGGCGGTGGCGGAAGCTTTGAATAGTTCTGCCGATAAAGAAAAAATCGCCAAGATGGAAATGGTTTTTATGGCTGAAGATCCTTACGACAAAGATCTGCTTCTTAAAAATGGCATAAAGTTTAAAAAAGTTTACTCAGGCAAACTGAGAAGATATTTTTCTCTTCTTAATATTATTGATTTACTAAAGATAATACCGGGCATATTGAAGGCGATTATTTCCATATATTTTGATTTTCCGGACGTGGTATTCAGCAAGGGTGGGCACGAGAGCTTGCCCGCGCTTTTCGCGGCCAGATTTTTAGGAATACCGGTGGTAATTCATGAGTCGGATACAGTGCCGGGTAAGGCCAACAAGTGGGCAAGCAGATTCGCCAAAAGAATTGCCATCTCTTTTCCGGACTCGGTAAAATATTTTAAAGATCAATCGCTTTTGGCCGTAACCGGCAATCCGATAAGAAAAGAGTTTTTTATAAGAGAAAAAGTGGGAGCAAGGGAATTCTTAATGCTTGAGGCTTCAGTGCCGACTGTTTTTATAATAGGCGGTTCGCAAGGCGCTATGGCGATAAATGAGACAGTTTTGGATATTCTTCCTGAGCTTGTGCAGAATTTTCAAATAATTCATCAATGCGGACCAAATAATTTAAGCGATACAAAAGCCAGAACGGATATAGTATTGGCTGATTCTGATTATCAATCCAGATATCGTTTGTTCGGAACGTTAAATTTAGATGCCATGAGAATGGCTTACGGAGCTGCTGATTTGGTAATATCAAGGGCAGGCTCATCTTCCATTTTTGAGATAGCGGCTTCCGGCTTGCCAAGCATTATGGTGCCACTGGATGGCTCCGCTCAAGATCATCAGAGGGAGAACGCTTACGCTTACGCCAGAGGTGGCGCGGCTGTGGTGATAGAGCAACGCAATCTCGCGCCGCATATTCTCAAATCTGAAATAGAGAGACTTTTGAATAATTACAAAGAAAGAGAGAAGATGTCTGAAGCCGCTGCCAAATTTGCCAAGCCTCTCGCGGCTGAGACTATCGCGCGAGAAATTATAAAAGTAGCTATAAATCATAAGTAAAATGAAAAAACTTTTCACCATCGTAATAATAATCGGCATCATCGGCGCGGCGCTTGTAATAATAAAGCCCGGCAAGAAAGATATTTTACCGTCTCTTGACGGAGGAGGCAAATGCGGGGATGGGATATGCGGACCGGCAGAAAAAGCAAATCCAAATTTATGCCCAAAAGATTGTCAAATTCAAAAAGACGGAACAATCCCTCCAAGCACTACATCTTCAACGCCGAAAGATACAACCTCAGTTTCCGCAGACTCGCCTTTTGCGATTCAGGCTCCTTTTATGTCCAGAACAGAAGACAAAGGATACATCAGTGACCAAGAAGCGAAGGATCTTCTTTTAGACGCTGGAGCAAAAGAAGTCAGATTGGTGCTACCAGAGTTGGAAAAATACGACATCAACAATCTTCTAACCAAAAATAATATTTCTATATCTTCCGACATAGCCTTCCCTGTTTATCCGAAGGATATGGAAAAACATAAGAGCGAAGTGAAGGCGAGTGCCAAGAAGTATAAAAATAATGTGAAAGCATGGCTTGTCATAAACGAGGCAGAAACAGGATGGAAAGATACTCCGGAAAAATATGCCGAGTATTTTATCGCCACCTCAAAGGCAATTAAATCCGAAGCGCCAGATGCCCTCGTTGTAATGAACCTTGCCGGAGTGTCTCCAGCAGGAGAAAGCTCGTCTTCCGCCGGACTGAAATTTCTAGATACCGCTTTGAAAAATGGAGTTGGTCCATATTTTGATGTTTTGGACATTCATATTCAAGGAGACGCAGCAAACTATATAAACATGGGCAAAATTGTTTCTGATTACAATAATATTTTTAAACAGAATGGGATTGAAAAAAAATCAGTCTGGAGTACCGAATTTGGCACTTATGATGGAGACCCCGACGAGAACTCAAGACTGCCAGGAATGAAACTTTTGTATCAAAGCGAAAAGACGCAAGCAGGCGGACTGATTAAAAAGTATATTTATGGGTTATCTGTGGGGATCAAAAAAATGTTTTGGACCACAATGGTGGAATGGTCTCATTATGATAAAAACAGTAGCGGTAATTGCTACTTCTGTAGCACTGGTCTTGTTAATAACTCTAGGAATGACGATGGTAAATCCCACAAAAAACTCGCCTACTACACCTACAAAAAAATGGTGGAAGTCTTGGACGGCTCAGATTGGAATAATATTCAAACAATCCAAGAAAAAGACGGCATATATATTTACAAATTCACCAAAAACAACAAGTCGATATGGGTGGCGTGGAATGACAACGATGGGAGCAAGCAAGTGACGATTTCTGGCATAACCTCAAGCCAAGTGAAGGTTACCGAAGCGATACCAAAATATGAGTCAGGTAAAGAGGTGACGGATTACAGTGCGGCATTCAACACTGAAACAAAGACGGTGAGCGGAGGGAAGGTGACGATAACTCTGAAAGATGCGCCGGTGTTTGTGGAGGAAAAATAATATGAACAAACTAATTATTTCAATAATTGTAGTTATAATCATTGGAGTAGACATAGGCGGATATTTTGTTTTGAATAAGGCGTTTAAGGGGGAATTATGATAATATAAAAATATGAGAAAGATAAATACACAAGGTCTGCAAATATATACATTTCAGCAAAATGAAAGTGATTATATTTCATTGACAGATATAGCCAAATACAAAGATCCGGAAAGAACCGACTATGTCATCCAAAACTGGATGCGAAATTACTCAACTATTGAGTTTTTGGGTATTTGGGAGCAGATAAATAATCCACATTTTAACCCCATAGAATTCGATGGGTTTAAAAGTAAGGCTGGTTCTAATAGCTTTGTGTTATCTCCGCATAAGTGGATCAATACTACAGGAGCCGTAGGGTTAATCTCTAAGGCAGGACGATATGGAGGTGGGACTTTTGCCCACAAGGACATTGCGTTTGAATTTGCTACTTGGATATCTCCGGAGTTTAAATTATACTTAATAAAGGAATTCCAAAGACTCAAAATTGAAGAAAATGAAAGACTTATACTAGGTTGGGATGCAAAACGCGCGCTCACAAAAATAAACTACAGAATACATACAGATTCAATAAAAGAAAATATCATACTTCCACAAAAGCTTTCACAAAAAGATGCCACTGCGATATATGCAAATGAAGCGGATATTTTGAATAAAGCACTGTTTGGCTTAACCGCTCTTGAATGGAAAAGCAAAAATAAAACCAAGACCGGTAATATGCGAGATTATTCTGATGTGTATCAGCTTATTTGTTTGGCTAATTTAGAAACTCTTAATTCTGAATTTATAAAAATAGGTTTATCGCAAAAAGAACGAATGCTGAAATTAAATGAAATAGCAATATCGCAAATGAAATCTCTTTTGGCAAATAATACTGTTAAAAAACTTTTGAAATAACTCGTTTCCCTGCGGTCTCTGCCGCAGGGTAGTTAATTAAAAAAAACATATGAAAAAATATTTTTCTCAATCGGGTTTCACCCCAATTCAAATAATCCTCTCCATCTTCGCCGGCACAATCGTCCTTGGCGGGATTGTCGGCGGGGTTTTGTATTATTCAAAATCTCCACAAAAATTGACGGAGCAAAATACCCAACAGCAACAGCAAGGCAAATGTGGCGACGGAATCTGTCAAGATGTTGAAAAGGCAAGAGGTGTTTGTGGAGATTGTAAAATTTCACAAGAGCAGAAAACGGATACTGGTGGTGGAACAGCAGAAGAACCAAGGCAGACCGAAGAAAAACCCACGCAATCTCAGCAACCGGCTCAGCAACAAGTAACAACTCAGACAAGGCCGGTCAGTCAAACAACAAAAGGCGACAACTCCCTTGATGCCGACGGGTTTTTGTGGGGGACGGAAGCGACTGGCGAATCAAGTGCCACAACAAATGCTATAAAAAACACGCTTCAGACAAAATATGTCAAATTTAGAATTTTTGCAGACTCTTGTTCAGCGGATCTAAAGACTTTCAGCGCCAGTTGTGCGAACCCAAGGCTGAGCAACCCAAAACAAAATTTTAACCTTGATGATACCGTTGACTATTATTCTCAAAATAGCTGGAGTATGGTCCCGATGCTTTC
The DNA here is from genome assembly GCA_000996035.1 of Parcubacteria group bacterium GW2011_GWA2_40_143. GTDB lineage: Bacteria > Patescibacteriota > Minisyncoccia > UBA9983 > UBA9983 > UBA9983. The sequence continues at coordinate 17,519 of LBYH01000006.1, read as the reverse complement.
TTATAGCTCAGATGATAGAAATTCTTCTATAAAAAATTCCGACAATGTAGATAGTTATGTAGATTTTGTTTATTGGTTTGTGAAGACATACCACAAAAAGGCAAATATAAAATACCTTGAGTTGATGAATGTTCCAAACATAAACAAAACACTCTTACTGGAAGCGCAGAATAAAGTATACGATAAGATAAAAGGCGAATTCCCTGATATTCTTATCGGTACTCCCGGTTTTGAGTATTGGGATGATCCGATAAACACGGAAAATATGATTGATGAAATTGAATATTTCTTAGATAAAAACAACGGCGCAAAATTCGATTTCTGGGCGTTTCATGGATATGCATCAGCATCAGTGAATATGCAGAAAAAAGAAGTCGTGGTCTTCTCGCCGACAATGAAACCGACATCGAATAAATATTCGAATGTGTATGGCGCTCTGGAAATAAAGAAAGCGTTAGTTGCGAATGGGTGGACTGATCGTCCGGTGATTGACCTCGAACATTCAATGATAATAAAACCAGGAGAAACGATTACTAGCGATAATGATAAACTTGCGGCTACATATGCCACACAAGAACTCTTGTTGAAAAAAACGCTTACTTATAATGGGAAATCTGCGCTTGCGGGGGCTATGATTTTTAAAGTAGCTGAACGAAAATCGCTAGGAGAGTTTGCGTATGGAGCATTGAACCCGGATGGCTCACTGACGAAGACTATTCAAGCCGTAGGGTTACTGTGGTCGAAGCTTAATGTTTATAATTATAATTCAAAAATAAGCGGAGATTTCGGGAAGGATGATATTTGGGTTGAAAAATTCACCTCCGGCGCCGACAAAGAACTCTACATATTCTTTAAACCGTTTGAGTACAAATCGGGGCAATCTCTGGCTTTTGACAACAAAACAATCAATTACACACTGAACTTAAGTAAAACCCCGAAATCCGTCACTCTTACCGACATAGACGGCAAAACCTCATCCGTGTCGGCAAGCAAGAGTATAGCCCTGCAAGCGACAAACTCTCTTAAATATTTAGAGATCAGTTATTAAAATAAAAACAAAAAGCTGTCGCCCGACAGCTTTTTGTTTTATACTTACCCTATGAACAAACACAACAATCAAAAAGGTTTCGCGCCCATCCAAATAGTCCTCTCCATCCTCGCTGGTACAATTGTGCTCGGTGGTATTGTTGGGGGGGTTTTGTATTATTCAAAATCACCGCAGGAATTATCGCAAGGTAAATGCGGAGATGGAGTGTGCGACATAAAAGAGAAAGCCAATCCGAATTTGTGTCCGCGGGATTGCGTAAGTTCAACAGTATCATCGTCTTCGTCAAGTATATCGTCAAGCATATCGTCATCTAGACCGTCAAGCGCGTCGCCAAAATCATCATCGGAAAAATCCCCCTTCGGATTTCATCCCGGCAACGCTGAAAATTATTCTTACATTAAAGATCTTGGCGCGAAATGGAGCAGGGAAGGGTTGTATTTGAGATGGGGTTGGGTTGATGTAAACCGCGATGGTAGTTATAAATTTACAGAGGCTACAACGCCTGCCAAGCCAAATGTTTCTAACTCCGGTGGGAAAATAAATTATGATAACGAATGGTTAAATGCCCCAAAAGACACAAAACTTGTTTTAAACGTCTGTCCTTTTGGTAGGGGTGGAGATTTTAAAGATTCCGAAGAATCGGCAATCTATCAAAATTTTGTAGAAAAAACAGTTGAGCGCTATGACGGTGATAACGATCTTGGTTGCGTCTTGTCGTCCCCTGATTGTTATAAAAACGGAGATCGCCAATATCCAACCTCAGAAGTAATACAAGTTTTTAAAAATAATCCAATAAAATATTGGCAAGTTTGTAATCAAGTGTATGATGCGTCCGAAGAGGATAAAACCAATTATGCTTCGCAGTTCGCTTTGGTTCAAGAAAAGACATACAAAGGGGTAAAGGCTGCGGATGGCTCAGCGGCTGTTCTTATTGCCGGAGATTCAAACAAAGAACTTTATCCGAAAGTATTTAAAGAATTAAACGGAAAATATATAGACATCATTGACTTTCATCATTTTGGGCAGCTTGATTGGTATAATCCTAAAAAAGACTTTGACTACATAAAAACAAGTTTGCAGTCTTCTGGTTTTGATATAAGTAAATTGAGGTTTTGGATCACAGAGACCGGTACCTATTCAGGAGATCCAGTTGCATTAGGTGGGAAGCCCGATCTTCCATATCAAACAGAAAAACAACAAGCCGATGGGGTAATTAAAGCATATGTTTCCGCCATCTCTTACGGTATTGAAAAAGTTTTTTGGGCATGGAATATTGTTGAAGGTTTTCAGAGGAGTGGTAGCATTTTCGATTACACTGGACTGGTGTATGACGGATGTGATTATGTCAACAATAAATATCAATGTGGTTCAAATATTGGTTACGACAAAGGAAAAGGCGTGAAAAAACTTTCCTATTACACCTACAAAAAAATGGTGGAAATTTTGGAAGGAAGCGATTGGGACAACATAGAAGCAATTCAAGAAAAAGACGGAGTTTATGTCTATAAATTTACAAAAGACGGCAAGCCAATCTGGGTGGCGTGGAATGACAACAATGGTGAGAAACAAGTTGTGATTTCCGGCGTCAATTCATCATCAGTGAAAATAACCGAATCGGTGCCGAATTATGGTTCGGGCAAAGAAGTGAAAGATTACGCCACGGCGTTTAAAACTGAAACAAGGCAAGTTACTGATAATAAATTAACCATAACTCTTAATGAAAGTCCTGTTTTTGTGGAGGAGATGTAAGGTGGTTTACGATTGCTTCACTGGTATGCTAAAATAGAGGAGTTATGAATAGAAAGATAAAAAAGGTTTGGTTTGTTGTTGCAATAATCATGGCGATTGGCGTTATGGTTTGGTGGTGGCAATTTAGAACGCCATCGTTTGAGCCTACAAAAACAATATCTTTAGATACTAATAACAACTATTTTAAAGATATTGAAAACAGTATCTTTAGTGAATGCGGAAATATAGAAAAATATAAAGAAAGTGGTTGGTATAATAATTTTGTTTCTGAAATAGAAAAATTAAATTATTATATACTTTATGACGCGGAAAAAATTTATTCAAAAAATCAAAGCAGATTTAATTCAGTTGAGGAGATAATTGATCTGGGGGGGGGGAAATAGCGAAAAAAATATAAAAAAAATCTGCGAATCAGATAATGGTTATATAATCGCTACTATTGCTGGAGATTATGGTGGAGCCGGCTTTAAGGTAGTAAGATACGACATTGAAAATAATATAATTGAAATAGCAAAAAGAGAAGATGTTGATGGTGGCAAAGATACTCCCTGGTATATGAAAACTCATGATAATTTTTTAAAAAATGCGCCACAACAGGCAAAAGACATGTATAGCTGGTTTAACCCTCCTGCCGACTTTGGGAATGTGTCCGGACAGACAATAGAACTATTCGGTTATGATGGCGATGCTGGATGCCACTCAAAATCATATTATGATTACAACGTGATTGAAAATTATGTAAAAATTACAAAAAGGTGTTCTAAATGCGAGAGTGATGCTCAAGATATTTGCACTGAATACTGAGATAATTTACGTCACAGTAAAGAAAATTTTATAACTTTATGCTAAAATAGAGGAGTTATGAGCAATAAAGTCATCACCAGAATAGCCCCGTCTCCTACAGGTCTCTTTCATATTGGCACGGCCAGAACGGCTCTATTCAATTTTCTTTACGCCAGAAAACATGGCGGCAAGTTTATTTTGCGTGTGGAAGACACAGATAAAGAAAGATCTAAAAAAGAATACGAAGATGATATTTTAAACGGACTTAAATGGTTGGGGCTTGAGTGGGATGAGTTTTACCGTCAGAGCGAGAGAGGCGAGATATATAAAAAGTATTTACAACAACTTTTGAGCGAAAACAAAGCTTACTTGGATGGCAACGCCGTTAGATTTAGAAATCCAAACAAAAAAGTTTCTTTCAAAGATATTATAAGAGGAGACATAGAATTTGATACTGCCGATGTTGGCGATTTTGTGATAGCCAAAGATCTTGACATACCCCTTTATCATTTCGCTGTAGTAGTAGACGATAACGAAATGGGCGTAACGCACGTCATAAGAGGTGAGGACCATATCTCAAACACGCCACGCCACGTGTTGCTCTACGAAGCGCTTGGCTTCGCCTTGCCTCAATACGCTCATTTGCCACTTATCTTGGCGCCGGATAAAAGCAAGCTGTCTAAGAGATACGGAGCTGTTTCAGTGACGGATTATAAGGAGCAGGGGTATTTGCTGGAAGCTATAGTAAACTTCGTCGCCTTTATAGGTTGGAATCCTGGAGACAACAGAGAGATAATGAGTTTAAATGAACTTGTGGAGAGTTTTTCTTTAGAGAAGGTGCAGAAAGGTGGCGCTATATTTAACACGGAAAGGCTTGATTGGTATAACAAGGAGTATATAAGAAAAAAGGCAACAGCTGAGCTTGGAGAAATGCTTATAAAATACTTGCCGGAAAAATGGGCTGAAGTCGCGGAGCAAAAAAAAGATTACTGGCATAAAATAGTTGAACTTGAGAAAGAGAGGATTACTAAACTTTCCGACATAAAGGAGGGGATAGGATACTTTTTTGAAACGCCCGATTATGATAAAAATCTTCTTCTTTGGAAAAAAGCAAAAAATTTGGATGAAAGCAAAACTCATTTGGAAAAAATTGTCGCATCTTTAAATTCTTTGAATAGCGAAACCTTCACGTCGCGTAATATTAAGGATACAATTTGGAATTACGCGGAGGAACAGGGGAGAGGTAATGTTTTGTGGCCGCTAAGGGTGTCTCTTACCGGCCTTGAGAAGTCACCGGATCCGTTTTTGGTGGCCGGCATATTGGGCAAAGAAGAAACCATGAGTAGAATAAACAATGCCATTAAAAAAATATAAAAAAATATTATTGCCATTTTTTTTATTTTTATTTCTAGCCGCTAGTTATTTTTTGCCAATTTCCAATACGCGCGCTTCTCGCGTGGATGAACTTAAAGATCAGATTAAAGACAGAAACTTGCAGATAGCGGAGATAGAGAAAGAAATAAAAAAATATGAACAAGAAGTGGAAAACACGGGTAAAGAAGCCAACACTCTCAATAATCACATAAAGATACTTGAAGCGGAAAAAAAGAAGCTCGCCGCGGATATAAATCTTACTCAAAACAAAATAAATGCCGCTGAACTCAACATAGAAAAGCTTGGAATCGCGATTGGCGAAAAAGAAGAAGACATAGAAGATAAAAGATTCATATTGGCAAAAATTTTAAGAGAAATAAATGATATAGAATCCGCAAGCTTGATTGAGATTGCTTTGTCGGAAGAAAATTTTTCCGATTTTTTCAGTAATGTTGAGAGAGTGAATAGTTTGAGAAACGGCATACAGGAAAATTTAAATGAACTTAAAGTGATAAAATCCGCCATGGAAATGGAAAAAAAAGACAAAGAAAATTATAGAAAAGATCTTGGCAATCTTCAATCTAAATACGTAGATCAGAAATATTTAGTGGAAGTAAATAAATCCAACAAAAACAAGCTTTTGACTGAAACAAAAAACAAAGAGGCGGAATATCAAAAACGGCTCGCGGAGCAAAAGGCAGCCAGAGAGCAGTTTGAAGCGGATCTGCGAAAATTGGAATCACAGCTACAGTTTGAGCTTGATCCGGACAGTATTCCATCCGCGAAGAAAGGAGTATTGCGATGGCCGCTTGATAATGTTTATATCACGCAATATTTCGGCAATACTGAATTTGCCAAAAACGGAGCGTATAATGGAAAGGGACACAACGGGGTTGATTTTCGGGCAAGTGAGGGAACAGAGATTAAAGCGGCTCTTGAAGGAGAAGTTATCGCTATTAATTCCAAGGTTGCGTATATGTGTCAGTACGGCAAATGGGTGCTCATCCGCCACCCAAACGGGCTCACAACGCTTTACGCCCATCTCTCATTGGTGCCGGACCGGATAAAAGTCGGGCAGAAAGTTACAATGGGACAAGTGATTGGATACAGCGGCAGTACCGGCTACTCCACTGGTCCGCATCTTCATTTTACCGTTTACGCGTCCAAGGCGGTGCAATTCAAAGAATATACATGCAATAGCGGCGCGACATTAACCATTCCGGTCGCGGCGTATTCAGGATATTTGAATCCGATGAGTTATTTTTAAAATTGCCTTATTGGCAAAAAATGATAAAATTTAATTTATGTTTAAACTTATAAAACTTGTCATATTGATAGTCATTATTTTTATCACACTTAATTATTTCAATATAAATATAAAAAGCGTTTTTGAAAGCGATTTATTTAAAAATAACGTAGGATACGTCATTGGTTTGCTGGGAGACGCGTTTAGCTGGCTCAGAGGTCTGTTTGGTTAAAAATAGAGCTATCATGTTCGCATAATCGCGCCACCTTTTGCGACATAGTATGGTAATTTATTACCATACTATGTCGCAAAAGGTATATTGTGCGACATAGTATATTTTAAAAAAGCAGAGCTATAAATTACTGCCCTGCTCTGCTGCTGCAATTTTTTTCTGAATTTTGCAAGATGCCGCCGATGCTGTATTATTTAACCATGAGAACATCTTATTCGGCTTTGGAAACTTTCAAAACCTGTCCGCTTAAATATAAGTATCAAGAAATAGATAGAATAAAAACTCCCAAAAATGTGGAGGCTGTTTTCGGTTCGGCTGTTCACTCCGCTCTTAAATTTATGTTTCAGAAAAGCCCGCTCTACCCTTCCTTGGATCAAACGCTGGACGCCTTTAGAGATTCTTGGGATGCGAGAAAAGCAACCGTGGAGTTTGCCAGACCGGAAGATGAGCAAGCTTACGTTAAATTGGGTATGAGCCTGCTGGATAGATTCTATAAGCAAAATCCTCCATGGAATTTTAACGCGGTTGAACTTGAAACGAGATTTGAGACCGAAATTGAGGATAAAAGAACCGGCGAGAAGCACATTCTGACCGGCTTCATAGACCGCATAGATAAAACCGATCAAGATACATACGAAATTATAGATTATAAGACATCCAAAAAAATGCCGAGTCAAAAGGATCTGGATGAGAATTTGCAACTCTCCGTGTATCACCTCGGCCTTGCTAAGAAGTGGCCGCACATAGACCCATCCAAAGTAAAGCTTTCTTTGTATTTTCTAAAACACAGAGAAAAAATCAGCACATCAAGAAACATCAAGCAGCTTGAAGATACCAAAAATCTTATCTTGGAAACAGTCAGGGAGATTGAAAAAAGAAAGAAAGAAGGAGAAGACTTCCCTCCCACCCCCACGGTTTTATGCGATTGGTGCGGCTACAGGAAGATCTGCCCGATGTGGAGACATATGTACGCTAAAGAATACGAGCGCGATAAAATTAAAAACGAAGACGAACTTGAAGCGGCCATCGGCGAATACTTCCGAATAAAAGACGAGAGCAGTCAGAAAACAAAAAGACTTAATGAATTGAAAAATATAATTTACGCTTTTATGGCTGAACAAAAAGTGGAAAGAGTCTTCGGCAAAGAAGGTTGTCTTACCAAGAGAATAAGCGAAAAGCTTACCTACGACATGGATGAAATAAAAAACCTTATGGAAGGCAGCGAAAGATGGCAAGAAGTGCTTGAGCCGAGCGAGAAAAAACTTATCAAACTTCTCCCCTCTCTTTCCGACACTATGAGAGAAAAAATAGAAAAAATCGGCGTTAAAAAAACAACTACCATTCTTACCGCTTCTAAAAGTAAGAATGCCGCTGAAGACGACGAAGAATAATTTTTTCTATTCCAAGCCCTTGCAGTTTTTAGCCGGTTCGTAGCCGGCTTTTCTGGCTTCTTCCGCGCTGGTAAACCAAACTTTATTCTCTTCTTTTATATTGTTGCCACACCATGGATAATAGTATTTAGCGCCACTTTTGGAAGCCATAAAAAGTTTATCTGTGGCGTTCATTGCCGAGGCGGTTTTGTTATCGGCACTAATCATGCCGCTTATATCTCCGTTCTTAGCGCCTAAAAGTCCGTCGGAAGCGTTTTTTATCATGATAGGCTCTCTTCCCTCTCTTAGTTTTGACAACCTACCCAGACCGAAACTGGAGACTGCCACTAATATTATAATTATGGCTAAAAATAAGTCTTTTTCAGCTCCTCTTGTTTTTGTTATTATTTGCTTGCCAAAATCTTTTATTTTTGCTATCATAGCAATATTATAACATATATATTCTAAGATTTTAGATTAAAACATGGCAAAAACTAAAGCCGGCGGTTCGGCAAAAAATTTAAGAGATTCCAAGCCAAAATATTTAGGTGTTAAGATTCATGATGGTCAAGTGGCGAAAAGAGGCTCTATTATTGTTCGCCAAAGAGGCACGAAGATTCTTCCCGGCAAAAACGTAAGGCTTGGCAAAGATGACACTATCTTCGCTTCAAAAGACGGTGTTGTAAAATTCGGCGATAAAAGAAAGACAAGATACGATGGCGCTATTAAGAAGCATAAGATAGTAAGCGTTTCATAAAACAAAAACAATAAAAAAACATCCGCGCGTGGCGGATGTTTTTTTATTTAGAGAGCTTTAATTTCAAGTATAAATTCTTTATCTTTAACTTTTACTTTGTGCTCCCCCACTTCTTTTATATGCTTGTCCATTTCTATGAACTTGGCCGGAATTTCTATGTGGTGCTTTTCTTTCAAAATTTTGGCGACTTCGTCTTCATGCACGATGGAAAATAAATGACCTTTTTCGTTTGCTTTCTCTTCCATTACAACCCTAAGATTGACAAGGCTTTCTAAATTTTTTGCCAGAAGATCTTCGTGGATGGCTCTTTCTTGCTCCGCTTTAAGCTTCGCGGCCTCTATGCCTTTGATGGCGCTTTCTGTCGCCAATTGGGCCAATTTTTGAGGCAAAAGAAAGTTTCTGGCGTAACCGCTCTTAACTTCTTTTATGCTGTATTTATGGCCGACATTCGGCACATCTTGTAATAATATAACTTTCATATTATTTAGTATCTTAGCACAAGGCTTTGAGATATGCAATGTCAATTTGCGGCAACCCCTACTCCATAAAACCTTCCACTTGATGACTCCATAGATTTTTATAAACCCGGCCGCCGGCGAGAAGCTCTTTGTGCGAACCTTGTTCTGCGATATCACCATCTTCCAACACTATAATTCTATCCATCTTTTGGATAGTGCTAAGGCGGTGAGCTATTACTATCGTAGTTCTGCCTTTCATAAGCTCCTCAAAGGCTTCCCTGATATATTTTTCGCTGATGGTATCAAGTGAACTTGTGGCCTCATCCAAAAGCAATATAGGCGCTTTCTTAAGCATTGCCCTGGCTATGGCTACTCTCTGACGTTCGCCGCCGGAGAGCTTGACTCCCCTTTCGCCCACCAGCGTGTCATAGCCTTTTGGCAGGCAACTTATAAACTCATGCGCATGAGCCTTCTTAGCCGCCTCTATTATCTCTTCCACGCTTGCCTCCGGATTGCCGTAGCCGATGTTTTCTCTAAGTGAACGATGGAAAAGGATTGATTCCTGCGGCACGTAAGCGATATTGTTTCGCAGATCATCTTGCGTGATCTTAGCTATGTTTTGACCGTCTATAAAGATATTACCACTTTGGATGTCGGCAAAACGGAGAAGCAATTTCGTAATAGTGGTTTTGCCGGCGCCTGAATGACCAACCAAACCAACCTTTTCTCCCGGCTTTATTTCCAATGAGAAATTGCTAAAAACAGGAGCTCCGTCGTAGTACTCAAATGATACGTTATCAAATTTAATATGCCCTTCTTTTATTTTGCATTTTTCCGGCTCCGTTGGATCCGATATGTCCGGCGCAGTTTCAAAAATTTCCACCATTTCAGCGGCGTCGGAAAAAGACTTGGATAATCTTGTTACGGCCTTACCGACATTCCATACGGCGCCGAATATAATACTTATGTATATCTGCACCAATACAACGGTACCGGTTGAAACAATTCCATCAAACCATAATTTAATAACAACATACATGCCAACAATCTCCAGCGTCGCGAGCAAGAAACCCTTTACAGTGTCTACCCATCCTCCGAAATAGCCCGCCTTTCTTCTCTTGATTTCCTCTTCGCAAGTTGAGTATGAAAAATTTTTATATTCTCTTTCTTTTGCCGAAAAAATCTTTATATTTAAAATATTTGCTATGGCGTCCGCAAGTTTACCTGTTACGACAGAGTCGGCTTCAGCTTCCGCAAGATCATATTTAACTTTTTTTCTGGCTAAATAAACAGTAAGAGCTATATAAATAATTGTCCATATAAAAAACAATCCTCCTAAAATCGGCTCTATCCATGTTAATATAATAAAAATTCCAACAAGCTTTATCAGACCCATCGCGATATCAAAAATAATTATGTCGTGAATCACCTCAAACGCTCGTGTAAACCTTCTTCCTTTAGCCACCAAACTTCCAGAAAAGTTATTGGAGAAAAAACGATAAGAGTGATTATTTAATTTTGAAAAAGTATAATTTGCCAATTCTCTTAAAATATTGCTTTGATTGAATATTAAGAGGAAAAAACCAACCTTAAAAATAATATTGTACGCGATAATCGCAACGACCAATTTTATTAATAGACCGGTCATTTGATTTAATATCAACTCTTTGTCGGTCGCGTTTGAAATTATGCTTATAATTTCTCGGTAAATAAGAGGTATTATCAAAGAGGATATTACGGCGGCCGCGCCATAAATAAGAAACGTCAAATAAAATGACTTTTTGTATTTCTTTACATGCGGCCAAAAATAGCCGAGTATTGTCGTAAATTTAACTTTTCGCATAAATAATTAAAAAATAAATTATGACATGTTTATGCCAAAATAACAATGTAAACGATTGCGTTATATAAAATAGAGATTTTTTATTGGTTTTTGTACTTAGCCCAATTGTTTACCATTTCTATAGCCTTCTCCATTTGAGGATCGCGTCCGGATTCTATGTCCTCTTTTTTTATTTCCACTTCAACATCGGGAGTGAGACCGTTACCTTCTATTGAAATACCATTTGGCGTGAGCCATTTGGCTATGGTTATTTTAAGAGAAGTGTCGACAGTCACCGGCACAAGCTCCTGCACGCTGCCTTTGCCAAATGTTTTTTGCCCTACCGTTTTTGCCTTGCCGTGCTCACTTAGAGCCCCTGCCATAATTTCGGAGGCGGAAGCGCTGCCTTCGTTTATCAAAATCACAAACGGCAAATCACCGGTAAAAATATTATAACCTTTGCTTCTGAAAATGGTTTCCTCTCCGGTACCGAATTTTTCTTTAGCTATTGTTTTACCCATGGGCAAAAACCAGCTTGAGAGATCAACCGCCGATTCCAAGAAGCCTCCGGGGTTACCGCGCAGATCAAGTATAAGTTTGCCGCTGCCTGAGTAAACAAATTCTCTTAAAGCCTCCCTAAACATGTCCATGGAGCTGCCGGTGAAGCTGTAAAGGCTTATTACAAAAATTCCATTTTCTTTTTGTTCCGTATCTATAATGGGTATTTGAATAATATTTCTGACGATGGCAATTTCTTGCGGCTCCCCGTCATCTTTATGCAGAATTGTAAGTTTTACCGTCGTGCCAATCTCTCCTCTGATAAGTTTTACCGCTTGATTCACGTTTAAACCGACTGTACTCTCGCCGTTTATTTCTATTATTATATCCCCGGCTTTTATACCGGCTTTGTACGCCGGCGTGTTCTTCAGCGGAGCTATTACCGTGAGTATGCCGTTTCTCATGCCTATCTCCATGCCTACTCCGCCAAAATCTCCGCGGATATTATCTTCAAACTCCTTAGCATCTTCCGGCGGAAAAAATACCGAGTGCGGATCGCCAGTGGAACCCACCAAGCCGGATATGGCGCCCCACACCATCGCTTGATCGTCCAAATCTTCATTCGCCACATACTTATCTCTTATTATGTTCCAAGTTTTCCAAAAAGGATAAAAATCAATTGACGAATTCTTACCTTCTTCTTTGTTTACTATATTTTGGGCGCTATCAATGCTCCTGCCTTGCGTATAACCAAACAAAGATCCTCCGGCAAAAATACCGAGAATAATAAGCGTGGAAAAAATTATTTTTAATTTTTTATTTTTCATAATCAATAGATATCCACAATTGACTTTTTAATTATACACGAAAAATGTATAATTAAAAGAAATGATTTCAATTTATAAAAATAAGGGTATCACGTGGATAGATCTTGAGTCGCCTACCATCGATGAGGTGAAGAAGCTCATGCCTAAATACAACATACCGCCCATAGTCGCCGACGAGTTGCTCAGACCCACCACAAGATCCAAGATAGAAATTTATAATAATATCATCTATGCGATATTGCATTTTCCCGTATACGACACGACTCGCAAAATAAGTTCGGCGCACGAAATAGATTTTGTTGTCGGCAAAAATTATATAATCACCGCTCACAGCATGCCAATCGCTCCGCTGCATGAAATTGCCAGAACTTTTGAGGCGGGTCTTCTGATGGGAGACAAGAAGTTTGGCAAAGGTTCCGGTCAAATTCTTTCTATTATAATTAAAAGTCTTTATGATTTTACTCTTCGCCAACTTGACCATGTATACAAAAAAACCAGTGCCATAAAAGATAATATGTTCATAGGGAAAGAGAAAGAAATGGTGAAAGAAATTTCATACGTGCAAGGTGATCTTATAGAAATCAAGAGATCGGTTTATGCTCATAGAGGAGTACTAAATTCTCTTAAGGTCGCAGGGGAAAAATTTTTCGGCGCCGATTTTATTTTTTATTTAAACAGCATGATGCGAGATCTGGAGAGATTGGAAGGATTGATAGAAAATTCAAAAGAAACCATAGATCTGCTCCAAGACACCAACAATTCTTTGCTTTCAAACAGAACGAACGAGATTATGAAGGTGCTCACGGTAATCGCTTTTTCTACTTTCCCTTTGGTTTTTCTTCCTCAAGTTTTCGGCATGAATGCCAAAAACATGCCGATTATGGGAATGAAGGGTGATTTTTGGATAGTCGTTGCTACGATGATTTCTTTCTCCCTCTCAATTATCTATTATTTTAAGAAAAAAAAGTGGCTTTAAGGTTATTTTAATTCTAGGTTTTAGAGCTTTTAAGTGGAATATTTTGACCGGCTTTAGAATATGCTATAATCTTAAACATTAAACACTTATGTCAGAATTTTCATCAAAAAATACCACAAGGATGCCACCGCAAAACATAGACGCGGAAAAATCCGTTTTAGGCTCTTTAATGCTTGATCCCAAGGCTATGAGCGTAGTGGTGGATATCCTTCTGCCTGATGATTTCTACGCAAACAAACACGGCCTCATTTACGCCTCTATGCTTGATTTGTACAACAAAAAAGAACCGATAGATATGCTCTCTGTTTCAAACAAGCTTAAAGATAAAACACAATTTGAGCCTGCCGGCGGCAACACTTATTTAGCCGAAATTGTAAACTGTGTGCCAACCGCCAGCAACGTAAAACATTACGCCGACATAGTGCAAAAGAAAAGTGTTTTAAGAGATCTCATAGAATCATCCGGCCATATTTCTCAACTTGGCTATAGCGAAGATCACGATCTGGATATACTTTTGGACGAGGCCGAAAAGAAAATTTTTAGTATCGCCAGATATTCTTCCAAGCAAAAATTCGGCAGTCTTAAAGCCAGTCTCATAGACGCGTGGGAAAGGTTTGAAAAACTCCACAAAACCAAAGGAGAAATGCGAGGCGTGTCCAGCGGCTTTGCCGATCTGGATAATCTTTTAGCCGGTTTTCAGAAGTCTGATCTTATTATTATCGCGGCCAGACCTTCCGTGGGTAAATCCGCGTTAGCTTTGGATATTGCCAGAAACGTAGCGGCTAAAAACGTGCCGGTAGGCATATTCAGTCTTGAAATGTCCACTCAATCACTCGTGGACAGAATGCTCGCTTCCGAAGCGCATGTTGATTCTTGGAAGTTAAGAACAGGCCGGCTTTCTTCGGAAGATGAATTCAGGAGAGTGAGAGACGCTCTGGACAAGCTCTCAAACGTGCCCATCTACATAGACGATGAATCTTCCATGAACATTATGCAGATGAGAGCTAAGGCCAGAAGACTGCAAGCTGAACACGGACTTGGCTTGCTTGTGGTGGATTACTTGCAGCTTATGGTGCCGAGACAGAATAATGATAATATGGTTCAGCAGATTACGGAGATTTCCCGCTCTCTCAAAGGACTTGCCAGAGAGCTTGATGTGCCGATTATCGCCCTTTCTCAGTTATCCAGGACAGTGGAAACTCGCAATCCGCCCATTCCCAAGCTACACGATCTAAGAGACTCAGGCTCTATTGAACAAGATGCTGATGTAGTTATTTTTATTTACAGAGAAGACCGTCATAAACCTGACACTGAGCGGAAAAATATTGCTGATATTTTGGTGGAGAAGCACAGAAACGGACCGACTGGCAAAATTGAACTTTATTTTAATCCGGACAAAGTAAGCTTTTCAGGCATAGAGAAAGGAGATTTTGGCAGTATTTAATATGGATAAGCTTATAGAATATTTCTTAAAGTTCCCCGGCATAGGGCCAAGGCAGGCAAAACGGTTCGCCTATTTTATAGCGGCTCAAGATGAAAGCTATGTAAAGAATTTGGCGGAACTTATACTTAAGGTAAAACGAAACTCCCGAACCTGCGTAGGGTGTTTTAGGATATTTGACGCTGCCGGTGACGGTCGTTTGTGTGATATTTGTTCAAGTCCGTCACGCGGTGGTTCTATCATGGTGGTGGAAAAAAATGTGGATTTGGAAAACATAGAAAAGTCCGGAGCGTATAGAGGGAAATACTTTGTGCTGGGAGGTGTTATGCCGCTTACCGGCAACAATAAAAACGGTATAAGACTCAAGGAACTTTTTGAAAAGATTAAGAAGGAAAAACCGGAAGAAATTATTTTGGCCACGAGCGCCACTACTGAAGGCGAAAATACCAACAGATACATAGAAAATATTTTAAATCCCCTTGGCGTTAAAATTACCAAACTGGGGCGCGGCTTATCTGTGGGCGCCGAGCTGGAATATAGCGACGGTAGGACTATAGCAAACGCGCTGGAAGGCCGTCATTAATGATATTGAACCGTTCTCCTTTTCGCTCTGGTGCGGGCATCGGCAACAAGATTTATTCTTAAATCGCTTGGAATAAAATCCAAAGTAAATTCCCTGCCCTCCATAATAATCTTCTTGTTTGTCTGCTTGGTTAATTGAGAAATTTCTTTTGCCATAAAACCTAAAACAAGTTCTTGAGTAATAGAGGCCGTTTCCGGAACACCCGTATCAATTTTTGCAAGACGCAATTCTTTTTTTAAAGATTTTGTGATGTTTAGATTACTGTCAAAGAGATTAAGGCTGCCAGACTCCATTTTATAATGCATATTTTTTATGATCTCTTTAAAATCAATTTTGCTTTTTGTGTTTTTAATTTTTAAATAAGTTAAATACCTAAAAATTTCACCCATTGAAAATTTAACGGCGCCCAGCTCTTTTTTGAGTTTCTCGGCAGTGGTACTCTTGCCCGTGCCACTTATGCCGGTAATGGAGATTATTTTGTCTTTATCGCTTAGTTTTTCTTTGATAAATTTTACGACATTACTTACTCCTATCAATTTACCGGTATTTACCTCAATACTCTTTTTAGGTTTCCGCTCCTTCAGTCCGGCGGCTTTTAGACTAACTCTGTTGGCTTTGTCTATTTGAGCGTCTCGCCTATCTCTGCTTTTTATTTCTTTTAAAATTTTTTTAAATTTTTCTTCTTCCATCTTTTTTAAATTATAGCTTATTTTAAAAGTGTAGTAAAAAAAGACAACCGTAATCGATTGTCTTTTTTTACTATTTGATATCTTCTATCATTACTTCCGTGAAAGGCTGTCTGTGCCCTTTCTTTTTCTTATATCTTACCTTTGCTTTATATCTTAACACCAAAACTTTCTTACTCTTTCCTTCTTTTAAGATTTTGGCTGATACGGAAGCGCCACTTACAACAGGCTTGCCGATTTTCAAATCCAAACCACTCTCGTCGGCCGTAAGAAGAACTTGATCAAAAGAAACAGCGTCACCTTCTTTGGTGTCTTTAAGTTTCTCTATTTTTAATTTTTGGCCGGGTTTTACAATATATTGCTTCCCGCCCGTTTTAATAACCGCTAATTTTGCCATATGTTTAATAAATCAATACTAGCCGATTTCTTCCGGTTTGTCCAGTACTTCCGGTTCTATGCCTATGGCCTCGCCGGTAATGCGGAGAACATCCTTATCTATCTTGTTTAATTCCTTGTATGAGCTGTTGTAAGTGCCAACGGTGGTGGCCAGATTGCCTCCCAGCTTCTTCATAAAGCCCTCATAGGTAGCCAAATGCCTGCCAAGATCTTCCACCCTCTTACGTATCTCTTTGGCCGATTCTTCTATCTGAAGTGCCCTAAGTCCTTGCATAACTGTCTGCAAGTAAGCCATAAAAGAGGTTGGCGAAACGATTATCACGTGCTTGTTTTGGAAAGCGTATTCTATAAGATCTCTGGTTGAGGTTTTTACGGCTCCCACTTGGTTTATAAGCAGATCATAGTAAATTCCTTCCGATGGAATAAACATAAAAGCGAAGTCCATCGTATTTTCTTTAGGTCTGATATACTTGGCGGTTTCGTCTATTCTGTTTTTAAGATCTTGTTTAAATATTTTTTCCAATCGCTCGCGTTCTTCCGGATTCTTTTCGTTTAAGATTCTGTTGTAATTTTCCAAAGAAAATTTTGAATCTACCGGCAGGATTTTGTCTTTATCCAGAAAAATGGCTGCATCCACTGTGTCGCCGTCTTCAAATTTGTATTGCATTTGAAAACGACCGGGTGGCAATACGTTTTTAAGCACCGTTTCCAAATAATATTCTCCAAGTATTCCCCTCTGTTTCGGATTTTTTAATATATCCTGCAAGTTTTTGAGCTGATCAGCAAAACCCACTACTTGTCTATTGGTTTCGTCCAATTTAGTAAGGCGCTCGGTAACTTCGGTAATGATTTTAGCGCTTTGGCCAAACTGTTGCTGCATGGCGCGCGTACTCTCCCCTATCTTGGAATCTAAAATATTGCGGATGTCCAAATTGCTTTTGGACACGGTTTCTCTTACTTCTTTCATTTGTTGGTGGAGCATCATCATGGCCTCGCTCTTTTCTTCTTTGCCTATGATATTATTACCGCCAAGCATCTTCTTGAGTAAAAGCCAAAAAATAACGGCAAAAACCGCCATCACCACCACTAAAACCAAAACTATCGTCAAAACTTGCGACATAAGAAAATTATAGCATATTATCTTTTGATTTTATTCAACCAAAAGATTTTTAACAATCTTTACCATTGTCTCTTTTTCTTTCGGATCGCTTTCGGCGACAAGAAGCGCTAAAGCCACGAGGGCGTTGTCGTTTATTTTTCTTTCGCCGGATTT
>LBYH01000005.1 GCA_000996035.1 Parcubacteria group bacterium GW2011_GWA2_40_143 | reverse complement strand
TGCGACGATATTTCTTTCAGACACATTAAGATTATTTAAACATAGGAAAAAATAAAAGAAATGAAAGGTGTGGATAACTTTTACTCCAATGTCAAGGTTCAACCTTGACATTGGAGTAAAAAATAAAATGGCTTCCGGTTTTATGATCTAACCCACTTGGAGACTCAGTCTCCAAGTGGGTTATTACTCCAATATTGCTTTGATTCGGCGGACACCGGCGGAAGCAGCTTCTTCTTTGACAATTTTAAATCTCCCAAGCTCGCCGGTAGTTTTGGCATGAGGGCCGCCGCAAATTTCTTTAGAGAAATCGCCAACCGAATACACCTTCACCTTATCGCCATATTTGCTTCCAAAGATGCCTATGGCGCCAGAGTTTTTGGCTTCGTTCAATTCCATCTCTTCGCAAATGACGGACAGGTCTTCTTTTATTTTCTCGTTTACCAGATCTTCCAGTTCCCGCTTCTGCTCTTCCGTAAGCTTTTCCGGATGAGAAAAATCAAAACGCAATCTCTCTTCCGTGATATTGCTGCCTTTCTGAGAAACATGGTCTCCCAAAACTTTTCTTAAAGCCGCGTGAAGAAGATGCGTGGCTGTGTGGAGTTTGGCTGTTCGCGCTCCGGCAGAAGAGAGACCGCCCTTAAACATGCCAACCGAAGCGGTTTTGGAAAGCTCTTGATGTTCTTTAAGCTCCTTATCAAAGCTTTCTATGTCTACATCAATCCCTTTTTCTTTAGCCATATCCTGAGTAATCTCTACAGGAAACCCATAAGTGGAAAAGAGAATAAAGGCATCCCTGCCAGAGATAATTTTATTTTTTGCTATCTTACCAAACTCTTTTAATCCGTGGTTGAGAGTTTTGGTAAATCTTTCTTCTTCTTTTTTTATTTCATCCAAAATTTTTTCTTTACTTTGTTTAAGTTCCGGATAAGATTCTTTATAAATTTCAAAAACAGATCCGGCAACTTTTGCCAAAAAGTTTTCTCCAATCCCCAGCAATTTTCCGTGTCTTACCGCTCGCCTTATGAGTCTTCTTAAAACGTATCCTCTGCCGGTATTGGAGGGCTCCACATCGTCGGCGATTATGAAGACACTGGCCTTTATGTGGTCGGCAATTACTCTGATAGATTTTTCTTCAATTTTGACTTTTGACTTTTGACTTTTGACTTTATCAACTATCGGTTGGAAAAGGTCCGTCTCATATACATTATCTTTATCTTGCAATATCATGATAATTCTCTCTAGCCCCATGCCGGTGTCCACGTTTTTCTGCTTGAGCGGCTCAAAGTTGCCCTCATCGGTTTTATTATATTCCATAAAAACGTTATTCCAGATTTCCACCCACAAGTTATTATCATCATTAAATGTTTCCGGTATTTTATCCGGATCTCCCGTCCAATAAAAAATTTCCGTATCCGGTCCGCACGGCCCCGATGTTCCGGCCGGCCCCCACCAATTATTTTTCTTCGGCAATTTGGATATCTTCTTTTCCGGCACTCCAAATCTCTTCCAAAGATTAAAGGCTTCTTCGTCAAAAGGCGCGTCAGCGTCTCCGGCGAATACGGAAACAGCTAGACGATTTTTATCAAGCCCTAGCCATTGTTTATCAGTAAGAAATTCCCAACTCCACTCTATCGCCTCTTTTTTAAAATAATCGCCAAAAGACCAGTTACCGAGCATTTCAAAAAAAGTTAAATGACTCGCATCTCCCACCTCTGATATGTCCGCGGTGCGGACGCACTTTTGAGAACTGACGACTCTTTTGCCCCCGGGGTGTTTCTCACCAAGAAAATACGGCACTAAAGGATGCATTCCAGCCGTGGTAAAAAGCACTGTCGGATCCGCCTCGTTTGGCACCAAAGAAGCGCTGGGTATTATAGTATGCCCTCTTTCCTCAAAGAACCTAAGAAATTTTTGGCGAATTTGCGACGATGTCATCATTTTGAGCCACCTCCCGGATTTGAACCGGGGACCTTCGCTTTACAAAAGCGTTGCTCTACCGCTGAGCTAAGGTGGCAAAATTACCACTCTTCCATTTTATACCATCCTAGCGCATAAACAAACGGCCTAAGGCCTCTACCGCTGAGCTAAGGTGGCAAGTAAGCACTCCTGCTTTGAATTACGAAATAGTATTGTTTGCGACGCCTTACGGAACCCGCTACTTTAATCTTTCTAATAAAAGCGGATGAGTAGAGCAAATTTTCGTAGAAAATTATGCGAGCTGAGCAAATAATACTATTTCGTAATTCAAAGAACTTTACACATCTTTACCACTTTTTTCTTCCTCGTCGCCGTCCGTATTTTTTTTATTGCCGTTTAAACTATCCCAATAAGGATGAGCGCCGGCTCCGTTATCATTTATCTTTCTCTTCCCTCTCACGTAATGCGTTAATCCAAGCAAAAATCTTTCCGCCCTGAGAAAGAGCAATCTTGTTTTGGATATGACAATTTCAATCTCTCTGAAAACTTTAGGCATCACAACCGCTTTAGCGAATCTTGCCATAGGGAGATACAACAAAATATAAGCGCCGTGGAAAACAGGTTTTGATTCCGAGATCTTTTCCGTTATTTCTCTGCCGGAAAGAGCTCTTCTTAGAATAGTCAGGTCGCTTGCGAATATAAGCATCAAACCTAGCGCCGAAGCGGCTGTTATGTAAAATAAAATATCTAAAGACATAATTTCTTCGCTCTCCGCGAAGCAAGCCGGTATTTAAAACAAACTAAGTCTGGAAAATTCCACCACCTCTATGTTTTCCCCGAATTTTTGGATATGCTCTTTTATATAGTCACTCACCGTAATTTCCGGATTTTTTATGTAAGGCTGACTAAGAAATGTTTCTTTGTTTTCGGGATTCGCGGCGGCTACATGCATGGCAAGATCCTTGGCAAGAGTGGCAAAACCTTCATTTTTAGACACAAAGTCTGATTCGCTCTTGAGCTTTACAATAGCGCCCATTTGTCTATTCCCGTGTATGTAGGCTTCCACTATGCCGGCGCCCAGTTCTCTGTCTGATTTTTTCTCAGCCACTTTGGCGCTTTCTCTTCTCAAAACTTCCAAAGCTTTTTCCATATCGCCACCGGCCTCTTCCAAAGCTTTCTTGCAAGCCATCACGGAAACATCTGTTTTATCTCTTAACTCTTTTATTTGTTGTGACGTAATCATAGAAGTCTCAAGAGTCTAATTTTTAATTTCCGCTGCCTTTTCTGCTACTTGAGGAGACAAAGTCGCTGCCTCTTGGGCGGCGGCAAGACCCTCTTTATAGGCTTTAACAATTTCTGAAATAAAATATTCTATACTGGTGGAAGAGCTGTCGTTAGCCGGCACCGGATAATTTATATCGCGCGGATCGCAATCGCTGCTTATTATGGCAACCACCGGTATGCCCATGCAAACGGCTTCATCCACGCCAATCTTCTCATGCTTCGGATCAACCACTATTATAACTGACGGCATTCTCTCCAAACCTTCCATACCGCCCAAATATCTATCAAGTTTTTTAATTTTCTTGTCTGTTTGGGATTTTTCTTTCTTGGTATACTTATCAAGTTCGCCGGAAGCCATTTTTTTCTTCAAATCAATAAGATGGTTTATTCTTTTCTTAATCTCGCTAAAATTGGTAAGAGTGCCACCAAGCCACCTTTCTCTTATATACGGCATACCTATTTCAACAGCCGCCTTTTCAGAAAAAGCCATGGCTTCTTTTTTAGTGCCCGCAAAAAGCATTGTCTTTTTTTCTTTGCCAAGTTTTTTTACGAATTCTTTGGCAACGCTTAAACAATCAACCGTCTTCTCAAGGTCAAAAATCTCCAATCCGCTTCTGGTGCCAAATAGGTATTTGCTCATCTGCGGATGCCGGCTGGTTGGGGAATAACCAAGGTGCATGCCTTTGGCGTACATCTCCTCCAAAACCTTTTGATCTACCGGATTTTCTTTTGTTTCTAACATAAAAAGTATTATAGCAAAAAACTTTTTTTTTGCAACATCAACCTAAAGCTTTGAGCCGGCAAAGAGACGCGAAGGGACTATTCTATCGGTTTCAATTTCCAGAAGTCAAACCAGATCCGTTTTTCAAATTGTTCGGTCGTGAGAGGCTGGTAGTAGGAAAGCGGGCTGAAGAATTTATAAGTTCCGGCGATTATAACAACCATTATGATTAGGCTGATGTAAAGTTTTTTAGATTTGTTAGCGATTTTTCCTTCAAAAATATAATTAAAGATCAGGAATGCCAAAACAAAAGAAAATATGAGTGGGATAAAATAATGGTATAAATACATCACTCGTTCTATATGGAGCATTATCGCCATATAGATTACATAAAGAGTCGCAAAAGTAGTTATCAAGTAAAACAGATTTTTGTTTTTAATTGGAGTTTTAAAGACAACACGGCCGATTATCAGAATAAGAGACAAAATTATTCCAGCCAAACTCAAAAACCAAGTTATAGGATTAACTTGCAAGTACATATATCTGACACCATCGCCGCTTTTCTCCCAGCGATAGTTAATGCTCTTGTCACCGACAAGCCATGCAAGTGGATAACTGCCGTTTTCGTCCGGTTTGCAGACATCAAGCTTAGGCACACCTTTATTGTAGTTGGCCATATAAGCAAAGTTGTCTTTCAGCATTGTCGGAAAATATTTCGGGTCGGAAGTAAGGCCTTTGGTCATAATTTCTTTGTATTCTTCCGAAGCTTTGTAAAACTTATCATCCGCCACTGTTTTACCTAAAGAAAAATGTATGTACCAAACCAAAGAAAAAATAGTTATAGAACCAACGGCAAAAAACAAGCCTTTCCTTAATATCAAGGTTAAACCTTGATATTTCCAGTCCCAAACAAAAAGGAAAGGAAACAGAAAAACGGTTATCGCGCCGGTGGCTTTAATGGATATGGTCAAGCCGACCAAAATTCCCAAAATAAGATAATTGAGTAAAGTTTTTCTTGATGGTTTTTGGACCAAATAAACAAAATAAAGAATGGCTAAGAGAATAAAAAACAAATGGCTGCCTTCCAGCATGGCGGCGCGGGAGTGAGTGATCAAGGCATTTTCAAATATGTAAAAGGAAGAAAAAATAAGGGAAGTGTGGGGGTTTTTGGAAATAAAATAAAATATGTAGAAAAAGACGATAGCCGAAAGCCAAGCGAACAATGCGGAAAAAAATCGGACACCGGCAAAAGAATATCCGGCAGGAAAATCCTTTATGTAATCTGTTTTGGTGAACTCGCTTTTATTGATGGCATCATTGGGGTGAATTAAATATTCGCCTAGAGCGATAACTAATTTCCCAAGCGGCGGGTGCGTTTCCATAAACATTACTCCCGTCAGATATTTTTGAGCGGAAGCGATATGGTAATTTTCGTCCCAAAAAACAGCAGGCGGGTAATCGTAATTTTTGAAATAAGAAAAATAAGAAAAAGCTAGAACGATAACGCTGTAAAAAATAAGGATATTTCTTTTTTTGGAAAAAAGTTTTTTGAAAATGCTAACCATTTTTTGTTTTCAAGTCATTTTTTAATTTTAATAATTCAAGCAGATATTCTTTTGTCACTTTTGAGATACTAACTCGGCTTTTGCTTGCGGTTTTATCTCGGTCCCGCCAGACAATCGGTATTTCTCTTATTTTCATTCCGCCCGCGGCTGAACGAATAACCAGCTCGGTATCAAAAAAGAAAGTGTTGTTTTCAACCAAAGGCAATATTTTATTTATAACATTTTTATCGGCGCCTTTGAAGCCGCACGGATAATCTTTTATTTTGAGGTCAAACGTCAAGCGGGTAAGAATACTAAAAACTTTGGAAGTAATTTTTCTGGCCAGCATTCTTTTGGCTGATGAGCCTTTGATAAAGCGAGAACCAATGACCAAGTTGTTGCCGTTTTCCAATTCTTTTATAAGAACGGGCAAAGCGGACAAAGCGGTTGCGAGGTCGGCATCCATAAAAATATAAAAATCGGCTTCAAAACTTTTCCAGCTTTCCCTAATGGCCAAACCTTTGCCTTTTTGCGGAATAAATTTGTAAATAATTTTTCCAGCGGACTCTTTTTCCAATTTTTTCGCCATTTCCGCCGTGCGGTCGCCGGAGTTATTATCAGCGATAATTATTTTCCAATCGTAATTTTTAAGATTTTTTTCGCAAAAATCGCACAAAGTCGCAATTGTCCGGCTTATTATCACCTCTTCGTTGTAAACCGGTACGGCGATTGATATTTTTTGTTTTTTTTGCTCCATTTGGTTAAGTGATTAAGGAATTTTAAAAATAAAAATAGACTTGCCAACTCTGGCTACGAGATTGTTTTTTAATTGAGAATACTTTTTATTTTCAGGCAAATCTCGATCGTAAATATTATTTTGAAGTTCCTGCGCTGAAACAGCTAAATAAGAACCGGAGGGTGGCAATTCATTATACTTAAGATCAAACCATTGGTGCTTGTTGTTTAAATAATAGTCCAATTTATTGGCGCTAAAAAGGTGGACATAGATTTTATCAACATTGTTATCGCGAACAAATTTCCCCAGTCGCTTTATATCTTGTCCCCAGTCGTAATTGGAATCAGTGGCTATTTTGTATCCATTGTTTGTTCCGCCAGCCAGTATATTGTAGTAGCTTAAGTAATGCGGAAATGAAATTATCGTTGAAATAAACGCTATTATTAACAAGGCGAAAGCTAGATGAGCCATTTTTATTTTTTTAAAAATTTTCTCATTCCAAAAAACAACTGTTCCGTGCGCTGTCAATAAAGAAACGGCGAAAATGACGGGCATAAAATGTCTTAAACCTATATTGAGATTGCTGAATATTGATTTGTAAGAATAAACGGCGACAAAAACAAAAAGAAGAAAATCCAAAACGGAAATTTTTTGCCAAAATTCTTTTTTAAAAACATTTTTACCCAATAAAAGAAAAAATAATACCAAAGACAACAGTGTTAAAACATGAAAAGGCAAAGGCAGCTTGGTAAAATAAAGAATATGGAAATACAACAATCCGGCTCCTTCCGATCCGTATATTTTACCCAAAAAATACGTTGATTGTCCGGAGCTGTCGATTCTGTTTATAGTCATAAATGTTCCAATGGCGTAAACCGATACGGCTTTTTCAAACCTGTTGCCTTCCGCCATTTGATTAAGAAAAACTTTTACGGCAGGCGGAAATTTTTTCGGATAATTGGCGTCAAGTTGAGAGTTTATTCCTTCTGTGTCCATATTTTTCACATGGAAAGAATAATAAAAAATAATTAAAGAAAAAGAGAGAGCGATAAGGATGGCGAACGAAGACAAGTAAACCAGCAGATTTTTGAAATTAAATTTTTTAACGGCTAAAATGAAAATGAGCCCGCCAATGAAAGAAACTGGGATTAAAATCAATGAAGAAAATTTGGCGGCAAAAGCGAGGGTAAACAAAAGAGAAGAAAGAAAAAACCACGAAAGCGTCTTTTTCTTGGATGCGCAGTTGAATAATTTCAAAAAAACACCAAAAGAAGCCAGCGCGCACATTTGAAGAACGGCAGCGGCGAAATCGGTTGTTACCAAACTGCCGTGAGCAATATTGAATTGCGGTATTGCCAGAAAAAGCAAACATAAAGCGGCGGTTTTTTTGCCCCAGTATCTCTTAAGAAGAAGATATAAAACAAACAGTATCGCCGAATTAAATAAAATGACTCCCAATCTGGCCAAAAGAATAATAAGGTCAGGGTTGTTTTTGGGATTGAAAATAAGCATACGGTTGTCCCAATGATAATTTGTGATCTCCAAATCGCGGGGAAAAATATTTTTTTTGAAAAAAAGTTCCGTTTTTTCTTCTTCATTTTTTGGCGACTGATATTCAAATGATACTTTTGGAAACGACGGATTTAGCGCAAAAAGAGGCAAAATAGCAGAAACGTCTTTTACAAGCGGCGGATGTTCCGGATTCAAGAAATATCTTCCTGTTTTCAAATAATAAAAACCGCTAGTAATGTGAGGCACCTCATCGCTAGTTATTGAATCGCCACTATATTTCAAGTCTAAAAAATTGAACCAGGAGACTGAGAAAAAGCAGATTAAAGCGAAAAAAATGCAGATGATAATTGCGATTGAATTTTTTTTTATCTTTTCTTTCACCTTTATTTTACGCGCGCCAGTATACTGCAATTTTAACTTTTTCCTTTTAAACTTCTTCCCATCTAGTGGTTATGTTTTTCACGTTTAAGGGAATATACACGGTGGTCTCTGCGCAATTCGTGCCAGTGCCTTTTACGGTAATGTTATATGTTCCCGTTGCCGTTATTCCGGGTATTGATTTTACGGTTATATTGTAAGTTCCATCATTATTTTTGGTTAGCTTAACTTCCGCGCCTAGGATTGAAGGCACTATCGCTGAAGTTGAAAGCGAGATATTTTCGCATGTGCCAGAGACCATCATAGTGACAGAAGTAGAATTGACCGACAAGCCGTCTATAACGTCTATAATGGTGGCATATAATTCCGTCGGAGGGTCGTCCGTCGGAGGGTCGTCCGTCGGAGGGTCGTCCGTCGGAGGGTAAAATTCAAATACAACTGTCTTTCGCTCTAAAATTTCAACGGTTTTTGATCCAACCGCGGCTTCGCCATCTTTATCAGTTGCCGTCATGGCTACCGTATGTGTCCCAGCGCTCAAAACGGATGTCGGGTAATAATTATCGTTGCAAGAAGATGATTCAAGATTACCATCAACTTCAAATTCACAACTGTCTATATTGTCATCCACGTCGGTCGCGGCGTAAGTAACTTTCAATGAACCATCCTGCCCCGCCACCGAACCATAGTACCCTTCGCAAGAAACCGGATCGCAGACTAAAGAAACTTCCGGCGGAACGTTTGACGGACCGCAAGAATTAACGCCGGCTTCCACCGTAAGATACTGGTATGCGTAAGAATTAGTTCCTTCTAGCGTCTCGCAACGCAAAACGTATGTGGTATCGCTGGAAAGATCACTTGTGGCATGGTCTCCGGTGTTGGAAGAGCTTAACCCCCACGAGTAATAACCGCCGTTATCGGCTATTGAACCGTACCATCCCTTCAACGTAGCTATATACGAACTGGTATTATATAATTCTCCCACCGAGGAATCGGTTGGTGAAAATAAACTAACTCTAGAACTAAGACAATTCGTCCCAATCCAATAAAGATTCGTTGATTGGCCGGAAGTAACCGGATTAGGAAACGCGTCAAATGCAAAATACGGAGAATTCTTACTGTCACTAACAGTTATCGTCGCTGATCCGGAAGAACTTCCGCCTGAACTGTTATAGCAAGTTATATTGTAAGTTCTTGAGATTCCCTCGCTTGTTTTTATTTCCGTAACACTATAAGATCCGCTCGTTCCTATGCTTGAATTTGCCCAATTTGTATCTTTGCCTCCGCCGGATGGAACGCACGAATCGGCATAAGCCGAATACCAATAAATATTTCTCGTATTGCCTGATGTCATGATATCACTATTTGGACCAAATTT
Source organism: Parcubacteria group bacterium GW2011_GWA2_40_143 (assembly GCA_000996035.1). Lineage (GTDB taxonomy): Bacteria > Patescibacteriota > Minisyncoccia > UBA9983 > UBA9983 > UBA9983. Next base: position 29,658 of record LBYH01000005.1, on the reverse strand, counting down.
TACCGTCGGATCGCAGGAAACCGGGCCGCCTTCCTTCTTAAAATCGGCCGTTACCGTTTTACTTGTTCCGGATGTATTTTCATTAAGGAAACACTCATCGCCACTGCTATCATCGCAACCGGACCAGCCGCCGAAATAAGAATCCGCGGCAGGCATAGCCGTCAATTTGAATTTATAATCTTTTCCTATGGTCGCCTGCTCGCCATCGGTCAACTCTGATAGATTATCGCCCATAAGTACCCAATCATAAAATGAACCGTCTTGCCAATAATCTCGCCAATCATAAAACTTGGCGTATCCCGAACCGTTTCCTTTAGTCCTGAATGTCAATGAATACGCATCGGATGGGCACTCGCCGGAAGAAGTTACGGATATGGACGGAGAATAAGGGGAACATACGCCGCTACTATCGCATGCTTTCACTTTATATTCATGACTCATATCGGTCCCCAAACCGGAATCAGCATATGATGTTCCGTTAATTCCACTAAATTCATAACCGCTTCTGTAAAGAGTATAGCTCGTCGCGCCCGTAACGGAATTCCACGACAAGTTTATATTACCGCCACAAGCTCCGGCCGATCCGGTAAGACCTGTTGGAGGCTCAAGTGGCGTGGTTGTAATACTCGCCTCGCAACTCAAACTTCCGCATTTCCATTTATATTTCGTTGATGTGTCGGTAAGATCAGACCAAGAACCGCTTACACAAGAGTTGTTCGCATAATCGCATTGATCTGAGGGCGTGGTTGTAATACTTGCCTCGCAACTCAAACTTCCGCATTTCCATTTATATCAAACTTCCGCATTTCCATTTATATTTCGTTGATGTGTCGGTAAGATCAGACCAAGAACCGCTTACACAAGAGTTGTTCGCAGAATCGCATTGATCTGGAGAGCTAATACTCACCGTACAAGTACCCTCTCCGATTTTGTTGTTTTTGTCCGTAACCTTGATTGTGGCGCTTTTTGTTCCAATGGTTGAATACGATTTGGTAAGGGTTGAACCGGTATTTGTTCCTGAAATATCCGTTCCCGACCAAGAATAAGTATAGGGCGATGTTCCCCCCGTCACGGCTGATGAGAATGTTACGTTACTGCCTGTCGTTGTTGAACTCGGACTGGCAGTGCAGGAAGGATTGGGTTTTACACTCACGCTCGCCGTATCTAAATAATTCTTTTTACCAACAGCCGAGCCAAGATACTTATCGCATTGAAGAGTATAAGTATTGTCTTTTGTGATATTGTAAATAGTTTCTGAGCCTGAGCTCATAACGGTAATTGATCCGCTAAATTGCGAATCATTATTTGTGTTGAACTCTGCGCACGAATCAACATCTTTCGTTGTCCACGTCAATTTGGAACTTCCGCCATAGTCCACTTCAGTCGGGTTGGCGTCTAAAGTTACGCTCGGGTTTGGTAAGCTTGAAAGTGGTATGGTTATCTTCATGTCATCGCTGGCGTCTAAAGCATCACTCCTGGAACTATACTGCGTTTTATTCGTCGGAGTAGTAAATGTGCTTTTGTAGTAAGAACCTTCCGGCGTGGTACTGTCTTGAGCGTGTCGGCTTACGGCAGTGACGTATATAATCAGATTGGCATTATCTTTGAGTTTGCCATTACTGTCATAAATATTGGCAAAATTATCCGGATTTATTTCAAGATTGAGATTCCTGTCACTCATTGCCGAACCAATTATCTCTTTAATATATTTACCATCATAACCGTCGGAACTTGATCTCTTTTTTATATCAAGCTTGTAAGTTGAATTTCCCACAACCAACTCCATTTTAACTCTTATGTATAAAGCTGAGTTTGAACACGAACCGCCATAACCGGATCCGTAATCAAAGTGCACATAAGGAACTTCATTAGTATAGGCAAAATAATCGTCAAAGTAAGCATAAACATCTTTTATTTTTACTTCATTGTTGCCACCGGTGTAGTACGAATAAAGTTTATCGGAAGATTCTCCATTGTTTGTGTCATTTGCGGTAAAGGCTTCGCCACTATAACCACTCGGAGAAGGCACGCCGGTATAGGGTTTAGTTGTTGCCGCTTCCGTTTCGCTGAAAATACCAAAAAAACAAGTCGCCGCGAAAACAAAAGCAAGCAAATAAACACCAGTTATTGATTTTTTCTTTTTACGAATCGCAAAAACCATGACAAAAATAATAAAGGCCATTAGAACCGTTAGAAGATAAAAATATGGCATAAGATTTCCGGCAATGTTTTTTCTAACAGGCAAAATATCCTCTTCTTGCGCCACCACATTGCCGTCTTCCGAAATAAGAGAAACACTGTAAGAGACCCCATTGCAATCCTTGCTAAGCGCGACATCAACCACTTCGTTTTTAAGACCGCCATCTTCTATGGTCGGAAGCTTTACGGTTTTTTGGCCGCAGATTTCGCCGTTTTTATCTTTTACGATAGCGGTAAGATTAAAATTGGCAGTTTGAGAAATATTCTCTTCCAAATCTCGCCAATATAGATCAACCGACCCGTAATAATCCACCGAAAGAGCAAGAGTTTCTCCTTTGGTGTAACTCTCTTTCGGCGCATCCACAAGGCTTACGGCGTTGACTCTGCCGGACTCCCCTTTTATGGTCCATCTAAAGAACATATCAAAAGATTTTTTATTGCCACCGGCATCTTCAAAACTGACAAGCGCCTGATAAACCTGAGGAACTTCTTCGTCCGGCAGCAAAACTTCCACATTTTTGGTTTCTCCGGCTCTTATGAAAATAGGCTGTTCAAGCTTCTCGTAATACCTCTGCCCGCTGGACGGTCTGCCGTACACAAAAAACTCTTTCCAAATTACCACGGGATACACCGTTAAATCTTTGTCGCCGATGTTTCTTACCTTACAATTGGCCACAGGTCTTTCAAGCGGCTTAAAAACAGGTCCTTCGTTTGCCGGAAAGATTAATCCATCCGCTCTCGCCACGCCGCAACTTTCTTGATTAAAAGCTAAAAAGCCTTCTGTGTATGAAGTTTTGTTGCTTTTCTCGTTTGCGCCGTAATCTCTAAGCACATCATAATAATAACCTACGGAACGACCGTCTTTTAAGATAAGGTTGAGAGACAAGTCATAATTATCTTGCGGCAAATCCGGACTTATCGGTATAAGATACGAAGCCCTTTTTTCTTCAAGCGGATTAAGAATCGTGTATTCTTCTCCCTCCACGGCTGAGACGATAAGCGCCGGCAAATCAAGGTCAGGATCGGATGAGGGAATGAAGTGGTTTATGCTCTTTAGCATTGCCAGATAAGTAAAAGGGGTGGTAGTCAAACTGTCGCTACTGTTAAAAAGTGTGGCAAAAATTATAATTTCTTTGTCGCCAATTTTCACCTCTACTTCTTTTATGCCCACCTCCGGCAATTCTTCAGCTGAGACGTTTGGAGTAAGATTGAAGACGCCAAAAATGGCGGCGATGGAGAGAAGAGCGATACTAAAAATTTTTTTGAACATAAAATTAAAATTTTAAAAAACCTCCGAGCGGTCTTTGCTTATAAAATATTTATTTTAGTATACCACTTAAATAAAAAATAGTAACACAAGTTATCCACAGGTGAAAAAACACCAAGGACTGTCCTTGGATAAGCTTAGGAAAGGCAGTCAAACAAAAACACCCGCGGCGCGTCCTTGGGTGTTTTTGTGATTTTTATGCTATCTGACATCTACTTTAATATAGGTGGCAGCGGCTATGTATAGTTTTATCACTGGTTACCCGTCGTAAAACTTTGCCAGTTGTCTTTATGGTTTGCATCTGTATTTTTTTCGAGATATTCTCTTGTTGTTGAATCATAAGCCGAAATGTAATAATTGTAAGTTGTCCCAGCGGTAAGTCCAGTGATATCAACGCTTACTGATTGTTCTCCTGAACCGGAAACTGTTTTGCCACCTGTTTTCGTAAACTTAGAATAATCCGAACCAACGCCGTATTTGAATTCATAAGTAATCTCTCCTCCTGCCGGATTAACAGTGCCATTTAATGTCGCTGAAGTGGAAGTAATATTAGTGGCCGAACTATTGCTTGTTGCTTGTGTTCCTGTTGTATCAGCAATAACCGTAACTTTAAAATCATAACCAACACTTTTTTCGCCAATACTTCCGCACAAAAGACTGAATTCCGCATCCTTTTTAATATCATCAAGTGTTTTTTCTCCGCTAATAAATCCTACTGCCGTGTTTTTATCATCGCTTGCATTATCGGTTATAATACTTTGAGCGACATAACCATCATAACCTCCATACAAAGTACACTCGCTAACATATTGAGCATCCCAGAATACAGTCAGATCATCTCCTTTGTTAATACCATACGTTTCATTATTAGAATCCGTTGTTTTTGCTCCGCTAACCCTCATGGTGACATTGGAAACTGTACTGCCTGGAGTCGTTGTTGAATCGGAAATTTTCGTAAAGTAAGCTTTTACCGTCTTGTCACCACTGAGTGTTACACTACACTCACTACTGCTGCCTGAACAACTGTCACCCCACTTTTCAAAATTATATCCTTCATTGGCAGTGGCGGTAAGCTTAAGTTCGGTATCCTCGGCATACTCGGTCGAGCATTTACTAGAGCAAGTGCCCTTGCTTACTCCATCCTTTTTCACCTCAACCTTACCGCCGGCGCCGGAAGAAGAACTGCCGTCAGTATATGAGTAGATTGTAATTTTCTTTTCAACGGTGGCTGTGGCGGCTTTAAAATAAACTTTAACCGTTGTTGATTTACCACTGACGCTCAAATAACATTTTTCGTCACTTGTATTATCGCAACCGCTCCATTTGCTGAAAATAGCGCCTTCGGAAGAAATAGGAGTAAGCCAAACATTAGAATCCGACGTACTTAGTTCATTGACGCAAGACTCTGAGCTTTTTGTAGTATCTGTGAGTTGGCAAGTTCCGGTAAAATATTCCTCTTCACCCATATATTCTCTGCCTCCGGTTGAGGTATATTTCGCGGATATATCCACGGAACCGCCGTATTCTGAAGACGCTCTTTCAACCGTCAATCTCACTTTGCCATCGTCAGTCGTTGCACTGCTGCTTTTATCTTTTTTAAAGACAGCTTTAACGCTTCTGCTTTTACTCATTTCCACTTGACATGTCCCCGTGCCTTCGCAGCCGCTGCCGCTCCATTTGCTGAAAGAATAGCCACTGTTTGCCGTAACGCTTAAAGTTATGGTTTCTCCATTGGAATAGTATAGAGTGCACTTCTTGCTGCAAGATACAGTCCCGTCATCACTCGTTACCGTGCCGGATTTACCGGAATAACTTAGCCTTATTTTTAATTTATATTCTCCGCTTCCTGTTGAAGATGAGGCGGCTACCGAGCGCGAACCATCACTTCCAAACAAAAAATCAAGGAACCCCGCGTTTGCCATATTCGTAACGCTGTACACTGCGCTTAAAACGAAAAACAAAGCAAATACGGACAATAGAAACTTTTTCATATTTTGCATTTTTTTTATTTTATAATTTATAATTAATCTGTATGTTTGAATTGTAACAGATTGTTGACGGCTTTGTCTAATAAAGTTATCCACAGGCACCATGCACCAGGGTTTAACCTTGGTGCATTTCGAAAATTTGACCTTATTTTCGGCTTGTGCTATCGTGTTTAATATGAAAAAAGACACACATCCAAAATATTTTACCGAATCGGTTATCAAATGCTCATGCGGCAATGAGCTTAAAACCGGTTCAACCAAAGAAAAAATAAGCGTTGAAATTTGCAGCGCCTGTCATCCTTTCTACACCGGCCAAAAGAAGATTATAGATACCGCCGGTCGCGTGGAGAAATTTAAGGCCAGACAAGCCAAGGCGAAAACAGCCGCAAAAAAGTAAAAACTTTTAATTACACAAGGAAAAGGGAAATTCATAATGAACTCATCTCCCCAAAATATTATTCTTGAAATCCGCGCCGGCGTTGGCGGAAACGAGGCGGCTATTTTTGCCGGCGACTTGGCCAATATGTATACAAAATTCGCCTCAAGAGAAGGCTGGACTGCCTCTATTTTAGACGAATCAAGAAATGACTTGGGCGGATACAAAGAAGTCGTCATAGAATTATCCGGAGAAGGAGTTTATGATAAATTAAAACAAGAAAGCGGAGTCCATCGCGTTCAAAGAGTGCCAGCGACGGAAAAATCGGGCAGAGTGCATACTTCCACCGCATCCGTGGCGGTTTTGCCGATAAGGGAAACAGAAAAAATGATAATCAAACCTCAGGATTTGGAAATCGCTTTTACTCGTTCCGGCGGAGCGGGAGGGCAAAATGTCAATAAGGTGGAAACTGCTGTCCGAATCACCCACCGACCGACCGGCTTAGTGGTCAAATGCACTAGCGAGAGATCCCAGCAAAGAAACAGAGAAAAAGCCATGATGATTCTGGCCTCAAAAATCAGTGAAGCTCAAAAGAGCCAAGCTCACGGCGAAATGGCTGATGCCAGAAAACAACAAATCGGCACGCAAGACCGTTCGGAAAAAATAAGGACTTACAACTTTTTACAAGACAGGATCACCGACCATCGCGTCGGTAAGTCCTTTCACGACATAGAAAGAATTATGGAAGGCGGATTGGATAAGATTTTTAAAGCGATGGAAGCGCTTTAGATGACACTTAAAAGAGAAAAGTTGGGACAATTACACAAGGAAAAGGGAAATTCATTTCTCCCTCCCGGACATAACGGGAAAGTCGTCCGAAATAAACTTCCCTTTTCATTGTGTTAGATATAGCTGACATTTGAATTTGCTCGGCTCTCATCATTGGATTTTAATAGAGATTAAGCGGATCAATCATATTCTCTTGAATGTTTTGAGCGTGTCTTAAAACACTTGTGCCATAACCTTGGCCCGACGCCTTATACCAACCCCCTCCCGCGTAATACCTGGCCGCCGCTTCGTGTTCGGCATTGTAAGTGCCTTTCCCCGCCCCAAGATCAGCCAAATATATGGCCGAGGCGAAAAAAGCGTCTCGCGGAATCCAAGGATCGGGTATCACCACGCCAGTAGCGGCGCTGATTTTTTTCTCGTATATATTCCATGTTGAAGGTATAAATTGCGATGGCCCCATAGCGCCGCCGTATCCTCCCGTTTGCGGGCAAGATACCGGTTTTGTTTTAGGATCAAAACTCAAGCGGTTGGCAAGGTCAAGAAAAGGCGTAACATCTCTGCTTGGCTTCATAATGCCTTTAAATACTCTGCCGGTATTCTTACCAACACCATCTCCTGTTTTAAAATCAGTAACAAGGCATTGACCGGTATTTTCTCCCAGATTAGATTCTTGAGTAAGAATCGCCAGTAAAAACGCCGGCCTCACTCCCGTTTTTTTCTGCGCTTCCAAAGCGTAGCCATACGCCTCCCCAAACGGAATGGCGGCCGTGTCTCTTAAGGCAAACAAAGCGCTTCGTATCTTGGCGGCCTCTCTGTGTTTATCTTCAAGAATTTTCGCGTAATTTTTTTCCAGCCCCTTGGTAACGTTGAGCATTTCCTTTTTTTCCGCCTCGCTGGCCGCCAGACTCTTTCTGTTCATCTCTTGAGCCATTTTCAGACGATTTTTTTCCGCCTTTTCTTTCTCCAGATTATCTATCTCTTTGCCAAGCTTATCGTTAGTATCACGTATATCCTCAAGAGATACGTGAATTGATTTTTGCACCGAAGCGAAAGAATCTGTAATTACAAAAAAATCAGAAACAACTTCATTTCCCAAAATCATTTCTACCACGGTAACATCATCCATTTCGTTATTCTTTCTTACAAGTTCGGCAAGAGATTCTTTAACTCTGTCAGCCTTTTCTTGCAAGAAATCTATTTCTGAGTTTCGCTTAGAAATGCCAGATGAAGCGTTCGCGATAGTGATGTCCAACTTTTGAATCTCAAGTTTAGTCTTTTGTATTTTGGCGTTAAAAACATCTATATCTCTTTGCAAGCTGGCTGATTCTTTTTGTTTGGATTGGATAAGCGATCCATAACCGTCTATTTGTGCTTCAAGATATTCAAGCTCTTTTTCCAGCTGAGCTTTTCTGTTATTAACGGCTTCTTGACCAAGATCCTCGGCAAAAACACCCCTGCCGGCAGAAACGACAAAAATAGCGATAAAAATTAAACCAAAAATTAAAAAGCTTCGTTTAAAAATCATTATTATTGATACTTTGAATAAAGTTAGCTTCTAAATTCTAACAAAAAACAAGAATAAATGAAAGAAAACACCCAACACAAGAAAAAGGGAAATTCATTTCTCCCTCCCTGACATAGCGGAAAAGTCGTCCGAAATAAACTTCCCTTTTCCTTGTGTAATTATTTCAATACTTTTCATCGCCTTTTCCAAACTTTTTTTGTATAAAGCCAGTGTTTCCTCTTTGCTTGGCATTTTTTCTATGGCTGAAATGGCGCCTTCCGCCAGTCTTCTCCGCAAATCTTCATCACCAATGATTTTAATCATCACTTCTTCCAGCTTAGCCTGATTCCCTACCGGTATCACTATGCCGCTTTCGCCATTCTTTATAACCTCACCGGCAAGACCGACATCCGTCATTATTATCGGCAAACCGTGAGTCGCCGCTTCCACCGCCACCATTCCCCAACCTTCGCTGTTTGAAGTGAGCAAAAAGGCATCAGCTTGGGAATAAAATTCCTCCGGATTGTTTTGCCAACCAAATAACTTCACGTTGTTTTCTAATTTGAGACTTGAGATTTTAGATTTGAGATTTGATTTTTCCGGGCCATCGCCAATTATCCAAAGTTCAATTTTTCCACTTTTCACTTTCAACTTTTGACTTTCAACTACTTTAGCCATCGCCTTTATTTGTAAACCGATATTTTTAACCGGCACTAATCGTCCGACCGTTAAAAAAATAAACTTGTCTTTTTTAAATTTTTCAGATTTTAGATTTAAGATTTTAGTTTTTAGATTTACAAATATCGGCGCCACGGTTATTTTTTCTTCCGCTACGCCAAAATCTTTTATTATCTGTTTTTTAAGTCTGCTGCTTACCACTCTTACGGAATCGGCGCGCTTTAGCGTTCTTCCGGCAAGCATCTTGCGAATACCAACAAATTTTTCCCAGCCGTGAACTTGCGCTTCAAGTCCGATGTTGAATTTTTTAGCCAAACGCACCGCCACGAAACCGAGATAGTAAACATCCTGCGTGGTGATAACATCATACTTCTCCGATTTTAAAATATTTTTGGCGAAAAAATAAAGCTTTAACAAGCGCGTAATTTTGTTTCTTCCGCCAACGCCATAGATATTTACTTTATCAGATATCTTTAAAACACTCTCATTGCCGATCGGCACCACCATAGTGTATTTATCTGTCATGCCACCATACTCAATTATTCTCCTCGCCAGAGAAGAATTTTTATCAAGCGCCGCTTTGTCTAAACTTAAATTTAAAATCTTCATAAGCTTTTATAAATAACTAAAAACTCTTGAGCAATTTCTTGCCACGAGTGAGTAAAATTAAAATCGGCGAGTCTTTTTTTATAGTTTTTATAAACATCATCGTCTAGCAAATTCAAAACCGCCTTCTTTATATTATCGGCACCGGAAGTATCAATAAAAACACCGAGCCCATTGAGTCTTTTCGTTAAGCCGCAATTTTCAGTTAAAATAAAAGGTTTATTGGCGCCAACACCCTCTATTATAAAATTTGGCGCAAAATCGGAAATTGATACGGTTATCAACGCGTAAGAACTTTTTATTTTCTCCTTTAGTTCTTCGGCGGAAAGATTATCTATAACCTCCAGCTTTGCCTTAACGCCCTCTGTTTTCAATTCTTCAAAAACCTTCTCTAATATTTTAAGGTTTTTGAATTTAATTTTGCGACCGGCAAAAAGAAAATTCTTCTCCTTAGGTTTGTCTTCATTTTCAGAATTAACTATTTTTTCTGGATAAAAATTATCAATCACAAAATTTTTCCTCGCGTCAAGATTATAAACTTTTTCAAAAAATTCTTTTTGCCATTTGGTGTTAAAGGCTAACGCGGAAGCGTTTTTGATCGCGAACTTTTGAAATAGAGCGATAATCTTGAACTTAATTGATAGCTGCGGCTTTTTATTATAAAAATCTTCCAGTTTGATAAGATTGCCGGTTGATTCCACGTAAGTCTCCCAAAGAAAGTCGCCGCCGACTCGCAAGATTGTTTTTTTACCTAAAATTTTACCGGCTAAAACCATCGGGAAGCCGGTTGAAAGAATATCCAGACCTATTATAAGATTCGTCTTTGATAAAGCTAAAATTATTCTAAAGAAATACCAAAAATGCCTTATGCCGATTGGCATTTTTTTTTCCACTCCGTAAGCCAACACTTTAACGCCATATCCTATTTTTAGAAATTCTTGTTCAAGATTTTTGGCATACTTGGCCGGCCCGCCAACGTCCGGCGGATACAAACCGCTGCAGATTAAAATTTTTTTCTTCATCCGCATTATATTGTTTCCATAACGGCATTTTTAGCCGCGGCCGTTTCGGTTTTAAAAACAAAAAATTTATAGCCGAAAAAATTGCCAAGGAAAGATACCGGCACCAACATGGCAAAAGCCAAATTAGTCCAGATTCTTTCGTTTAAAAATTCCGGCGAACCAATGGTGTTTATCAAGATATGCATTAGAAATATGTTAAGCAAAGACACGAGGCCGGTTATGGTAAAAAAGGCGGAATATTCTTTTTTGTGATTGCCCGACCCCTTGGTATTAAAAGTCCATAGTTTATTCCAAAGAAAGCTGTGTGAAGTGGTAATGGCGAAGGAGACGGCCACGAAAGCGTCAACGGTCAAACCTTTTTCCACGCCTGTCATCATAATAAGAAAATTAAAAATGGCGGCTGACAGAAAAGTATTGAGCAAGCCTATCGTGCCGTATTTGCTTATCTCAAAAATTACAGGCCACTTTAAAAAAGTGATTCTGTAAACAACATAATTGACAAGCGCCATTGAGAGAGCGATAAACACCGACCAAAAAAACGCCATCATCACCAATAAAAATAAATTGTATTTTGAAAATCCGCCCAACATTCCCAAGTTTCTGAAAATCGGTATGCTTAAAACAGCAATCGCCCCGCCGGCGATTAAAGAACGATAAAAATCTTTTTTATCAAAACCCATATTTTTTAATTATGACATATTTTACTGAAAATTGCCCGCATTTTATCAGCCACAATATCCCAAGAATAATTTTGAGTTATAAGCCACCTGCCGTTTCTGGAAATACTGTCGGCCAGATCTTTATTTCTTACAAGCATCTTGATTTTATCGGCCACATTGGAAGGATTCTCCGATTCGGCAAAAACCCCGGTAGCCATATCGGCGCCAACTTCCGAAGGGTCTTTAATAAAGTCCACTATGCCGCCCACTCTCGTGCCTATTACCGGCAAACCAACAGACATGGCTTCCAAAAACGAACTGCCTAAACCCTCGCTCCTTGACGGCCTCACAAAGATATCCGCCATACCCAGGTATCCCGGCAAAAGAGCGGGGTCAACATGCCCCAAAAATTCAACTTTGTCTTTTACACTAAGACTTTTGGCCAAATCCTTTAAATTTCTCTCCTCCGGTCCATTGCCCAATATTAAACATTTTATTTTCATGCCGCTTCCGCTTCTACTTATCTCAGCTATCGCCTTTATCAGAATATCCAAACCATTTTTTCGCACCAATCTTGATGTGGTTATCACAACGGCATCATCCGTCTTTTTTCCTCTTTCGGAAAATTTGAATTTTTCCATATCAACACCGTTTGGCACAATAATTATTTTGCCACCGCTTACCCTCATATTCTTCGCCCATCTGGCAAGATAACCGGAGATAACCTGAACGCAATCCGCCTCGGTAAAAATCTTTTTAAACAATCGTCCGACAAAAATCCACAACAACCCCGCTCTTTTTCTGGGGTGATCAAGAGTATCGCCCTCTTGCAAAGTAAGCAAAAATTTCACTTCCGGAAATTTTCTTTTAAAAAACAAAGCGGCATATCCGGCTCGATTGGCCATAATAGACCAAACCATGGAATATTTTTTTTCTTTATGCATCACTTTACCTCTCAAATAAGCCAGAAATGGAAAAAGCAGTTTGGGTGATCTTATTCTGTGCACGTTCACATTGCCAATTTTCTCAAAAGACGGCAGATGGGGATCAAACTTCTTCGTAATAAGATCGTATTCAAACTCGCCGATTCTATCGGTAATCTCTTGTACCGCCAGCTCCGCTCCGCCCACAAATGGCGAGTAAGCAAGTGAAAAAATAAGGATTTTTTTCTTGTCTCCTTTAGAAACTTTCATAAATATGTTAGTGTTAAAATACTACAAAAACGGCTAAAAGACAAGCTTTTGTCGATTTTAAATAAAAAATGAAGAAAAAAGTCTTATATATAATCACCAAATCTGTCTGGGGTGGCGCTCAGAAATATGTTTACGATCTGGCGATAAATCTGCCGAAAAACCATTTTGAACCGATTGTTGCCGGCGGCGACAAAGGTGTGATGGCGGATAAAATAATATCGGCCGGCTTGCCCTACTTTGAAATAAAATCTTTCCAAAGAGACATAAATATTTTTAAAGAAATTTTTTCTTTTTTTGAAATTCTAAAAATTCTATTCAAAATAAAGCCGGATGTTATACATGTTTCCAGTTCCAAAGCTGGCGGTATTGTTGGATTTGCCAGCCTTATTTATTTTCTTGCCAAGAAAGCGGCAAAACGGATAAATTTGTTTTTCCATCACGGTCATAAGGGAAATGATTCCAAAACAAACTTATCCGTTTTGCGCCCTGTCGCTATTTTTACCGTTCACGGTTGGGCATTTTTGGAAAGCAGACCAGGGTGGCAAATACACCTGATAAAAATGGTCAGCAAAATCACCTGCCTGTTTTACGACAAAATTATCTGTGTCTCTCATAACGATTACAATGAAGCGCTGAAAAATAAAATCGCGCCGGCCGCAAAATTTGTTGTTATACATAATGGTATCTCACCCGATGATTATAACTTTTTAGAGAGAACCGAAGAAGAATTTACTATCGGCACCATAGGAGAATCTACGAAAAATAAAGGTCATAAATATCTGAGAGAAGCTCAAAAAAATTTACCAAGCATAAAATTCAACATCATCAGCAATATGTCTGATGCTTCCCGATATCTTAAAAATTTTGATATTTTTGCGCTGCCATCAATTAAAGAAGGCTTGCCTTATGTGATCTTAGAAGCGGGTTTGGCCAGCTTGCCCGTCATTGCCTCAAATGTTGGCGGCATACCGGAAATTATAGAAGATGGAAAAGACGGTCTTTTGATACCGCCCAAAAATCCGGAAGCGCTGACTGAAGCTATTAAAAGATTGATTGATGACAAAAACTTGCGAGACACGCTGGCCGCCAATCTTCATGAAAAAATCAAAACTGAATTTTCCGTGGAGAAAATGTTAAACGTCACCATGACGACGTACGAAATACAAACCGGCCGCGCCAAAAAAGCCGAGAGAGACGACAAAAGCCAACCACTTGCCTAAATTTCCGTCTTTACCGTCTTCGGCAGCAAGCACAATGTCGTTTTCCATGTTGCTTGAAGCGGCTTCCGCCGTTTCAAGCAGAGTTTCGCCGGCGTTTTTTTCTTTCAATACTACACTACTGGTCGCCGATTGGCTTATTGCCTCCTTTGGTTGAGTCTGACTTCGTGGTATTTCATTTGTGTTTAAACTTTTTACCGCGGCGGCCACGGTGTCGGAAGAAGCGACAACCAATGTCTTATACGGCAAGATATAAAAATCAACCAAAGATCCGTTTGGATACAAAAGCTCAATGGTTCTAAAGGTTTCGTTTACAAACACTTTGGTAAGCTCGGAGGAAATGGCTAAAGTCGCGCCGCTTTTTATAAAAGAATTACGCGGAAAGAAAAAGGTGTTACCGCTGCCTCGCAAAAACCATCCTGAAATATTTATATCAAAACTTGAATCATTTTTTATTTTTACAAATTTGGCATCAGCTTCCAGCACTTTTATTTTATTTTCCACCACCTTTACCACAATCTTGTCGGAAGCGGATTTGGAACCGGAAGACACCTCTAAAACGGCAATGTACTCTCCCGGGTATTTATAAAAATGGGTTACATTCTGCCCTTCGCGGTATTCCATATCACCAAAACTCCAAAGGTATCTGGCGTTTGAAAGCGGTTCTTTTTTAAAGCCTAAGGCCGTGCCCCTAAATTCCGTATCCGCGCCTACAACCGCGATTTTATCAGCGCCGGCATCAGCGTAAATCTTTTCTTCCATGGCAATAATCGTCTGCGTAACAATATCAATATCCTGCTCTTGGCTTGGCGACGCGCTCTCCTCTATCGGCGGATTCTCTGAAGTGTTTTCGCTTGATGCCTCATTCGCCGATCCCGGAGTGGGCGCGGCCGCTTTCCACTCCCCGCCTATTTTCTGAAGAGAATTACCATCGCCTTCCGCTCCCCAATCGGAAGTGTAACTTACTGAATCAATGATATTTAAATCGGCATCTTTTAAAGTCAAAGTTTCTCCCGTGTTCTTTAGAGAAAAAGAACTATCCAAGATAATGCCGGCAAAATCCGGCCAATCAATTAAAAATTTCTCCGGCTTATCGGCAATAACGGCATATTCCCCTTTTACTAAAACAGTATCTCCTTGAGACGCGACTAGATTGTGATTCGTATTTTCTTCAAAAAATTTCCAAGTTGAAACATCCACGCTCTCCTCTCCATTATTATAAATTTCTATCCATTCCCTGTTAGTATCCGTTCCGCTAAGATCATACATTATCTCCGTAATCTCCAAAGAAGCGCCGGCGTAAAACGGCGTAATCGCGAAAAAAGCAAAAATAAAAATCCTAATAAAAAATTTCATTTAAAAACTTAAAAAACTAATTAAAAGTTATCTTATCGCCCGGCTTTAAAATCTTTTTCTCCGGCTTTTTTGCCATGCTTTCTTTATCATCCGGAATTTTTAATTCTTCCATCATTGGTTTTTTAAAACTTTTCAATATTTCCTCTCTCGCAGAGTCTTCCGTGACATCATCAATCAGTTCCTCATCCGTAAACGAATCATCATAAAGAGCCGGAATACTGTTATCTTCCTCGCTTTCATCCCCTGCCATGGCCTCATCTAAAACCTTCCTGAGCTCATCAAGCTTGGGATTAACTTTTTTCTTGGTATTAAGCTCGGAAAGAGACAATATTTTTTCCGGCATTTTACTTTCAGCAACCTTCTCTTCTTTGTTATTTATTTTCACACTTTTTTTGTCTCCCAAAGAAATGCGTTCTTTTACTTTTGATGTTATGCTTCCTACGCTTAACGGTTCATGCTTTTGTGGCGCTTGAACGGCGGCGGCTCCCGGCATGTGCGTTTTGCAATATATCGCCCTCTTGCCGTCCGGCTCAAAGGGCACGAACACCTTCTTGCCGCAGACGGAACAAGAAGCTTCAAACACCTGCGGACGCGAGGCATCCGCGGGTCCGGTGTGCGGCAGAGACTTCCTGGTGGAAGCCGAACCGCCGGCTTTCTCCGCTCTCATGCCCTCAGCCAGCTGACTGTGCCATTGGGTGATCTTTTCTTCCACTTCTTCTTTGGCATTGGCATATTTGCTTCTTGATTCTTCTATAATCCTGTCCTCAAGAGATTCTTTTTCTGAGTTAATGGGCGGTAAAGTGTTGGCGGAAAAAGGCCTTGAAGCCATGCCGTCTATCATAAGCTTAAGATAAATACTGCCAAAACCAAGACCCACTATGTCTTGCACGTCAAACTCAGGCGCGAATTCCTTCTCAAGCAGCTCGGCATCAAACGCCCCCACCCTGAAAGTGATAAGCGTGCCCACGTTGCCTATCACCGCGTCTCTCACACCTTCATCCATCTGAGCCACGTACTGGTGGGCCAAAACAAGATTAAGACGATATTTCCTGGCCTCGGATAAAATATCTTTGAAAGATTCATTGGCGAAGTTTTGAAATTCGTCCACATACAGATAGAAATCTTCTCTTTCGCTCTCAGGCACATCCACCCTGCTCATGCCCGCCAAATAAATCTTCGTAATAAGCATCGCGCCGATAAGACGGGAATTTTCTTCTCCTATTCTGCCTTTTGAAAGATTAACTATAAAAATTTTCTTTTGATCCATCAGATCTCTGATGTCAAAAGAAGACTTAACTTGCCCGATAATATTTCTTATGAGAGGATTGGAGATAAATTGGCCAACTTTGTTTTGGATGGCGGCGCCGGCTTCCGTCATAAACCTGTCACTGTATTTGGCAAACTCGTCCAGCCAGAAAGATTTTACCGCCGGATCCGTAATCTTTGACACCACCTCGTCTCTGTAATGTTTATCCGAGAGCATTCTGTTTATGCCAAGCAGAGTGGAATTTGGGTATTCCAAAAGAGCCAAAATAGTGTTGTTTAATATGTATTCCATTCTGGCCGACCATACTTCCGGCCCCCAAATCTTTTTAAACACTCCGAGCAAGCCGTTGGCCACCAAATGCTTTTGAGCCGGATTAACATTTTCCATCATATTAAAAGCTATAGGCCAGTCGGTATCGTGCGGAGCAAAATAAAGCACGTCGTCCACGCGTTCTTGCGGCACGAATTTAAGCATCTTCTCGGCAAAATCGCCGTGCGGATCAACGATACAAACACCCTCTCCATTTAGAATATCTTGGATAGCCATATTCTCAAGAAGAGTAGTTTTTCCCACGCCCGTCTTTCCTATCACGTACATGTGTCTGGTTCTATCTCTGCGCTTAATGCCAAAACGCTTGCGCTCGTTGCGAAAGTTAGTCTCGGCAAAATAGGTTATGTTGTTTTCCAGTTTGAGCATGTTTTTTTATGCTATATATTTATTTACATATCTAACTATCTCTTTTTTGAAATTCTCAAAATCATCCAGATTATTCCGCTTCTGCAACTTGGAAATTATTTTATTGTAGGCTTCTTTTGACATAAGCTTTGTTGTAATTTTCTAAAAACGACCTGAAGTCAAAATATATGCCAAGCGTTTTGCTTTCAAATTCGGCTGGGCTTAAATCAATTTCCTTATAAATAATCTTTCCTTCTTTTATGATGATGTATTTAAAATACAACGAACTAACGTCGTTTAACACCACGACATCAACCTTCTTTTTTAATATTTTGGAAATCTCACCCATAAACTTAAGACGCAAATCAAATCTTTCTTCTTTTTTCATTTCAAACGGCAACATCACGGCGATATCAACATCACTACCTTGATTAAAATTGCCACTTACCAGCGAACCAAAAAGATAAGCGAAAGAAACATTATTTTCTTTAAACATCGCCATCAAGTCTTTATTTTTCATTATGCTTTCCATCATTGTTTTTTAAATAATACTCCAAAGCATCTAAAAAATAAAGCCTTGTGATAATTCGGTGTTTTTTATTGAGCTTCAAGGGCGTCTCTCGTGTATTTATTGCTTGGATCCCAAAGCATCCACGAAGTTAAGCCGGCATCATAAGTGGCCTTAATCTGCGCTCTCACCATATCAGCCGTGTACGTAACTGGATAGTCAAAGTCTTGAAGCCACGGCCTAAGCTTGAGCGGTGTGCTGGAAGCCGCGACAAGCCTTCTCGCCGCTTCGTCCATTGAATATTTGATTATCTCGTAAGGATATTTGTTCGGATCGGAAAGATTTTTAAAGCCGGCGGGATAATGCGACGGGTAAACCATCGGCGCGATAAAATCAAAATAAGGTTCCGCTCTCTCAAGCACTTGGCCAATATTTAAATCATCTTTATTGGTGGCAACCATACCAAACAAATCGGCGGAAGTGGGAATACCTAAGTCTCTCAATCCTTTATTAAGATAGAAGAAGAAATCTTCCAGTCTGTCTTGCTTGGAAAAAGTCACTGCCCCGCAGGAAGGATAGCTTATATTATTCATGTCACCATCCGAAGGAAATCTTATGTAGTCAAAATTAAGTTCGTCAAAACCGATTTTCTCCGACTCTTTGGCCAGCTCTATCGTGTAATCCCAAGATTCCTTGGAACAAACGCTTATCCAACTTAAACCTTTTCTGTCACGCCACACTTTTTCGCCACCGCGTTCTTTTACCGCCAGTTCCGGATTTTTTTTCACTAAATACGGATCTTGAAACACAGCGATACGGCCTATAGTGTAAATATTTTTCTCATGCAAATATTCTATAAATTCAGCCATATCGGCCACTTTGCACGTTCCCACGGCGGCATCTTTAAGCAAGGGGTTGTCCGTGTTAAAAGATATTCTGCCGGTTTCGTCTTTTATATTTATGATAATGGAATTTATTTCAGTACTGTCGGCGAGATCCACCAATCTCTCTCTCATGCTTGGAGTGCCCGCCACGCAAGCCGTCATGTAAATGGCTTTAACCGATTCCGGAGTTTTAATGTGACGGACTCTTTTTTCTTCAACTCCATCAATTATCGTCTCCACCGCCTTTGTGGAAGAATACTCCCAAAAGATTGAATCATAATAAAAAAAAGCCGCCACTGAAATAATAAAAACAAAAAAGAAAGCTATTAAAAAATAACCGCCCTTTATTCTTTTTCGGACATTTAAAATAAATTTTTTATTAATCATTTTGAAAAAAGCTTAATTCGCACCGTCTGTATTGGATTCCGGCATATTTATCGCAACCTTTTTGCCGGCAATCTCCCTAAAAGATAAGATCGCCACGACTGTTCCAACTCCGATAAGCATCTTATTCTTCACGCTTGAAGGCAAACCTAAAAAAGCAAAAATGATTAGAAATAAACCGAGTATTAAGCTTAACCAATTATTTTTCATTGTATTTTATTATACATAATTTAAAATCGCTTACCAAGTCGCGCTACAATACGACGATTTCCGTCTCCAAATCCATATTGAATTTTTCTTTGACCTTTTCCTGAACAATTTTTATCAAATCAATCACGTCTTGCGAAGTGGCGTTATCGGCGTTTACTATATAATTGGCGTGCACGGGAGACACTTCCGCGCCACCCACTCTCACACCCTTAAGTCCGCATTCTTGTATAAGAGGGCCTACGGCGCGAATAAGCTCCTTGCCGTCCGGCGATTTTATATTTTTAAACACGCATCCGGCGGAAGGCTGCGGCGGCACTTTTTCTCTTCTTTGCGTGAGGATGTCTTTTATCTTGGCCATACTTTCCTCTTTATTACCCTTACGCAATTTAAGCTCTGTTTCTATAATAAATTTTTTATTCTCCTTGTCTTTAAAGCAACTTTTTCTGTATAAAAAGCCACAATCTTCCATTTTATATTTTTTCTCAATCCAATTTCCATTTAAGTCTTCTTCCAAAACCAAAACCGATTCAACAAGATCGGACATGGATTGGCCGTAAGCGCCAGCATTACCGTTTATGGCTCCGCCTGTGGCGCCTGGCACCCCTGCCGCCCACTCCAAGCCGGCCAAGCCGCTTTGGATAGACATGTTCATGGCCTGACTCAGCAAAGCGCCGGCGCCGGCAATAATTCTATCTTCTTCAATTCTTACTCCCCCGATCTGCGGTTTGATAATCACGCCGTTATATCCCTCGTCTCTTATCAAAATATTACTGCCACCGCCAAGTATATAGAAAGGCAGTTCCTTCTCTTTGGCAAAATTTACCGCCTCAATAATATCTTCTTTTGTCTTGGCCGCTACAAGATACCGAGCCGGCCCGCCCAGTTTAAAGGTGGTATGTTTTGAAAGCGATTCATTCTCTTTAATGTCTATCATGACACCCATAATAACAAATTATCGTCTTAAATAAAAGTTTTGCGGAATACGGGAATCGAACCCGTGTCTCAACCTTGGGAAGGTCGCATTCTACCACTAAACCAATTCCGCTTTTTTCTAAAGCTTAATCAAAGATATTTATAACATGCCAGAGCTTAAGAATAAAGCTTTCCTTTTTTTCCGGCGGCGATGGAGTTTCCTCCGATCTGTTTATTATCACAATCGCCTTCTCGCCCGGTTTCGCCACGTCAAATCTGTCGCGAATTTCCTTTTCCGCTCCAAACTCTCCTTCAAGACGCTCTATTCCTTCTTTTATGCTTAGTCCCCTTTCTTTTGCCGTTTCAAGAATATTTATTATTTCCTCGTTTTTAGCTTTGGCTTCTCTGCTTTTTACATAAATCTTAGCGAGAGAAAAAAACATAAGAACAGCAGCTATTGAAAGTATCATCAAGCTCCAATTTGAATATATAAGTTTTCTGGTTTTTTGTTTTTCTTGAAATTCCAGCATATAAATATTATTATACCAATATGTTAGGAAAAACCCATCGCCAAAAAAGAAGACACCAAATCATTTGGACAGTCATCAGCATCATAGCCGCTCTTGGCATGATTATGTCTCTCATATTGCCGGCCTTTTATTAGTAATCTTTGAATTACGAAACAGTATCATTTGCTCGACTCACCCCTGCATCATTTTCACAAACACATCCTGGGGGATATTTACGTTGCCTTTGCCAAGTTTTTTGAGTTTTTCTTTGCCTCTTTTTTGTTTTTCCCAGAGTTTCTTTTTTCTGGTTATATCTCCTCCGTACAAATAACCGGTAACGTCTTTTTTAAGCGGAGTGATAGATCTTGAAGCCAATATTCTGCCAAGCGCCTTGGCCTGAATCTTAATGGCAAAAAGCGCTCTTGGTATGAGATCTTTAAGTTTCTCCACCGCCACCTCGGCATCTTTTTCCACCCGCGCTTTGCTCACAATTTTTGAAAAAGCCGGAATTATCTCCTCCGCCACGTAAATATCCAGCTTCACGATACTGCCGTTTGGCGCTTCCCTCATGCCCGATATTTTATAACTTAAAGAACCGTAACCGGATGTAACGCTTTTAAGTTCGTCAAAAAAGTTTCTCATCAATTCTCTCAGCGGCATTTTAGCGTTTATTATATTTCTGCTCTTGCCGAATTGCTCCATCTCGCCCACTTCCGCCTCGTGCTCGTAAAGCAGCGGCATTAAGCCGCCGAGCCTGTCCGGCGGTATTATTATCTGCATATCAACCCACTGCTCAAAAACTTTTTTAATAAGATTCTCTTCAGGAAAAAGATTAGGAGAATAAATTTCCACTTCTTTGTCGTCCATGAGTAACACCTTGTAAGTGATAGTCGGCATTGCCACCACAAGATTAAGATTAAATTCTCTTTTAAGTCTTTCTATCACTATTTCCAAATGAAGCATCCCCAAAAAGCCGCATCTAAAGCCCCGCCCCATTGATCCACTTTGCTCTTCTTCAAAAGAGAGCGAGCTATCTGAGAGTTTGAGTCTCTCAAGCGAGCGTCTGAACTCCGCCAGATCTTCTTGCGATTCCGGATAGATGCTGGCCCATACCACGGGTTTAGGCTGCATATAGCCGCCCAGCGGCGACAGCGGCTCTTTAACGGATACCACCGTGTCTCCCACCGTGCCAATGCTGGCCTTTTTTATGGCGGTAACGATATAACCGATCTCGCCGGCGGAAAGAGAATCTGCCGGCTTTTTTTCCGGCGAAAAGAAACCGATCTCACCGACTGAAAATATTTCTCCCGCTTGATAAAGCTTGAGCTGATCGCCTTTTTTTATCTCGCCATCGGTTACTCTTACGTACACAATCATTCCCTGATGGAGTGAATATTCAAAGTCAAACACGATGGCTCTCGCTCCGCTTGATATTTCTTCTTTGGGCGGAGGAACGCGTTTTACAATCTCGCTCAAGAGCTCTTCCACGCCGGCGCCGGTCTTGCCGGAAACTTGCAAAACTTCTTCTTCGCCGCATTCCAAAAATTCCATTACTTCTTTTTTAACTTCATCTATCCTCGCCGTTGGCAGATCTATTTTGTTTAAAACAGGTATTATCACCAAGCCGAGACATTTCGCCATTTCCACGTTTGTGATGGTTTGCGCTTGCACGCCTTGCGTGGCATCAACGAGTAAAACGGCACCCTCCACCGCCTTTAGTGCTCTGGAAACTTCGTAATTAAAATCAATGTGGCCGGGTGTGTCTATTAGATTTAAAACATGATCCTTAAACTTCATTCTCACCGGTTGCATTTTAATCGTTATTCCCCTTTCTCTTTCCAATTCCATTGAGTCAAGCAATTGCTCTTTCATCTTTCTCTTTTCAACCGAGCCGGTTATCTCAAGAATCCTGTCGGCAAGAGTACTCTTGCCGTGATCAATATGGGCTATAATAGAAAAGTTACGTATATTACTGCTATTCATGCGCTAAATAATAGCAGAATAGCCCATAAAACTCCACTTGGAATTAATCTATCCTGTCCGGTTCCGGAGCGATGACATTTGTTTTCCAGAATTTTTGTCTTAGAGATTTGGCAATTTCTTCAAGTTCGTTGCTTTTCATGAACTTTAAAACAAGATACCACGCGGCAAAACCGAAAGCGGCCGCCAAAGCGCCTTGAGAAAATATTCCAATAAAAGTGTTTATATCAAAAATATCATCAAAAATATTAAGAGAGAGATAAGACACGGTGGCTAAAGCGAAAGAAGAAAAAACAACCTGAAAAAAAGTTTTTGCCAACAATTGGCATATTGAGCCGAATTCTTTCTGAAAAATAATTAACAAAAGAAACACGTTCAAAATCATTCCCATGGAAAATACCGCCGGCAAAGCCAACACGCCGGATGAAGCCACATCGCCGACTCTCAACGCTTCTTTTATGACTGCCTCGTGACTAGCGAAGGCTCCGAAGAATTTTAAAGAAAAAAAAGAAGCGATAATTATAAAAACAGTGGATACCAGATTGATTACGACCGGTTTCCATGTTTTGCCTGCGGCGTAAAAAGCTCTTGTAAAAAGAATGATACCAGCTTGAGCCGTAACCGAAACGGCAAAGATAGCCAACGCGGCGGCGGTAAGTCTGGTGTCGCGCCAGCCAAATTCTCCGGCGCCCAGAATAACTCTTACTATTTGAGCGCGCAACACTATCACCAGAGCGGACACCGGCGCCGACCAAAACAAGATCTGCCTCGCGGCCGCCACCACGTGCGCGTTGAATTCTTCTTTCTGATTTCTTACAAAATACTTTGCCAGAGTGGGGAAAGCGGCTACGCTGTAGCTGACTCCTATTACCGCCAAAGGAACCGACTGCAAATTAAAAGAAAGATTAAACACGGCAATACTGCCCGCGCCGAGAAAAGAAGCAAAGGCGGTTATAAAAATTAAAGCGATTTGATTAAGCCCCAATCCAAAGGTGCGCGGCAAAGACATTTTAGCCACCATTAGAGTTTCTTTGAGATTTATTTTAAGACTCGCCATAGGGATAAAGCCCAATTTAAAAACGGTAGGCAACTGAACCGCAAGGTGCAGAAATGCCCCAAAAGCCACACCCATGGCCACCCCGACCAATCCATACTTTTCTGAAAAAAAGACTATGCCGAAAATAATGCCAGCATTGTAAAAAACAGGACTAAGGGCGTAGATAAAAAACTTATTGTAAGATTGAACTACGCTTGAAAGAAGGTTGGAAAGCCCTAAAAAAAGCGGTGATAAAAGCAACACCTTGGTGACTAAAATCAATTTGGCGCTTGCCTCATCGCCAAAACCTGGCGCCACCAGACCGACAAAGTAAGGAGTGGCAAAAAAAGCCGCCACGCTAAGCGCGGCGACAGCCAGCAAAAAAGAAGTTAATATGCCATTTAAGAATCGGCCGGCTTCTTTTTGCGATTTGTAATTTTTATCCAAAAATATCGGAATAAGAACAGTAACGGAAACCAAAGATAAAAGTGCAATATAAAGAAGATCAGGAATTTTAAAAGCGGCGTAATATATGTCCAGAGATTCGCTAGCGCCAAATTTGGAGGCGAGTAATCTGTCTCTAAAGATACCCAGAAAAGCCGAAATAACAGAGGAGAAAGCCAAAACCAAGGCGGCCTTGTGCAGGCCGCCAAGTTCATAATTAAAAATCCTGAGAATCTTCTTTACCATGGTTATTCGGATTTTTTATCTTCAATCTCGTTCGGTTCTTTTAACTTGTCATCTGTTTTATCGGAAATTGGAGGATTAACGCCTTGTAGCGTGGCAACACCACTCAAAGCGCCCTTGCCGCTCAAAATATTTTGAATTATCTTTTCCACTTCTTTATTGCCGGGATTGGTTTCAAGTATTCCTTTAAACTGCTCCAAAGCTTGTTCGTTTAAACCCTGTCCGTCATATATCAAGCCGAGAAAATACTTGGCATTGGCGTAAAATGGATTGAGAAGAATTACTTTTTCAAAAGCCAGACGAGCCGTTTCCATATCCTTATTTTGGTAAGCAAGCACGCCCAACTGGAAATGCAATCCGATATCTCCGGGCGCGGCAACAGCCGCTTGTATCATCTTCATAATGGCCTCTTTTGTATTCCCTTCTTTAATTTGAATTTGCGCCGCGAGATAAAGCGCGGAAGCGAAATCCGGCTTTAGAGAAAGAGCGTAATCTAAATATTCCTTGGCTTCGCTGTTCTTACCAAGCAAGAACTTTAATCTTGCCGCCAAATAAAACGGATTGGGATTCAAAGGAGAAACTTTAGCTGCTTCTTGATAAGAAACCATCGCCATTTCCTCGGCATTCTCTATTCCATACTTGGCGGCCAATTCATACACGCCGCCCAATTGCATCCAGTTCTCAGCGCTTAAACTATCAACTTTTGTCGCCATTTTGGCAACTTCTATGGAATAGTTTAGAGCTTCGCCAAATTTTATCGTTTCTTCTTCCGATTCTCCCGGCTTATAAACACCGCTGTTAATTTTAACCAAACCAAGCTCCGCCAAAGATCTTCTATACTCATCTTGATTTCCGTCTAAAAAAACCGCCTTTTTAAGATTATTCTCAGCGACACCAATATCGCCGTTGATATTAAATGCTTTTACCCCCTTTCCATAATAACCAAGAGCCAAAAATTTAGAGGCTTGCATATAGAAGAGAGCCGCCGCGCCTATAATCATTACCAAAATCACCCCGCTAAAAATAAAGCCCATCTTCTTGCCCGCGAAAGACAATTCCCTCTCTTTGCTGTTTCTTAATAAGGACAAAGTGGAAATCATTATGCCGGTTAAAGCAAACGCCAAAGACATGATAACTATCCCTGGAGTATAAAACACAATCATAATCCAAAGATAAGCCGCGCCCAAAAATGACGCCCAACCGACAGCGGTTAAAAAGTCTCCGTCAGCGCGCCCACTCTTAAACACGTAAAGTCCTTGTTTTAAAAACATAATGGCAAAAAACAAGAGAGAAAGTCCGCCCAAAATACCGGTTGTGGCCAAGAGTGTTGGCGCGTGCCCCAGCCCCGAAGGAAAATTCGTGTTCCAAAAGATGGTGTTATTCACGCTAAGCGGCTTCATTCTAGCCCATAGAATTGAAAAAGTATTCGGACCGCTCCCGAGCGCGGCGCGAACCGGTCCCTCCTTGATAACGCCTTTTGCAATGCTCATGGTGGAAGAGAAAGCCGGTCTCACTTCGGAAGTGCCAAGACCGACGCTCGTGGAAATATCGCCGGAAATACCTCTAAAGAGTATAAAAAATAAAGCCAAAACAATAAACAAAAGCGGAACTTTTATTGTTTTAATCTTGTTCTTAATATCTTTCTTAAATAAAGAATATACTAAAACAATCAGAGCGATGGAACCAAGCACAATCCAATTTAAAAGAAAGTTTGTAAAAACAAGGACGATGACCGTTGTCGCCAAAGCGGCGATAAGAATCGTTTTGACCATCGCGCTTGATTTAAATGTCCGGAAAAATACCAAAGATAATACGCCAATCAAACCAAAAAATATTGAAAAGTCGTTCCATTTACCCACAAGGTTGGCCGCCTTTGGTTTAAAATAAGCCAAAGGCAAAAGATCAAAACCCAAAAGCAAGTGAACCGCTTGATAGATAAAAACCACGGCGGCGGAAACAAAGACAATCAAGAAAAAATTAAATAATCTTTTTTCCGTCTTAAAATGATTTGACACAAGAAACATATATAACGCCATCGCCAAAAGCATGAAAAATGTTTCTATGCTGTTTATCTTGCCAAAAAAAGAATTGCCAGCGTTTAATGAGTAAAAAGACGAAGCAAGCCAGACCGCCAGCATTAAACCGAAAACGAAGTAAAGAACATTGCCGGTAAACTTGATTGAGCCTTTTTTAAAAAAGCCAAAAAGCCAAAAAGCGGCGGCGGCAAAAACTCCCCCGAAAAAAAGTGTCGTCTTCATGGGATGAACGGGAGCGACAAAATTCGGAAAAACAAAGACAGGCATTAAAAACAAAATCGCGCCGATAATCCAATACGAAATTTTTTCAAAAGAAAGTGTTTTCTTCTTTAGTTCACTTTTATCCGACAATTTTACGGCTTCTGTTTCTTTTTCAATATTATTCATTTTTTTTACTTTAATAAGCTGTTAATTATTTGTTTCTTTATTATAAAACAAAAATGGATATTTATACAAACAATCCTTCGCCGTAAGCGAAGGATTGTTTGATATTTGATTTCACATCTATAAGCCGAATTCTGTCTTTGCCTCGCCAAATGGCGAAAAGCAAAGCGCGACTATTTATCTAGCCGCCGAATTACTCCGGCGGTCAAGCGGCACTTTCTGTCAAGCTTTAAACCTGACAGAATACGGCCTTGCGCGTAGGTAGGAATTTAGCCGTTTCACCCCGAGCGTTTCCGCCCGAGCTAACCCCATAAGGGCTTTGGCTTAATCTCTTAAGCCAACGTCTCTGCTCGCATCCCTTGCCACGCTATAAGCGAGGCAGACGGGCGTTACCCGCTACCGTCCTCCGGCTTAAAGCCGGACGTGTTCGGACTTTCCTCCCCGCTATAAGCGGAGCAGTCGCGCGATGTAAAACCACACTCATTATACTATGTCAAATATAAAAATCAATACTACAATGCTCAATCTAAAGCTAAACAAAAACTTGGCTATAAATAGCCAAGTTTTTGTTTTTTACTACTTTGTTGTTTACTAGTATCCCATGCCTCCCATGCCGGGTTCCGGATGATGACCGCTTTCTTTTTTTGGTATGTCTACCACGGCGGCCTCGCTGGTTAGGAGCGTGGCGGCGGCTGATGCCGCTCTCTCAAGCGCCGTTCTGGTAACTTTTACCGGATCTATAATGCCCGCTTTTATCATGTCCGGCACTATCTCATCCGATCCGGCGTCATAACCCATGTTTGAAGATGAATTTTTAGCTATTTCTTTTTTAACCTCTGAAACTATCACCGCGCCTTCTCGTCTACCAGTATTAATGGCTATCTGTTTCATCGGTTCCTCTATGGCTTTGAGGAGTATTTCCACACCGACTTCAAATTCTCTTTCCAACTCTTTGGCCGGAGATTTTATTTTACCTGAAGCAAAATCATTTCTTACCATTACTCCGGCTTTGAGAAGAGCCACGCCACCGCCGGCCACAATGCCTTCTTCTACGGCGTCTTTGGTAGCCTTCACGGCATCTTCTATTTTATCTTTCTTATATTTCATTTCCGTCTCGGTAGCCGCGCCAACTTTTATTATCGCCACGCCGCCGGAAAGTTTTGCCAGTCTCTCCTGAAGTTTCTCTTTGTCAAATTCAGACTCGCTTTTGTTGAGTTCTTTTTTAATCATAGCCACTCTCTCGTCTATATCCGTCTTCTTGCCTTTACCACCTACGATAATGGAAGTATCTTTCGTGGCAATGAACTTCCTGGCTTTACCAAGCATGTTCAATTCCACTTTATCAAGCTTGATGCCGATTTCTTCGGAAACAACTTTGGCTCCCGTTACTATGGCAATGTCCTGGAGCATTTCTTTCTTGCGATCGCCATAACCCGGAGACTTTACCGCCACCACGTTAAACGTTCCTCTGAGCTTATTCACCACCAGCGTGGTAAGAGCGTCGCCGTCCAGATCATCGCAGATTATCACAAGCTCTTTCTTGCCGGAACCGGCTACTTTTTCCAAAAGCGGCAAAATTTCGTTTATGGATGATATTTTTTTATCCACCACCAAAATGAGCGCGTCATCGTAAGCCGCTTCCATCCTCTCGGCATTGGTGATCATGTAAGGGGAAACGTAACCCTTATCAAATTGCAATCCTTCCACAATCTCGCTCTCCACGCCGAAAGATTGTGATTCTTCCACTGTTACCACGCCGTTCTCGCCAACCTTGGAAATGGCTTCGGCGATAATCTTGCCATATTCTTTAGATTCCGCCGAGACGGTGGCGACTTGTTCGGTTTCTTCTTTGCTCTTTATCGGTTTAGCTATTTTTTTAAGAGCTTTTACCACGGCTTCCGAAGCCGCGGATATGCCCATTTTCACGCCGAGAGAACTGGCGCCAAGAGCGGTAACCTTCATACCCTCGTTTACAATAGCTTGAATGAGCACCACGGCGGTAGTAGTGCCGTCGCCAGCCGCATCATTTGTCTTACTGGCCACCTCTTTTACTATTTCCGCGCCCATATTTTCAAGCCTGTCTTCCAATTCTATCTCTTTAGCTATGCTTACGCCGTCATTGGTAATAACGGGAGAACCGTAACCTTTATCCAAGATTACGTTGCCGCCTTTCGGGCCAAGAGTAATTTTTACCGTGTCCGCCACCGCGTCCACGCCTCTTTTGAGAGCCTCTTTGGCTTTTTCTCTGAAAATAATTTGTTTTGCCATTTTTTTTAAAATTATTCTATGACCGCTAGAATGTTGTCTTCGCTTATAATGTAATACTTCTTACCCTCAACCTTTATTTCGTCCAAACTGTATTTTGTAAATACAATTTTATCGCCCTTTTTAACCGACATGGGTATGAGCTTACCGTCTTTGTCTCTTTTGCCTTCGCCCACGCTCGCCACTTTGCCTTGATCGGGCTTTTCTTTATCTACGGTATCTGGGATAAAAATCCCCGATTTTGTTTTTGAGCCTTTTTCTTCTTCACTCAAAGGCTCAACCAATACATTATTATGCAAAGGTTTTATTTTCATATTGCTTTTATTAGATTCGCTTTGCGCGATTAGCCTTTAATGTCTTGGATTATAAGAGAGACTGGCAGTATGTGTCAAATCAAATAGTTCCTAGTTCCTAGTTCATTAGGAACTATTCCAAAAAATACTCATCAAAGAAAAAGATTTGGCGGAAAAACTCCGCTTGAGGTATTATTAGAGAAAACAGGTGTTGCAATTAGTTATTGAATGTAGCGCTGCGAAGTTTGCATTTTTCTATAGAAGGAGTATAATAAATCTAAATATAGAAAAATGAATGAATCATTTTTAGCGAATCAAATAAACAACACTTTAGAGCAAAAACCGCGAATAAGATGGAAGAGCGCGATATTTCTATTTTTCTTGTCCCTTTTTGCAATCCATTATTATTCTTTTGGCTATTGGGAGATTGATATCTTTTTCGACATAGATTTTTTATCGGTCATATTCTTGTTTATTCCTGCTGCGCTAAGTTCTTTGATTTACATATTTTCTCTCTATCGCGCGGAGAAGATGCTTTTAAAAGGAAATTTTGGTTGGAAACAATTAATAATTTTTAATTTTGCTATTACCGCTATTCTTTATATTTTGGCTTTTTTGTTCACTTTTACTTTTTTAATAGGTCTTTTTGTGGAAGCGGAACAAGGAGCTTTTAATTCTTTTGCTCTTAGCGTAATTTATTTTATAGCGGCCGCCGTAATCATTTTTTCTCTCGTTCCTTCTTTGGTTTTAAAGAAATTTTATCCGAATACCAGT
>LBYH01000004.1 GCA_000996035.1 Parcubacteria group bacterium GW2011_GWA2_40_143 | reverse complement strand
AGAAATTTCGGGATCAAGTTCCGGCAGTACGCAAGCGCCAACTTCATCAGAATCGCAGAGTAAACAAGCTCAGGAATTGCAGAAACTGTTAGACGAGCTCATGAAGCAAGTGGAAGCCTTGCAAAGTTCTCAATAGGAGAGTGTTGTTCCATGTCAAAAGGTAAAAAGATTGTTGATCTGCGTCAAAAACACCGCACCAAGGTTAAACCTTGGTGCGGTGGGGTGGCTTTAGTTAGCCATAGTTTTTCGTGGTGTTTTAGCCAGAGACATTTGTCGGTTTGTTAAGAAGGTTGTTTTTTTCATAATTTTGTGTTATTTATAATGTATGAGTAAGGTAATCATTTCTCAAAAGACTAAAGAAAAATTAGAGGCGTTGGGCGTTGGAATTTTGTATTTGTTCGGATCGCGATCACGAGGCGTCGCGTTGGAAAAGTCTGATTATGATATCGGCGTTGTGTTTATAAATACCAAAAGGGATGATACAATGAAACGACATGGCATTGTTTATGATATTTTAAACGATATATTTCCTGACGCGATAGATGGTCCGAAGCTTGATATTTCCTATTTGCAAGAAGCAAACGCTTCCTTGCAGATGAGCGCCATTCAATACGGCAAAGCGATTTTTGAAATCAATCCTCGTTTCAGAGCTGACTACGAAGAGTCTGTTTTGAAGCGATATGATGATTATCGTTTTTTACAAAAAGAATATGAAAACGCGACATTTGCCGCTTTTCAAAAATAATTTAAATAATCTTATGCGCAAAGTACCACTTTCCAAAATTAAAATTGAGAGCAAATTGGCAATCGTCAGGGATGCGATAAGTGAATTGGAAAAAATCGGCATAGAATTTTCTCAAGAAGAATTTGAGAGAAATAAAGAAAAATTTGCCGTTGCGGAACATTTCTTGCGTCGAGCTTTGGAGGCTGTTTTTGATATTGGCGGACATATAATTTCTCGTTTCCCTTATTCTCCGGGAAAACGCCCTAAAACTTTTAAAGAGATTGCTCTTGAGTTGGGAGAAAAAAGGGTCGTTGATTCAAAATTTGCCAAAGATAAGCTTGTGGAGATGGCAGGGTATAGAAATCGCATGGTTCATTTTTATGATGAAATCACCCCGAAAGAGTTGTATCTGATTATTACCAAAGATTTGAAGGATTTGGATATGATAGCTTCGGCGATAATCGCGGTGGCAAACAATCCTGAACAATTTGACTTATCTATAGAAGATGAATAAAAACCGGTTCGCGCCAAGGTTAACACGCGCCAAGGTTTAACCTTGGTGCGGTGGTGTGGCTTCAGTTATCCACAGTTTCTTGTTTGCATTTGACATCTTGTTTTTTATGAATATAATGGGGCTAACGTAAAAATATAGCCAAATTATAAGGTCTGAATAAGATTTTAAGTATTTTTGTGTTTATTTTTTGATTAAATTTTTATAGCATCCCTGATTTGAATTATTTGAAGGGATTTTTATTTGTTTTATTACTTTTTAAATTATATTGATTATACAACATTATAAAAATTATTAAACAAAAAGCATGGATACCAAAACAACAAGCGATAAAGTAACCAAAAAATATTTCTCAAAATTTAAGGACTCAATCGTTTCTATGCCGAACTTGGTAAGAATGCAGACCGATTCTTACGAATGGCTCAAGACGGAAGGTATCAAAGAACTACTTGAAGAATTTTCTCCCATCCAAGATTACTCCAAAAAGAAATTTATTTTGGAATTTTTGGGTTTTACCATTGATGAGCTAAAACAGACGGAATACTCGGCCAAAGCGAACAATCTCACTTTGGAAGCGCCGCTTAGGATAAAAGTCAAGCTTACCAATAAAGAACTTGGCACTACGAAAGAGCAAGAAATTTTTCTTTCGGATTTTCCGTTCATGACGGATCATGGCACTTTCGTGGTAAATGGCATAGAAAGAGTGATAGTGCCGCAGCTGGCGCGATCTTTCGGCGTGCAATTTATGCTCAATCAGATAAAGGGCAAAAAATATTTCGCTTCAAAAATCATTCCAAGCAGAGGTATCTGGATTGAGATAGAGACGGATCCGGACGGAGCGATTTACGTTAGAATAGACAATAAAAGAAAAGTGCCTGCCACTTGTCTGCTTAGAATTTTCGGCTTGGACACGGATGAGAAAATAGAAAAAGCTTTTGCCGGCGTGGAAGGCGGCGGCTTGACCTACATAAAAAACACTTTAGAAAAAGACACGACTAAAACGGTGGAAGATTCTTACGTTGAAATTTACAGAAGGTTGCGACCGGGCGAGCCTGCCGACATGCTTAATTACGAAAACAGCAAATCTTACATAGACAGCATCTTTGATCAGGAGAGATACGATCTTTCTTTAATAGGAAGATACAAAATAAATTACAGACTTGGTATGCCGATTGATAACATAAAGAAAGAGCCAAGAGTTCTTTCTTTAAACGATTTGGTGGCGGTTATCTCAAACATTATTAAGATGAACAATGACCCGATGGCCAGAGAAGACGACATAGACAATCTTGGCAACAGGAGAGTGAGAGGCGTAGGGGAGCTTTTTCAACAGAAGCTTAGAACTGGCATGATAAGAATGAAGAGAAACATCCAGGACAGAATGTCCACTGTTGATCCCACTTCTCTTGTGCCGAGCCAACTTATAAACAACAGGCCTTTCATGACCGCCATAAAAGAATTCCTCACTTCCAACCAGCTTTCTCAATTTATGAGTCAGAAAAATTGTCTTGATGAGCTTGAGCATTTGAGAAGATTATCCGCTTTGGGGCCAGGAGGCTTAAACAGAGAAAGAGCCGGCTTTGAGGTAAGAGACGTTCATCCTTCGCATTACGGAAGAATCTGTCCCATCCAGACGCCGGAAGGCCCGAACGTTGGTCTTGTGGTGCATTTGGCCATACACGCCAAGATAAACGAATTTGGCATTATAGAAACCCCTTACAGAAAGGTGGTAGATGGCAAGGTTACCAATGATGTGGTATATCTCAGCGCCTTGGATGAGCTTAAATATAATATTGCTCATGCCGGCGTAAGATATGATAAAAAAACCGGAGAGCTCCAAGATGATATGGTTGAGGCCAGAGTGAGAACTCAAGCCGGTGTTATAGCCAAAGACAAAATTGATTTTATGGACGTGGCTCTTAATCAGGCCTACAGCGTTTCCACCAGCATGATACCGTTTTTGGAGCACGACGACTCTACAAGAGTCATGATGGGTTCAAACATGCAGAAGCAAGCCGTTTCTTGCATAAAGCCGGAAGCGCCTTTTGTGGCGACCGGCATGGAAGAAAAAGCCGCTTACGATACTGGACGCGTCGTGATATGCGAGGAAGACGGAGAGGTGGAGAGCATGGATGCTTCAAAAATTGTAATCAAAGGCAAGGATAAGAAAAAGAAAACTTACGATTTGGCGACCTTTTTAAGATCAAACGCTTTTACCACTATTCATCAAAGACCAATTGTGAATATGGGTCAACAAATTAAGAAAGGAGAGGTGATTGCCGACAATTATTCCACGGACAGAGGACAAATGTCTCTAGGGCAAAACGCGCTAGTGGCTTTCTTGTCGTGGCGAGGCGCGAACTTTGAAGATGCCATTATCATTTCAGAAAGAATGGTAAAAGAAGATAAGTTCTCTTCTATCCACGTGGAAGAATATTCTGTAAGCGTAAGAGATACCAAGCTCGGACCGGAGATCACCACTTGCGATATTCCGAACGTGGGCGAAGACAAGCTCAAAGATCTTGATGAAGACGGCATCGTGAGAATAGGCGCCGAGGTGAGAGCCGGCGATATTCTGGTTGGCAAGATTTCACCGAAAGGGGAAGTGGAGCTTACTCCGGAAGAAAGACTTTTGAGATCTATCTTCGGCGAGAGAGCCAGAGACGTGAAAGACACTTCGCTAAGATTGGATCACGGCAAACAAGGCAGAATAGTCGGCATTAAAATTTTCTCCAGAGACAATGGCGACAAACTTGAACCTGGTGTGATAAAGCAGATTTTTATAGAAGTGGCTAAGCTCAGAAAAATTTCCGTGGGCGATAAATTGGCCGGCAGACACGGCAACAAGGGTGTTATCTCCAAAGTGCTTCCGGCGGAAGACATGCCGTATCTTGAAGACGGCACACCGGTAGATATTATTCTTAATCCGCTCGGCGTGGCTTCTCGTATGAACATCGGTCAAATTCTTGAAACGCATTTGGGTTGGGCGGCCAGCAAGCTTGGTTATCAAGCTATCACTCCAGCCTTTGCCGGCGCGACCGAAGAAGAAATAAAAGAAGAACTTAAAAAGGCCGGCATACCGGAAGATGGCAAAGTGAAGATGTACGACGGCAGAACAGGAGATGCTTTTGACCAAAAAGTTACCGTGGGTCAGATTTACATGCTCAAGCTTGATCACATGGTGGAAGACAAACTCCACATGAGATCCATTGGTCCGTATTCTCTCATTACTCAACAACCTCTTGGCGGCAAGGCGCAAAGCGGAGGTCAAAGATTCGGTGAAATGGAAGTCTGGGCGCTTGAAGGTTATGGCGCGGCGCACACTTTGCAGGAAATGCTAACCATAAAATCAGACGATATTTTGGGAAGATCTTCCGCCTATAATTCCATTATTCGCGGCGAGAAATTCAAGAGTCCTAACTTGCCAGCTTCGTTCCATGTGCTTTTGAGCGAGCTGAGAGGATTGTCTCTTGATATTGAGCTTAAAGGTCTGAAGAATCAACAAGATTTAAAATAATTTGATCATAAAAATATGGAATCCAAAGAAACAAAGGTAACAGATTTCAGTTCTTTAACGCTTAAGCTCGCTTCGCCAGAGAAAATTTTGTCGTGGTCGCGCGGAGAAGTAATCAAACCGGAGACTATAAATTATCGCACCCAGAGACCGGAGAGAAACGGACTCTTCTGCGAGAAGATTTTCGGCCCGGAAAAAGATTTTGAATGTTATTGCGGGAAATACAAAAGAGTGAGATACAAGGGGTTGGTATGCGAAAAATGCGGAGTGGAAATAACCAACTCAATAGTAAGAAGAGAGAGAATGGGACACATCAGTCTTGCCGTGCCGGTGTCTCATATATGGTTTCTAAAAGGCGCTCCTTCAAGAATAGGCATGGTGCTTGATATAAAAGGCGCTGATCTTGATAAGGTCGTCTATTTTGCCGGCTATATTATAAACAAGGTTAATGAGGAAGCTAAAGCTGAAGCTTATAAAAATCTGGAATCGGAATATAAAAATAAACTTAAAAATACGGAAGAAGCCGCCGGAAAAGAAAATCTTAAAGAATCAATGACCAAGGCAAAATCGGAAATTGATTCCATTTACTTGCATAAAGTTCTCACTGAGCTTGAATATTACAATTTCAGCATGAGATACGGAGAAATTTTTGAGGCAAGTACCGGCGCGGAAGCGGTCCATGAAATATTTAAGAATATTGATCTTGAAAAATATGCCAAAAGGCTGGAAGCGCAGCTTGAAGATGCCTCCGCGCAAGAAAGACCAAAGCTCATCGCCAGAACGAATCTTTTGAAGTCCATGAAAAAAGTCGGCATAAGGCCGGAGTGGATGTTTTTAACCGTATTGCCGGTGATACCTCCGGCTTTAAGACCAATGGTGGCGCTTGAAGGAGGCAGACACGCCACTTCCGATCTTAACGATCTTTACCGAAGAGTGATAAACAGAAACAACAGGCTTAAAAGATTGATGGAAATAAAAGCTCCTGAAGTGATTTGTCGCAACGAAAAAAGAATTTTGCAAGAGGCGGTAGACGCTCTTATAGATAATTCCATGAAGAAAGGCCAGCCAACGCCCATGTCTCAAGGACAGAGAAGACCGCTTAAATCTTTGGCGGAAATGCTCAAAGGCAAGCACGGCAGATTCAGACAAAACTTACTCGGAAAACGCGTTGATTACTCCGGTCGTTCGGTGATTGTGGTTGGTCCGGAGCTTAAGATGGATCAATGCGGTTTGCCAAAACACATGGCTCTTGAACTCTTTAAGCCTTTTGTGATTGCCAAACTTCTTGAGAGAGAGGTTGCTCATAACGTGCGCGGCGCCGGCAGACTCATAGATGATCATATTCCGGAAGTGTGGGCCATCTTGGAAGAAATTATAAAAAACAAATACGTTTTGCTAAACAGAGCGCCTACCTTGCACAGAATGGGTATTCAAGCCTTTAAACCTATTCTGATAGAAGGCAAGGCTATCCAAGTGCATCCGCTGGTTTGCGCCGCCTTTAACGCCGACTTCGACGGAGACCAAATGGCCGTTCACGTGCCTCTCTCGGAAGAAGCGCAAAAAGAAGCCAGAGATATTATCGTGTCGGTGAAAAATCTTTTGAGACCGGGCAATGGCGATCCTATCGTGAATCCGTCTCAGGACATAGTGGTGGGTTGTTATTGGATAACGATTATAAAAGATGACGCCAGTGGGGAAGGTCAATATTTTTCAAGCCCTGAGGAAGCCATGCTTGCCCATGATTTTGACAAGATTGACATGCGAGCGAAGATAAAAGTGTTGCCGAACGGTTTGGAGAGATTCAAAATATTCAACGAAGAGGTGTTTGAAACAACGGTGGGCCGATTGCGTTTCAACAGTATATTGCCGGAAGACATGTCATACATAAACGAAGAAATGGGCAAGAAACAGCTCAGCTTCCTTGTTTCCAAATTGATAGAAAAATATGGCATTGACGCGACTCCGCAATATTTGGACAAGATTAAAGAATTCGGCTTTAAGTACGCCACGGTTTCCGGCACCAGCTGGGGCTTTGACGACCTCAAAATACCGGCCGCTAAACAAGAGATACTCAAAGCAGCCGGCAAAGTTGCCGCTGAATTAAAGGGCCAGTATGAAGAAGGTCTTATTACCGAAACGGAAAAATACAATAAATCAATTGAGATATGGCAGGGAGCCAAAGACAAGATAGAGAGCGCGGTGCCAGAAACTTTGGACAGGCTCGGTTCAATTTACGCCATGATCGGTTCATCGGCCAGAGGCACTTGGAGCCAGTTGGCTCAGATGACGGGTATGAAGGGGCTTATGATCAACCCTGACGGCAGGATTATAGATTTTCCGGTTTTCTCCAGTCACAAAGAAGGTCTTAACGTGCTTGAATTTTTCATCACCACTCATGGTATGAGAAAAGGAGAAACTGACACCGCGCTTAAAACATCAAGATCAGGCTATCTCACGAGAAGGTTGGTTGATGTGGCTCATGATATGGTTATAAGCGAAGATGATTGCGGTGAAAGATCCGGCATAACAATCACGAAAGAAGAAACGGAAAAAATGGGTAAAAAGTTTTTCTCCAGAATCTTCGGAAGAACTTTGGCTAAAGATGCCGGCGAGTTTAAGAAAGGACATATCCTAAGCCAAACAGAGGCCAAAAAATTGGAAGCAAGCAACGATGTGGCTGAAGCGCACGTATTTTCTCCGCTTACTTGTTTGGCCAAAAGCGGAATTTGCAGAAAATGTTACGGTTACGATCTTGGTTCAAATACGCCGGTCAAGTTAGGAGAAGCGGCCGGTATTGTCGCCGCTCAAGCTATCGGAGAACCCGGCACGCAGCTTACAATGCAAACTTTCCATAAAGGAGGTATTGCCACCGGAGGAGACATCACAATGGGTCTGCCTCGTATAGAAGAAATTTTTGAACTCAGGATTCCGGCAAATCCGGCTGTTATATGCGACATAAAAGGAAGCGTGATAGATATTAAAAACGGTTTAGTTGAAGACGGTTACAAAAACGGAGACAAGATTGTCACCGTGCTTATAGACAGAGAATCTTCCAAGGGTGAGAAAAAAGAAACCAAAGATTTTATCGTTCCTTTTGGACGTTTCATTCTGGTAAAGGTTGGCGAACAGTTAAATAAAGGCGATTTGCTTACCGACGGCGCTATCAACATAAAAGATTATTTCAAGATTGCCGGCAAGAAAAAAACTCAAGACTACATCTTAAACGAAGTTGATAAGGTATATTCCTCGCAGGGAGCCACTATAAACGAAAAACACATAGAAATCATAATAAGGCAAATGCTTTCCAGATACGAAGTTAAAGATTCCGGAGGCACGGAACTTAATCGCGGAGAAATAGTGGAAATGTATGATGTGCTTGAAGCAAATGAAGCCGCCGTGGCGGAAGGCAAAGAAGAAGCCAAGATCGCGCAGCATATTACGAGAATCACTTCCGTTTCCACCACCACTTCCAGCTTTCTATCAGCCGCTTCGTTCCAAGATACAGCCAGAGTGCTTATAAAGACAGCCGTGATGGGCGGGGAAGACAAACTCAGAGGACTCAAAGAGAATGTTATAATCGGAAGATTGATACCGGCCGGTACCGGATTCAGAGGAGAATACACGAGAGAAGACGTTGCAGATGAAAATATAGGAGAAGAAGGTGAAGAATAATTGTAAAATTGAAAATTTTTTATGACATCCGTTGAACAAATAAAATCCAGACTCAATATAGCGGATGTTGTTCAGGGGTACGTGAAGCTCCAAAAAGCCGGAGTTAATTTCAAGGCCAATTGTCCGTTTCATCAAGAAAAGACTCCATCTTTTTTCGTTTCGCCGGCCAGAGAATCTTGGCATTGTTTCGGGTGCTCAAGAGGGGGAGACATGTTTAGCTTTGTGATGGAGATAGAAGGAGTCGGTTTTCTTGATTCTCTTAAAATTCTGGGACTTAAAGCCGGTGTGGAAATAACGCCGCTAGACAGAAAAGATAAAGGAGAAAAGGAACATCTACATGAATTGATGGATAGCGCGAAAAAGTTTTTTGAAGCCAGATTAAAAGAAGATAGTCGCGTCATAGATTATCTGAAATCCAGAGGCGTAACCGGCGAAACCGCCAAGAAATTCGGCATAGGCTTCGCGCCATTAGGGTGGAGAAATTTGCATGATTTTTTAAAACTTAAAAATTACAGCGGTTTGGAAATGGAAAAAGCCGGATTGACGATTAAATCTTCCGGACCGCAAGGTTCCGGCTATTATGACAGATTCAGAAACAGAATTATGTTTCCGATAACCAATTCTTCCGGTTTGACGGTGGGCTTCAGCGGGAGAATCGTTCCTTGGGACGCGGAGGCGGAGAAAGCCGGCAAGTATATCAATTCGCCGCAGACGGTTTTGTTTGATAAATCAAAACTTCTTTATGGTTTTGACAAAGCCAAGACGGAAATGAGGAAACAAGATATGTGCGTTTTGGTGGAAGGTCAAATGGACGTGGTGATGTCTCATCAAGCCGGCATTGAGAACACCGTGGCCGTATCAGGCACGGCTTTAACTCACGAGCAACTCAATCTGATTAAGCGTTTGACCCAGAACATAGTAATGGCTTTTGATAAGGATGCCGCCGGAATAGGAGCGGCTTCAAGAGGAATAGAGCTTGCTTTTGAAAACGGTTTTGATATAAAGATAGCGCTTGTGCCGCTTGGCAAAGATCCGGCCGACACCATCAAGGAAGACGCGTCTAAATGGAAAGAGGCGGTATTGGGCGCCGTTCACGCCATTGATTTTTATTTGAGTGTTTATCAAGACAGAAAAAGCATTGAGAAAAATGTTTTGCCGTACATAGCCGCTTTGCCGAGTGAGATAGAAAAATCGCGATGGATTAAGAAAGTGGCGGATAAGCTTGAAGCGAGTGAAGAAGCGGTATGGGAAGAAATTAAGAAAATTAAAAAAAATAGCGGCTCGCGCGCTCAAGCGGCCGGCGGCCGAAATATACCGACAGAAAGCCATCCGAAGAAGACAAGACGAAATCTTTTGATGGACAGACTAAAGGGATTTATAATTTGGCAAGATAAGACGGAAGATAAAGAACTTAAAGAATTATTTGATAAAGCGAAAAATGATTTTAATTTTAAAGAAGAAGATTTTAAAGAAAGTTTGGCTCTTGAGGCGGAATTGCTCTACTCCGGATCGGAATCTTTGCTTACCGAGGCTCAAGCTATCATAAAAGAGATAGAAAAAGATGGGATAAAAGAAAAACTGGAAGAAACGGCAAAGAAAATAAAAAAGATAGAATTGCAAAAATCAGACGGCGAAAAAGAAGAACTAAATCGGCTCATTGGGGATTTTCAAACGCTTATGAAAAAATTAAATCAATTATAAATAATGAATATCAGCCTCGGGCTGGAAAATCAAAATATGCCAAAAAAAATAAAAAAAAATATTAAAGTCGCCGCGAAAAAAGTTTCTAAAAAAACAAAACCTAAAGTCGCGCTGAAGAAAAAGAATATCAATATCGCGGCAAAAAAGACAAAAAAAATAAAATCCAAATTGCCAACAAAGACGAAGAAAAAGACACCGACCGCCAAAAAGATGGCTGGCGCGGAAGAAAATAGTCTTAAAATAGAAAATCTTCTCAAAAAAGGCAAGACAAGGAATTTTATAACTTACACCGAAATTTTAAAAGAATTTCCAAACATAGAAGAAGATGTAATGCTTCTTGACGATATTTACGACAGGTTCTACGAGGCCGGAGTGGATGTAATAGAAGGTAAAAGTTTGTTGGACAGCGCCACTGAATCAAATGACGATAAAAAGATTATACAAGGGCTGGACAAAGAATCTCTTGACGCGGTGCAGATGTATCTCAGGGAGATAGGCAAAATATCTCTCATAGATGCCGCAAGAGAAAGAGATCTGGCGCAGAGAATAGAGAAGGGGGATGAGGAGGCGAAAAACATTCTCATTAAGGCGAACCTTAGGTTGGTGGTTTCCATTGCTAAAAAATACGTGGGTAGAAGCCCCGATCTTTCTATTCTTGATCTTATTCAGGAAGGGAATTTTGGATTATTTAGGGCCGTAGAAAAATTTAATTGGCAAAAGGGTTATAAATTTTCCACTTACGCCACTTGGTGGATAAGGCAGGCCATTACCAGAGCCATTGCCGATCAGGCTAGAACCATTAGAATTCCGGTGCACATGATGGAAACAATTTCAAAATACAAACAGGTCTTGAGAAGGCTTACTCAAGACCTTGGCAGAGATCCTTTGTCGGAAGAAGTGGCGGCGGAAATGAATATGGACATTGAGAAGATTCATCATATTCAGAAAATAGATCAAAGCACCGTTTCTTTTGAAGCGCCGGTAGGTGACGATGAGGATTCCGTTCTTGGCGATTTTATAAAGGACGACAAAATTCTTCCTGCCGATCAAGAAACAGCCAGAGGCATCCTTTCCGATCAATTTGAAGACATTTTGAGCGATCTCACGCCAAAAGAACAAAAAATTCTTAAGATGAGATTCGGATTGGGAGACGGCATCGTGCACACGCTTGAAGAGGTTGGCAAAGAGTTTAACGTAACCAGAGAACGTATCAGGCAGATAGAAGCCAAAGCGCTTGATAAGATAAGACAGAATGAGAAAGTCAGGAAACTGGAAAGCTATTGATGGCCAGGTTTCGCTTTTGTCATTGGATATTGGAATCTATTTGTATTATATTAGTAAGATGAATGAATTATCATACAAAAAAATTATAGTGTTGGTCTTAGTGATTTTTTTTGGTATTCCATCCGTATCTCTCGGGGGGTTCTTTTGTTGTTTCTTTAATCCAAGGAAAAACTCCGGCGGAAGCTGTGCAAATTATAGCCGAACAAATGGATTCTCTTCTTGGCAGAGTTCAAACACTTGAAACAAAACAGATCGAAAGCACTCAAAACATTGAGCAAACAAATCTAGAAATTGAGCGATTGAAACTTGAAAACGAGAATTTACGCCTCAAAAATGAAAGTCTGAGCGGTGAGATGGAAAAAATTTCTCAACAAGTCAGTGATAATCAAAAATCAATCGACACAGTTAATCAATGCGTAGCATTAGAAAAACCGCGTATTTGTGCGCAATACGGAATTACTATTGCGAACCAGCAGATAAATTCTCATGACCTACCAGCCATCGCTTCATTAAGCGATGTTTTGAGTGTACTCACTCCCGACACGTACTACGCCAAAAATCAGACAGATGAAATATGCTGGAAATTTGGTGGCTGGAAAGAAGATTTATCACAGGGAGAAAAATGTCGGTCAAGGGAATCATACATACAAGGATTCAATCAAGACCAAGTTGAACGAAGGAGGCAGGGCGCTATGTATCTAAAGCAGGGCACAGAAATTCTCGAATCTTCACAAGCACAATTTGACGGATTACAGTGTGAGGCTTTACTAAAAAAGTACGTGCCTAATCGGAGTGCACCAGGCTGTGGATAGCGTCTAGATTTTAAGATATGTCGTCTAGTAAAAAAATGCGTGAAATTGGATCAATGGCCTGTCTAGTGGAGAAAATACTGGAAAAATACTAAAATCAAATCAATGAAAATAATAGGTCAAAAAATCAAAATTGTTGCACTATGGATTATTTCCGCTCTCGCTACATTCGCTATCGGGTTATGGATTTTTGGCGCATGGTATGATGAATGGAGCGGATACAACGCAAGTCTGTCTGTAAGTGACGGCTACTGCAATATTGCCGTCGTGCCGATAACGGGGAACATCTATATTGACGAGCCGTCCAACGACGGGGGTGAATACTCCGCCGTCGCTAATGCGGACGACATCGTTGCGGCACTCCGCGCCGCCGAATATGACACGTACATCGGCGGCGTCCTCATCCGCA
This sequence comes from Parcubacteria group bacterium GW2011_GWA2_40_143, assembly GCA_000996035.1. Classification (GTDB taxonomy): domain Bacteria; phylum Patescibacteriota; class Minisyncoccia; order UBA9983; family UBA9983; genus UBA9983. The sequence goes on along the minus strand of LBYH01000004.1, from coordinate 17,486 downwards.
TTGATTCGCTCGGCGGTACGCCCGTTGCGGCAGAACTCATCGCAAACGCACTCAAGCGTTCACCTTTGCCAGTTGCGGCCGTCATACGCGAGTACGGCGCTTCCGGCGGTTATCTGGCGGCAACAGGCGCAGATGTTATTTTCGCTTCGGCTTTTTCCGACATAGGAAGTATTGGTATCACAATGTCTTATTTGGACAATACCGCCAAAAATACAATGGACGGCTTGCGATATGTCCCACTAACATCCGCACTATTCAAGGACTATGGCAATCCTGACAAGCCACTTACTCAATCCGAACGATTTTTGATTGAACGCGATTTGAAAATTTACCATGATCACTTTGTAAAAATGGTTTCGGAAAACAGAAACCTTTCCATTGAACAAATTGCCAAACTTGCCGATGGCTCGTCAATGCCAGGTTCACTCGCGCTTAAAAACGGACTGATTGACGCGCTTGGCGATCAAGAAACCGCGCGCGATTGGTTCGCGGAAAAATCAAACTTACTGTTGGAGGATGTGGTGTTTTGTGAGTAGGAAAGGGACTATTGTATAATATAGGAATTATTAATTTTAAAGATAAAATTATGGCATTTAAAATCTACAAAAATTACATAGGCAAAGATGTTAGGGTATCTGTTTATGAACGACAAGGAAGCAGTACTAAGGAAGGTATATGTTTTAAGGCAACATATTTAGATGAAGATATATGGGGTGAAGGGGAATGCGATATTTATTTAGAATATAAACATTTTTGTTTAAAACGAGATATATGTCGCACAGAGTGGGCGGATAAAATGGGGCATGAGGATGACCATACAAAAACGGAGCAAGATTTTAAAGATGCTATTACTGCGTTTGATAGGGGCAATTTTGAGCATAAAATTATTCGTCATTTTTTGGATCAAGTTGATTCAAAAATAAATTTACATGCATCATCTGTCCACTTAATATCATAAATCCTTGATATTAAGGGAGATGTATCCTACATTACAAATAAGATCTGTTAAATCTTTACCTATGCAAAAAAATTGTTCAAAATGTGGAATGAATACGAATGATAATGGTGATTTGCATTGTCGTAGAATTTTTATTAATGAAATAAAAACACTCTTATCTTTCAATGAAACAGAAAAGGCAAAATCTTTGTATTATTCAGAATCATTTGATGAAAAATGGAAAGCTCTTTTTTTGTCTAATTTAGGAGGAGTGCTAGAGAGTTTGGTAATAAATGATAGACAGAAGGAAGAAGATAGGAAAATAAAAGAAGTTAAAGTACGTCATCAAGAATTTTTAAATTCTTTGGGCGTAAACTATTTAGGAATAATATCCATAGATACGACGGGAAAGCATCGTGCCACACATTGTTATAATTGTAAGGAAAATTTAGACAACAATATTAATATTGAGTGTAACGCTTGTCATTGGATTATTTGTGAGTGTGGTGCTTGCGGTTGTGGATATTGGTAAAGACGAATAAATCATTCAACCTTGGATGTTAAACAACTACCACAACGATTCATCCAAATCTTAAATTATCAAAAAAATGCGATAGCGTCAAAAGTGATAATGTGGCTTTAAATAATGATTAAACTATAAACATAAAACTAAAATCAAATTGGACATTCAATGCCAAAGTGGCAGATGGCATAAAACATTGTCAAAAATAATTAAAGAGGGTATTATTGGAATAATGAATACGATAACGTTGCCCAAAATTGAATATTTGAATATGCATAAAGCTCAAAAAGAATTGAAGCAAAGACTGGATTTGATGGAAAAAATACTTATGGATTTTACCAAAGACGAGATTATTTCGGCGTATGCAAATAAATTAAAGAAAATAAGCGCTGATATGGACAAGGGCGTAGGCATTAAGTTTGACAATGCGCAAAAAGTGAAAAACTATTTACATAGTCTTTAAATGGATAAAAAAGATATTTTCAGTCCTTATTTTTCTGAAGACCTTAGTAAAATACTAAAGCGTTTAAAGAAAAAAGATAAGGAAACATTTCAGCGTATGAGCGAAAGTATTTTAAAGATTATAAACAATCCTTTGTGTGGCAAGCCGTTACGCAATGTGTTAAGAAATTGTCGCCGTGTTCACATCGGACATTTTGTGTTGGTTTACGAGATAATAAAAACAGAAATTAGGTTTTTGGATTTTGACCATCACGACAAAATTTATAAAAAATAAACTGGTGTTTTTTAAAATTAAAAATAAATTTGGGAAGGCCAGAACAGGGGTAATAAGCACCCCTCATGGCGAAATTAAAACTCCTAATTTCGCCTTTGTGGCCACTCACGGTTTTATAAAATCTCTTGACGATAAAGAGCATAAGTTGGCTGCGCCGGAACTTACCATTTCAAACACTTTTCATCTGTATGTTACCGGCAAAGTGAACGAAGTAAAGAAAGTCGGCGGATTGCATAAAAGATTCAAGATTAAAAATCCCATCATGACGGATAGCGGCGGCTTTCAAGTTTTCAGTCTTGGCTGGGGCAAAATCCATAAAATCGGCAAAATAAGTTCAACAATACTACTATCGACATCGAACGTCGATAGTAGTAAAAATCCCGTTAAGATTACAAGCAATGGCGCTGTGTTTACTTACGACGGCAAGAAGTACGCGCTTGATCCCAAAAAATCAATCAAAATACAAGAAGATCTCGGGGCGGATATAATATTCGCTTTTGATGAGTGCACTTCTCCGCTTCATGATTATGAATATAATAAAAAATCTCTTATTAAGACTCATAAATGGGCGGCGGAGTGCCTTAAGGCGAAAAAGAAAAATGGCCAGATGCTTTTTGGCATAGTGCAGGGCGGCATTTATGAAGATTTGAGAAAAGAATCTTCCCAAGCGATAGGCGAGATGAGTTTTGACGGTTTCGGCATCGGTGGCTCTTTCGGCGAAAAGCAGATGGGTAAAGTTATAGAATGGGCGCTTTCCGGTCTGCCGGAAGACAAGCCAAAACATTTGCTTGGCATTGGAGCCATAGAAGATATTTTTATAGGTGTAAGGAAGGGGATAGATACCTTTGATTGTGTCATCCCCACCAGAGAAGCCAGGCACGGCGCGCTTTATAGCAAGGTGGGAAAGCTGGATATCAAAAAAGGTCTTTTTGCCAAAGACAGGAAATCGGTGGAAAGAGGATGCGAATGTTTTGCCTGCGCCAAGGGATTGAAGAGAAAAGATTTCCATCTACTCTTTAAGACAGATAAAGAGAAAGCTCAAAAGCTGGCCACATTGCACAATATCTTTTTTTATAAGACTTTATTTGCTAAAATAAGAGAAGCGATAAACAGCGGCAAGAAAAACGCGCTGGATAAACTGGAGAAAGAGTATAGAGAACTTATTTAATAGCTCTCATTCTTAATTACCATTCATTAAAGAAAACCTCGCATTTTATTTAGATATCTCTGAATAAAACTGCGAGGTTGAAGTTGTTGATGAATGATGTTTCTTTCTATAAGATGAGTCGTTCAATGACAGTTTTCACTGCTTGAATATACTGATCTTTCTCTTTTCGTTTATACACCAATATATATGATGGGTGATGAATAGGTACATACCACACACCATTATGATCAAATGCTTGGTATTCATAAGACAATTTCGGCATTTGTAATCCGAGTTGACGAAAAACAAATGTTGCCGTTTTGTTACCAAGCAACAAAACGGCACGAGGATTGATTGATTTAATTTCCGTCTTTAATTCAGGATAGCATAGCGCACATTCTTCAGTCGTAGGGTATCTTAACTTCCCTTTGGAATCTAGCGGCGGAAACTTTACGAGATTTGTTTTATGGAAGTTTATATGGGGACACTGCGCTTCTATTTCTGCCACCAGCTTACCTGTGTTTGTGCTTGCGTGAAGGGGTGCGCAATTCTCGGCATTAGGCGTCATTTTTGCAGAAAGGCCGACCCACATTACATTTACATTTTTCATCGGTTTATTCCATTAGTTTTAATAATAAACTCCCGAAGATTTTCGTCGGATACTTCGGAGAAATTACCGCTCGTAAAGTTAAACTGTTTTCTCCCTATTTCTGCGGATAACTCTTTGTGGTGCACAACTTCGTCAATAATTCTCCCTTTTAGAATCATATCACGGTATAGCTTGGTGCCGTGATAGGGACGAAATTGAAAGACACTCGTCCTAAAGTTAGCGCCATTTTTTATAGATGCCTCCTTGAGCCAGACCGCTAAATCATAAGACATTTGCATATCTTCAACTGTTTCACCTTCAAAACCAAAGATGAAATATCCTTTCACGTCTATGCCGGCGCGGAACAATCTTTTAATGGTCCGCTTAACCAAATCCACATCCGAAGTTTTGTGGATCATTCTAAGGATACGTGAAGATCCAGATTCAATGCCAATGAATACTTCCTTGCAACCTGACCGCTTCAGTTTAAGTAAATGTGCATCACTCAATTTGTAGAATGATAACACATGAGCCATCGCGCGCCATGTTACGGGAACATGCTCAAACATGCGAACCGCACGCTCTATGCTCTGAGTGTTCCTCAAGAACAGATCGTCAAGAACTCGCACCGAATCAACATTTTGGTATATTTCGCAGATCATCGCCACTTCATTTGCTACGCTTTTGGCATTTCTTTCTCTAACCGGTGTTTCTTTGTTCAAAGATCGAGCTGCTGAACAAAACGCGCAGTTATACATACAACCACGACTCGTAACAATACTCACTTCGTTAAATCCTGATACGTGTCGCAACGGTTGATTTACGAAGAATGACCTGTCTAGAGGAATATTGGAAATATTCTGAGGGAAATATGGTGAACTCATAGATACCGTAATAACCCGTTTATTGCCATCCTGACTAATGATATCAAGAGGATTTTTTTGCACAATCGCACTAACTACGAAATCTCCTTCTCCGATAACTATATCCACAGGACAAGAAGTATTCCAGCGCATTATTGTTCGGTAGAGATTCTTTGTTGCTAATCCTCCAATAATGAATCGGACTCCACCGTTAATCGATTCAACTATTTCACGAACCAAGTGTAAATTGGTTGTGAATATGTTCAGAGCTACATAACGTGGGCATTTTTGACGAATAATCGCTAAAAGAGTGCCAATAGGAACATTTTCCTCAACAGCATCTAATAATTCAACAGTCATGCCATTGTTCAAAAGATTCGTAGCTATGTACCCTAAACCGAGTGGTGGTAAAGAATCTTCGTCATATCCGTCCACCTTATCTCGAAACAAAGGGGAATTGATGATTAAGATATCAAGCGATCGCTTTTCTTTATTCATTTTAACCTCCTTTCTTTGATCATTTCTTAATTTTTAAGGGACAATATACAATATTATCAAAAGGCTATCATGGGGAGGGTAAAAGTCAATACACATGTTGTGAATAAAAAATAATGAAGTGCTGCAATTAAAGAGCTAGAGTAATCGGAATCTTACCTTTTTAAGACAGCTCTCTCACATAATCTCCACTATTTTTTGTTTTGAGGTGTGGCCTTTTAGGATGTTTACTTTAGAGAGAGATGTTTTAAAATAAGAGGCCAAGGCGCGCTCCACGCCGTAATTGGCGCGGCCGTCTATTGGTGGCTCTTTAACTGACACCTTAAAATGAGCGTCATCTATTTTTTCCACTTGTTCTTTTTTCGCGCTGGCTTTTACCGAGACAAAGATTTTCATAAAACTATTGTAGCATTATTGATATAAATAAAAACATCACCAACGTTGGTGATGTTTTTATTTAGGATTTTTTCGTGTCTTATTTGATCTGATAACTGATATTGACGTTTACTATCACTTCTTGAGATCCAGGCTCAATGCTTGGCATTGGAGCCGACTCTCCGCCACCCATGCCATCCATGACTCCCATTGATTTAACTTGAGAATAAAAAGGCGTATAGTAATCTTCGTAGATAGAGATAAGTTTACCTATCTTAAAGCCTCCGGCTTTAGCGATAGCCTCAGCCTTAGCTTGAGCCTTAGCAATCGCTTGTTCTCTGGCTTGAGCTTTAAGCGCGTCAGGATCGTCTATGGTAAAAGATAGACTAGTTACATTATTTGCCCCATTTTCCACCACACCGGCAAGCGCTTTGCTGATGTTGGCAAAGTCTCTTATCTTCACCGATACTGTTTGGGTGATAGTGTAACCTATGATTTCCGGAGAAAGCGGGCACGGTTTACCCATACCCATCATGTCATAACCGCCATAGCATCTCGCGCTTTCGTATCTGGGGTTGAGATCAAATCTCTGAGTCTTAATATCCTTCTCGCTTATATTTAGAGATTTAAGAAAGTCTATAGCCTTGTTTGTTTTTTCGGTATTTTCTTTTTGGATCTCAGCCGTATTTATGCCACCCTGCGTTATCACGCTAAAGCTAAATTGGGCAACGTCCGGCACGGATATGACCTTACCTTCTCCTTGTACCGAAAAGCTTCTTGCGTTGTAAGGATCTACTGACTTTGAGTAAGAGCCGGATATTGAAAGGATAGCCACAATGGAAGCCACCATCATTGCCATGCCGAGCAGACCCAGATGCCTTTTCATTTTTTCACTCATTTTTTTTAATCTCGCCATTTGGCGACTTAACTTATAATTTTTTAATCTTAACTTTTAAAAAGATAAAAGTCTAGTGAGTATGGCTATGCCCGTCATCTGCCAAGGGATCCATCATTGGGTCAAAAATTTCAAGATTTTCTTCGCCTTCGGCAATCATTACGCCCCACGCGCCTCTATCCAATCTGGCCAAAGCATGATCCACCAATATGTAATTGCCCGGGACATCCATTTTAAACTCCGTGATAGCGGCGCCACCGGCAGGTATGAGAGTAGTTTGCACGTTGTAGTGATAATCGCCGCCGATAGACGCTTCGGGGTAAACTTTGTCAAAAATTTCACCAATCAAATGGAAAGAAGATATAAGATTGACGCCGCCGTTGCCGACGAAGAATCTCACGGTGTCGCCGACATTTACTTTCATGTTATCTGGATTGAGCGAATTGGTTTTACCGTTGAATACAATATATTCAGGTTGGCCGTTGATCATTTTTTTAGCGTCAAAAATCTGCAAACCTTTTTTGCCTAATCCGCCGGCGCTGTAGAATTCGCCCTGCATAACGTAAAATTCTTTATCCACTTCCGGTAGTCCCGCTTCCGGTTCTACTAAAATCATACCATACATGCCATGGGCCATGTGCGTGGCCACATTCGGGTGCGCGCAATGATAAACATATAATCCCGGATTGAGAGCTTTAAATTTAAATGTTTTTGATTCTCCGGGAGCGACCTTTGTAGCACCGTGACCGCCACCGGGTCCATTTACGGCGTGAAGATCTATACTATGATGATGCACGCTTGACGGATCGTTTTTAAGCGTAAGCTCCACCGTGTCACCTTCCCTTACTCTTATCATGGGGCCGGGCACTCTGCCGTCAAAAGTCCAATAGTTGAAAGTTACTCCATCGGCCATTTCACCCACTACTTCTTTGGCTGTCATTTCCACTTTCACCGTCTCGGGATAATTTCTTTTTATGGGTGGCGGTATGTCGTCTGGCAATTTGGCGATATCGGCGACATGCTCCATGTTTTTTAATTGCCTGAAAAAAACGGAAATATTTTTAAAAGGCAGTTCCGGACCTGTTGATGGGCCGAAAGTTTTTAAAAATAACGGAAACTTAAAACTTTGTGGAATACCTTGCGAAGAGAAAACTACCAGAAAAACTCCAAGAAAAAAAACTGAAACAATCGGGATTAAAACTTTCTTAGGAATACTGAACCATCTGTAAAGGAAAAATACGAACATTATGGCAGCGGCAATGGCGCCGGCTATCAAGATGGTAAAGCCTACGGTTTGAAAGAGAACATATTTTGTGAGTCGAAATATTTCAATCATATTTTTATTTTTTTACTAATAATTGTTTGGTTACATCATGCCTTGGAATTTGCTGGCAAGCGCCATTTGAACTTTTTTCACCGCGTCATTGAAGGCGTATTCTATCTCGCGTTGAAGTTTGTTTTTTTCCAAAATTTCGCTTTCTATAACAACATTCTGCACTTTAAAGTCGCCGGAGATTGTAATTTTTACGTCGCCGCTTTCACCGGTTACCGTTTCCGCTTCAATGGCCTTCTTCATCTTTCTTAGTTCGTTTAATTGCTTAAGTTTGTCAAACATGTTTTTTAATTATCTTTATAATGCGGTAATTATAGCAAAATTTCAGCAAACATGCCAAAACGCACCAAGGTTTAACCTTGGTGCGTTTTGAGCTTTGATATAAGCCGTTTTTTCTTTACCGTTATTTTTTTCTGTTAGATTTGTTGCGATCGGCTTCCTTGAGAAATTGTTTTCTAAGACGAATACTCTGAGGTGTAATTTCCAAATACTCATCTTCAGCCATAATTTCAAGACCGTTCTCTATTCCTATTTTGATGGGAGGCGTGAGCATGATATTTTCGTCCGAACCGGAAGCGCGCATATTGGTAAGTTGTTTACCTTTGGTTGGATTTACCGCCATATCTTCGCCTTTGGAGGAGTTGCCTATGATCATGCCTTCATATACTTCCGTAGTCGGTCCTATGTAAAGAGTGCCTCTGTCTTGCAAATTAAAGAGAGAGAAGCCCAAGGCTTTACCGGCGGCCATTGAAGACATTGATCCTTGTTCGCGTTTTTTAATTTCTCCCGCCCATGGCCTAAATTCCAAGAAGCGGCCGCACATAATGCCTTCACCCTTTGTTTCTATCGTAAATTGGTTTCTGTATCCGAGCAGTCCTCTGGTGGGAATTTCAAAAATAAGTCTGGAAGAGTTGCCTTGCTGTTCCTTCATATCCATCATAATGCCGCGTCTTCTACCTATGGTTTCTATCACGGTGCCAGCAAATTCTTGCGGCGTGTCTATGGTAACTTCTTCAAAAGGTTCCAAAATAACGCTGTTTTCTTCTTTTGTCACCACTTGCGGCTGGGAAACTTGCAGTTCGTAACCCTCTCGGCGCATATTCTCAAGAAGGATGGCAATGTGCATTTCTCCTCTGCCGTAAACTTTAAAGAAATCATTTGAAGAAAAATCAACTCTCAAACCCACGTTCACCTCAAGCTCTTTCTCAAGTCTTTCTCTTATCTGACGGCCGGTTACGAATTTTCCTTCTTTGCCGGCGAAAGGCGAATCGTTAATAAGGAAGTTTAAGCAGATGGTCGGTTCATCCACTTTAATGGCCGGAAGCGGCGCGGTATCAGCCGTTCCGGTAATAGTTTCGCCTATGTAAATATTCGGCAAACCGGCAATCATGGCTATGTCTCCGGCCGTTGCTTCTGTCGTTTCTTTTCTCTCTAAACCTTCAAAAGTAAAAACTTTCGTAATTCTGCCGGTTCTCGTCTCTCCGTCCGGTTTTTTTACGAAAATATTATCTCCCATTTTGATTTTGCCGCTGTATATCCTGCCCACAGCCATTCTGCCTAAGAATTTATCATAAGCCAAGTTAAAAGGCTGCATTCTTAAAACATCTTCAGTGTCGGCTTTTGCCGGCGGCACTTCTTCTAAGATAGTGTCCAGTAGGGGAGACAAATCCTTTGATTCATCATCCAGATTTTTTTTGGCAACGCCGTCTCGGCCTATGGCGTAAATCACCGTAAAGTCCAATTGTTCTTCGCTCGCGCCAAGATCAAAGAATAACTCCAAAACTCTTTCGTGAGTTTGGGCGGGATCGGCGGCCGGTTTATCTATCTTATTTATTACCACTATCGGTTTAAGGCCAAGCTCAAGAGATTTTTTAAGCACAAATCTTGTTTGAGGCATCGGACCTTCCTGCGCGTCCACGATGAGTATAACGGAATCTATGGCTCTTAAAACTCTTTCCACTTCAGAGCCGAAATCGGCGTGACCGGGAGTGTCTACTATGTTTATTTTTGTGTCCTTGTAATTTATGGAAGCGTTTTTGGCGTATATGGTAATGCCACGCTCTTGTTCAAGCGTGTTTGAATCCATGCTTACGCCTTCCTTGGTGGCTCCGCATTGCTTCATAATGGCATCCGTTATTGTCGTCTTGCCGTGATCTACGTGGGCGATAATCGCTATGTTTCTTATTTCCATAAAATAAACCCCGCAAAAAAACAGGGCGCATCTAAAGATTAATATAAAATTTATAATTCGTCAAACTTTTATGTTTGAATCTTCCAAGGACTGTCTTTGGAAGATTCAATTAATTGACGAGAAGAATGGATTTATTGATTTCAAAGTCTCCCACTTTTGTTCTTTTTAAATTCAAAAGAATGGCGCACGCGCCGAGCCTTTGGCCGAGGTTATGAGCGATAGAGCGTACGTAAGTGCCGCTGGAGCAGGCGATTGTGAATTTAACTGCTAAAAATTTCTCGCCATTGGCGGCACTTAGCGCTTCCCACCATTTTGCCAAAATTTCTTTCTGGCGAAAATCGCCGTTTATGAGTCTTATTTTTTCTGTTATTTCCACAAGTAATTCTTTCGCCGCGACCTCGCGGCCACACTGAATTTTCGTCTCATAAATTTCGGTGCTTCTCATGGGTATCTCAATTTCGCCGAGCTTACCTTCTCTGGCCCACTGGAATAATGGTTTGCCTTTTATCTTGTAAGAAGAATAGGGAGGCAAAGGTAAAGAAATCTTCCCTTTGAGATTTTCTATTTCTTTTCTTGCCTCGGCAAATCCCAAAATATCATACGTGTCTGTCTCAAAGCCAAAAATTATTTCCGCTTGATATTCTTTGTTTAATTTTAAATAATTTTCTTTCTCATGTATTGTTTCTCCCGTTAGCAAGATTAACACTCCTTCGGCCATAGGATCCAATCTGCCGGCATAGGTTATGGGTGTGTTTTTGTATTCATCATGCTTCTCGCGCAAAAGATCAATAGCCTCAAGCGGGGAGAGGCCGAGGGGTTTATACACAGTAAGGATTTTATTTTTTTCCGGCATTTGGTATTATTATAGGTAACTGTCTGTTTGTTAGGCAATAATCTAAAATAAGTTTTATTCGGCCAATTGACATTTCTTATATATTTTGATATAATATAAAAACAATAGCGTAATTGCAAATATGGAAATTTCAATTGAAGTTTTTCTTTCAATATTTATCTTGCTTCTTATCTCCACCGGAGTATTCTTTGTCTCAAAAAAATTAAAAATACCGTACACTGTTCTCTTGGTATTCACGGGCGTTTTAATGGTCCCTCTCGTTAAGCTGGACATGCTTTCTTTCATAGGTAGCTTTAAGCTTACTCCGGAGATGTTATTCTTTGTATTTTTACCTACGCTTCTTTTTGAATCGGCATATAATATGAATTTTAGGCAGATAAACAAAAATGTAAGAGCCATTTCTGTTTTGGCCATATTTTCTCTTCTCATATCCACTTTTTTTATAGGTTTCGTTCTGAGTTTCGTTTCCGGCTTTATAGGTTTTAAAGTTCCTTTTGAAGTAGCGCTTCTCTTTGGCGCGCTTATTTCCGCCACTGATCCCGTCGCCGTGCTGGCTCTCTTTAAAGAATACGGCGTTCCCAAGAGATTGGCTTTTATCTTTGAAGGAGAAAGCATGTTCAATGACGGCACATCCTTGGCCGTCTTTTTACTTCTTCTTGAGGTGATAATGGTCGGCTACAAAGGCTCTTTTACTATCATCGGCGGATTGTTTACTTTTTCCACAATGGTGGTGGGCGGCATCGCAATCGGTATTTTTATGGGTGGAATTTTTTCTAAATTTTTGGAGATGGCAAAAAGCAACGAGCAAATTCAAATAACTCTCACTATGGTGATGGCCCATTTGACTTTCATTATGACAGAATTCATTTCCAATGAAATCTTCGTGTTTGGATATGCCGTAAAGTTCTCTCCTGTTATCGCCACCACTTTTGCCGCTCTTATAATAGGCAATTACGGCAGATACAAAATCTCTCCGACTGTTGAGGAGTATATGGAAAAATTTTGGAGCTTCTTCGCTTTTGTCGTAAATTCCATAGTTTTTTTGCTGATGGGTCTTATTTTCTCCGGTTTGCCGATAGAGCTTCAAGTGTTCGCTCCGTCCATTATACTGCTGGTTATTGTAATAGTAATGATCGGCAGAGCCGTTTCCATCTATCCGGTTGTCTGGTTCCTTAATCTTTTGAAGAAAGAAAAGCATATTCCGGCTTCGTGGCAGCATCTTATGGTGTGGGGTAGTTTGAGAGGCGCGCTGGCCGTTACCATGGTGTTCCTTATTCCGGATAATCTTTCTCTATCAACGTGGAATTACACTTTTTCCATAAGAGATTTTCTCATGGCTATTACCATCAGCTGTATTTATTTCACTATTTTTATAAAAGCGCCTTTGATGAAGCCTTTTATAAGAAGGTTTAAACTTGATTCTTTAAGCGAAGTGGAATGCGCGGAATATAGAGATTCCAGAAAATTTGTGTATGAGACGGCTTTGGCCGAATTGGATGATTTTTATAAAAAAGGATATATAAATGAAGATTCCCACAAACGCCTTGAGAAAACGTATAAATGCAAGTGCATGGAAAAGAGCGGTGATACTTGTCCGGTAAACGCGGCTGAAGATTTTTGCGGAAAAACTTTAAATATATACGCTCTTGGCACGGCTAAACACGTTCTTAGAAATCTTTTCAAATATGGTGAGATTTCCGATAAAGTTTACAAGCAAGTGAGAGTTGGCATAGACGTGATATTGGACAAGATATATGACGGCAAAGATTTTGAGATAAAAGTTGATAAAATATCGCATACGGACTGGCTGGATCATCTCGCCGCTTTTGTAAGAAAAATCATGTTTATGAATGACAAAGAAAGAAATATTAAAAATTCTTTTATGAAGTATAGGGCAATTTCCATAATATCAAACAAAGTTTCCAGAGAATTTGCCAAGCACGGCTTCCATCGCTGTATTGATAAATTTTACAACGCATCCGAAGTGGGCAAGATAATTAATTTTTATAAAAAACTTGGAGCTGAAGCCGAGAAAGAAATGGAAAAGTTTTTCGCGAACAATAAAAATGTTCTTATGTCTTTAAAGGAATCTTTCGTGGAGAAGAGTTTGCTCAAAGCTGAGGAAGGCATGATTAATTCCCTGCGCAGCAAAGGAATGATAACGGATAAAATACAAGAAATATTATCTAAAGAAATCGGCAGTGTTTCCTGATTATCTTTTCCGTCTCGCTCGCGTTTCGCGCTTCCATTAATTTTATTCTTAATTCTTTGGCGTCTTTGAAGCCGGCAATGTAGGCCTTGAAATGTTTTTTCATCACGTCAAAGTTTTTTAATTTGTTTTTATGATTGCTTTTGTATATCTTTTCAAAAAGTTTGACGTGTTCAAGAAGAATCTCAATTTTTTTATTAAGGTTAAAATCTTTTTTGCCGGAGAACAACCATGGCTTGCCGAAGATGCCTCGGCCTATCATTATGCCATCCGCGCCACAATCGGCGATTTTTTCTTCGCCATCCTTAATGCTTGTTATATCACCGTTGCCGATAATAAGCGGCCTTTGTTTTTTCGGAATTTTTTTGGCAAGTTCAACCGCTTTTTTAATTTCGTCCCAATGCGCCGGCGCGAGAGACATTTCTTTTTTAGTGCGACCGTGAATGGTGATGGCCGCCAGTTTGGCTTCCAATAGCGCGCTTACCCATTTCTCCGTATTTATCTTGTCGTAACCTATGCGAGTTTTGACCGATACCGGTATTTTGTCGGCGCCGGCTTGGGCGGCGGCGATAATATCTCGCGCCAATTTGGGATTTTTTATGAGAGCGGCGCCGGCGCCTTGCTTTATCACGGCTTTGTCCGGACAACCCATATTTATATCCACACCGTCAAAGCCGAGCTTTTGTATGAGTTTGGCCGCTTCGCGAATATTATCTGGATTGGCGCCGAAGATTTGAGCTACGATCGGTCTTTCCATGCCAGAAAATTTTAAGTGTTTTAGAAGTTTGGTTTTGCCTTTGTCGGAACACAAACCATCTGCCGATACAAATTCCGTAAAGGTAACGTAATCAACTCCGTTTTTGCCTTTTTTGCTGTATTTGGCTATTATCTTTCTGAAAGGCGCGTCAGTAACGTCGTACATTGGCGCCAGAGCAAAGAACGGTTTTTTTATTTTTTCCCAGAATCCTTTAGTCATATATGCAATATAAGTTAAGCTTATTTTTCGTATTTTGCAAAGCGTAATATATAGCATGCCAGAAAATTTTAAAAGAAAAATTGAAAATTTTGTTTGCGAAAATTGCGGAACGAATGTGGTGGGGGATGGTTACACCAATCATTGTTTCAAATGTTTGCGCAGTAAACACATGGATAATGTTCCAGGCGACAGAGCCGCCGGCTGTGGCGGCTTAATGCGTCCGATGAAAGCGGAGTTAAAATCCGGCGAATACATCATAACGCATAAGTGTGAAGCTTGCGGCCATGAAAAAAGAAACAAATCCTCACCGCAAGACGATTTTGACGAATTGATGAAGATAAGCTAGAACTTGTTTTTTATTTTTGGTATAATATTAAAGTATTTTATAAAAATAAGTTTTTAAAACAATGACAAGCTTTTCAATATTTTCGTTGAGAATTTCAATGGGTTGGATGTTTTTTTACGCCGGTATCACCAAAGTGCTTAATCCGGAATGGAGCGCCGCCGGATATCTTGGCGCCGCTAAAACTTTCAACGGATTCTATAGTTTTCTTTTGCAGCCGGATATTTTGCCGATTATAAACATGGTAAACAAATGGGGGCTCGTTTTGTTGGGAGCATCTCTCATGCTTGGTTTATTTGTGAGATTCAGTTCCGTTTTAGGTATTTTGCTCATGGCGCTTTATTATGTTCCCATCCTTGTTTTCCCTCATGTCGGTACGCACTCATACATAGTAGATGAGCACATTATATATGCCGCCGCGCTTTTGTTTTTTGCTTCATCTCGCGTCGGCAGAATTTTCGGCATAGACAGCAAACTCCCAAAATTCTTATGAGCCTTGTTTTTGACATAGAAACTATCGGAGAAGATTTTGATGGCCTTGATGATATTACCAAAGAAACTTTAACGAAATGGATTAAGAAAGAATCGGCGGATGAAGGAGAATATGAAAAATCTTTGGAAGATATAAAAAATGGTTTGGGTTTCTCGCCGCTTACCGGTCAGATTGTTGCTATTGGTGTGTTAGACAGTGTAAAAAATAAGGGGACTATTTACTTCCAGTCGCCCGGATCGGAAGGGGAAGATTTTGAAGAAGGGGGTTATAAGTTCAGACCATGTTCGGAGAAAGAGATGCTTGAAAAGTTTTGGGATGGCGCCAAGCATTATGATGAGTTTGTGAGCTTTAACGGCAGAGGGTTTGACGCTCCCTTTCTTGTCGTGCGCTCGGCCATACACAAAATAAAACCAAGCGTGGATCTTATGGCTTACAGATACATAGAAAGTCAGAAATACGGCGCCAAACATATAGATCTTTTGGATCAACTCTCTTTTTATGGCGCGCTGAGAAGAAAAGGGGGGTTGCATTTATGGTCACGCGCTTTCGGCATTAAAAGTCCCAAAGAAGACGGCGTAACCGGCGATGATGTGGCAAAACTTTTCAAAGAAGGCCGATACGAAGATATCGCTCGTTATAATGTGGGCGATTTGGAGGCTACCAAAGAGCTTTATGAGTATTGGAGGGAGTATATAAAAAGTTTTTAATTATTTGTTTATTGGCGCGGCGATATTCTCGGACGGTTTTTGACTGTTTATCAGAGCCAAAGTCGCTATACCCAGAAAAATTATGGCAAGGAAGCCGGCAACGAGCTTTAAAGAGCTTTTGTTAAGAAAGGATTTCATAAAAAAATGATAACATATAGTTTTGGTTTAAAGAAATTAAAAATTTAATATAAAGATAAAAAGAAAATAAATAAAAAAAATAAAGATGCGACCGAAACTTATAGATACTCACACTCATGTAAACTTCAGTGCCTTCAAAAACGATGGTAAGGAAGTTATTAAGCGCGCACTTGACGATGGCACATGGATTATAAACGTGGGTTCGCAAGCCGACACTTCGGAGAGAGCCATAAAGATAGCCAATGAGTATAAGGAGGGGGTTTATGCCACGGTGGGTTTGCATCCGGCTCATCTGGAAGAGCAAGAGGTTGATTATAAAGAGGAGGGCGATAGAATAAATTACAGAAGCCGACCTGAAGAATTTGATGAAGATTTTTATTTAAAACTTGCTCAGAATAATAAAGTGGTGGCGATAGGGGAATGTGGATTAGACTACTGTCGTAATTCGCAATCTAAAATCTCAAATCTAGAATCTAAAAACTGGAAAGAAAAACAAAAAGAAGTTTTTAAAAAACATTTGGAATTGGCGAATAAAGCAAATAAGCCGATAATTATCCATTGCCGCGACGCCCACGATGATTTGCTGAAAATTCTTAACTTGGCGGTTAAACCGCCAAGTGGCGTGATGCACTTTTTTACGGGCACTTTAGAGCAAGCGGAAAAATATATTGAGCTCGGCTTTTATATTTCTTTTTCCGGCGTAATCACTTTTACCGACGCTTATAACGAAGTGGTTAGAAATATCCCGTCAAACAGAACACTTGTGGAAACGGACGCTCCATATGTGTCGCCTAAGCCATATAGAGGAAAAAGAAACGAGCCTTCATATGTAAAATACGCGGCTCAGAAAATTGCCGATTTGCGAGGGGTTTCATTTGACGAAATTGCCGCTCAAACAACGGAAAACGCAAAAAAATTATTTAAAATTTAAAAGAGGCCATTGTTCTTGACTTTTGCCCCCCCCCGTATGATAAGATTCAGCTTAAACAAGTTCTTTAAAAAATTAACCAAAACTAAAGTCAAGAAAGGAGGTGAGACTGACAAAAATTGTCAATTCTGTTTTCAACTTTTTACTGAATGGAAAGGATGTGCTACAATGTAAATATTATAAATATTATTTGCTTGGCAAGATGACGTTTTTTAAAGTAGGAAAATTTATTTGTCAAACACAAACTTGGCGCTTCATTTTGATTTAACGGTGCCGTTGGCGCGTTATGTCGTGCAAAACTATAGTCTTTTAAGTTTCCCATTTCGTCGTTATCAGATTCAAAAAGTTTGGCGCGGAGAAAGACCTCAATCCGGCCGATATCGTGAGTTTTATCAATGCGATATAGATGTTGTGGGAGACAAAGACTTGCCTCTTCTGGTAGACGCTGAAATGCCTAGTGTTATTTACCAAATATTCAAACAAATGGATATTGGGAAGTTTATGATCGGAGTGAATAACAGGAAAATACTTCAGGGTTATTTTAGCTTTTACGGATTAACTAACCATTGCATCAACGAGGCGATGCATGCTGTGGATAAACTTGAAAAAGTCGGGGTAGACAAAACAAGAGAAACAATGGCGGAAAAAGGAATAGATAACTGTTTGACTACGATAGGTTGTTAAGAGTAATATCTTAACAATTATGCTACAAAAATTACACAAAAACGCTAAAACAAATTATAGTATCAGAAAAG
>LBYH01000003.1:56718-63590 GCA_000996035.1 Parcubacteria group bacterium GW2011_GWA2_40_143 | reverse complement strand
CCCTCAAAAGGGGCCCGAGGGTTCGAATCCCTCCCTCTCCGAATTGTAGCGAAGCGAAATGAGGAGAGGAGAAAGCAATCTTAAATTGCTTTCGTGAGGGATTCGAAGCCCCGATGAGCATTTTTTGGAGTGCTCCGCACGAACAAAAAATCCATTTTGAAATCGCACGCTAGCGTGCGGTCGGCAATGCGGACATTTTGTCTTCGCACCGGGAATTTTAGAAAGTGCTTTGTGGCAATTCGGACACTCAGCTTTTCACTCGTCCTTTTGTTCGCGTTGTTGGTTGTCGGTTTTTGGCTGTGGGTAAAAAAGGTCTAAAATTCCCCATACTATCTATCCTTAAAGGAATCAAGTTTCTTTTTCACTTCATAAGGGGACTCAATGTGTTTCAAAATAACTTCATGTAAAGTTGTTCCGGCAGTATTTATTGCTATGTGCCCCGTATGAGTAATAACCCTGTCAAAAAATGGCTCTTGAATATGAACATCAGTTATTTTTGGATAATCAATACTTGTTGTGTGGGTAGATAGCCAACCCCGATGAATTAAAACTCTTTTATTTGTGAAGGCATAATCATTTGCTACCTTCAAATAAAATCCGTAATAAAATAACGCAATTAAGAAAATTAGGATTCCAAAACCAGCGGCAAACAACAATGGCAAACTTATAATTCCCCAAACGATTAAACCGAATTTTATATATCTGTTACCGATAGAAAATTCGTATTCCACTTTTTCACCCGAACTTAATGTTTTGTTCCAAATTTTTTCGTATTTCATATTTTTTGAAAATTATTTTATTAAATCATCAACACTAACCTCGAGGGCTTTCGCAACCCGTTTTAAGGTTTCAAGTGTTGGGTTTTTATTTTCCCCTGTTTCCATTTTAATTAGGGTATTATTGGCGACATCGGCCAATCTCGCCAATTTTTCTTGTGAAAGCCCTTTGACTTCTCGCAATCTCTTTATATTTTTGATAAGTTGATTATTGATATAACTTTAGTATAATACTAACATTAAGATAGAGTATTCAATTTATTGCTACTACTTAAATGTTACACAAATATTACTGCAAGCAAAACGATAATTTTGCAGGCGGTTAATGCGCCTAAATTCATTGAAATATCCTATACTATTGATTAAATTGTTAATTTCTGATATCGTATTAACAATAAAATAAAAATATTTATGTATAGAATTATTATGAAAACATTAGTTATTTCTTTTATTTTTACGCTTATTTTTAATATTGTCATTGTCGATTATGCGCAATCTGCAGAGAAACAAGGCAGATTTGTCGTTGTTTTTAAGGATATGACAGAGAAGCAAAAAGATAAGATTATTAAGGAAGTGGGCGGATCAAAAATAGATCATCTCAATAATGCCAGTGTTTTAAACGCTAACCAATCAGGGATAAATAAATTAAAGACAAGATCAGATGTTAAATATATTGAAGAAGATGTCCAAATTTTTACCTTGGGGCGAGGCGCTTCTAATTTTTCCAATTTCCAACCAAAACAAAACGCAAGTTGGGGATTTTGGAAAATTCAAGCGCAAGATGCTTGGAATAAAGCGACAGGCAAAGGAGAAGGTATAAAAGTAGCTGTTATTGATACGGGAATTAGTATTATTCATCCTGATTTGGTTGTTGCTGGCGGTGTTAATGTTATTGTGCCTGGCAGAGGGTATAATGATGACAATGGCCACGGGTCTCATGTCGCGGGGATTATTGCTGCTCAAGATAATTTAATTGGTGTCATCGGAGTATCGCCAAAAGTTTCTTTATATGCCGTTAAAGCTCTTGACAAGAACGGAGCGGGATATATCTCAAGTATTATAAGGGGCATTGAGTGGGCAATTGCCAGCAATATGAGCGTGATTAATTTAAGCGTCGGTTCTGATTCTGATAGTCAAATTTTGCATGATGCCATAACAAAAGCGACAAATGCCGGAATTGTTGTTGTGGTTGCCGCTGGCAATAGCGGACCAAATGACAATACTGTTTCTTATCCTGCTAAATATCAAGAAGTGATTGCTGTATCGGCAACAAATCAAAATAATACCATTACTTCTTGGTCCAGCCGTGGATCTGAAGTTGATGTAGCCGCTCCGGGCGAAAATATCGTTTCTACCTATTTAGGAAAAGGATATGCAATGGAATCTGGAACATCTATGGCGGCACCGTTTGTTAGCGGTGTTGTTGCCTTGATAAAAAGTATAAATATTTCTTCCAGCTATGATTCTGACGGGGACGGCAAATGGGATGTAAATGAAGTTTTGAACAAAATAAAGAATACAGCGACAGATCTTGGCGAATCCGGGTTTGATAATTATTATGGATACGGCATAATTAATGCCAACAGTGCGACACAGTAATTTTTAAGTATTGATTTTAATATGAACAAAAACAACAATCAAAACGGTTTCGCGCCCATTCAAATAATCCTCTCAATTCTCGTCGGAGTGGTTGTCCTTGGCGGAATTGTCGGCGGGGTTTTGTATTTTACGAAATCTCCGCAGGAATTACCGCAAGGCAAAGCTCAAGATCAAGGTTATTGCGGAGACGGAATTTGTGGATCAATGGAAAAGCAAAGAGGCATCTGCGAAGATTGCAAAGTTTCGCAACAGGAATTACTGCAAAGCAAATGCGGCGATGGCATTTGTGACGAGTTTGAAAAAGCCAACCCGGATGTGTGCCCGCGAGATTGCGTAGGCTCGATAAGCTCATCATCTTCATCTTCGTCAAGCATATCGTCATCTAGACCGTCAAGCGCGTCGTCAAGCTTATCATCTAGTTCTTCTTCTGTCGCTTCTTCGCAGGCAATTACCGGCAAACAGCAATCTGACAATTCTCTTGATGCTGACGGGTTTTTGTGGGGGACGGAAGTTTGGGACGAAACCGATGCGAACTCCAGCGTAAAAGTCGTTGTCAACGATACCTTTAAAACCAAGTATGTCAAGAAGCGGGCTTCTAACAAAAGCTTTTCTGATGACGACAAGACATTTTCTCCGATCGCATACTTGCCCTCCAAGAAGGACTGTGTGGCGGGTCGGTGCGCCAAAGAAGTAGATTTTGACCAGACAGTCAAGCTATTCCAAGAAAACGGCTGGAGCATGGTGCCGATGCTCTCATATGCATTGGAAGGGGAAAGCACGACATTCTCGCAGTCGGACATTGAGAAATATGCCGATTTTGTCGATTGGTTTGTCTCAAGATACAAAAAAGACGCCAATATCAGATATCTCGAGCTGGAGAACTGTCCAAATTGCTCCGCATCATTGCAGGTTTCCAATGAGCTGTTGCTTACCGCGACGAACAAAATATATGATCGCATTAAGAGTAAGCATCCGGAGATCTTGATTGGAACACCAGGATTTGAATATTGGGCCGATGATACAAGCTCCTCCAGTAACAAAATGAATGAACAAATTGAATATTTCCTTGATAAGCAGAACGGCGCCAAGTTTGATTTTTGGGCTTTTCATGGATACGACATCAAGAGAGCTGATACAGCAAGCAGGGGAATGTTTCTCACATATCCGCCGACAAAATCGGCAATTTACAACAAGTACGCCGGTCCTTTGGGGATCGCAGAAATAAGGAAGCGACTTGATTCCAATGGCTGGGAAAGCAGGCTGATACTAGAAACAGAAACCGATTCCACTTTGAAATTCGGCTATCCCTATGATGATGTTGACCAACAGCTGGACGCAGCCTTTCATATCCAAAATTCAATTGTAAGAAAGACACAGTTGGTAAATGGCAGTCCGGCTTTGTCAGGAAGATTCCCTCTCAAGTTGTTGGTACGAAAAAATCTAAAACTAGCTGCCGACATCACCGGAGGCAACTTGCTCGAAGACGGGACACCGACGCTGTCGATTACGGCGCTGGGAGTGTTGCTGTCTAAATTTAATGAATACAATTACTCATCCCGCCTCAGCGGAGAATGGGACGCGGAAAGCACGCCGTGGGTTGAAAAATTCACCTCTGGCGACAACAAAGAGTTGTATATATTCTTTAAGCCATTCAAATATGTTTCCGGAAAATCAATTGCATTAGATAACGAAACGGTAAATTACACATTGAATTTAAGCAAAACCCCAAAATCAGTTACACTCACAGACATAGATGGCAATGTCTCAAATATTACTGCAAGCAAAACTGTAACTTTGCAGGCGGTCAACGCGCCTAAATATTTAGAGGTGGAATATTAAAAATTAATTAAAAATATGAACAAACACAACATCCAAAACGGCTTCGCCCCTATCCAAATAATCCTCTCAATCCTCGTCGGAGTGGTTGTCCTTGGCGGAATTGTCGGCGGGGTTTTGTATTTTACGAAATCTCCTGAAATATCCAAAATATCCAACAAAAAAGCTTGTACCCAAGAAGCTAAAATTTGCCCTGACGGAACAGGGGTCGGACGAACCGGACCCAATTGCGAATTTTCTCCCTGCCCAACACAACAAGTGGGTCAAAGCAAATGCGGAGATGGCATTTGTGACGAGTTTGAAAAAGCGAATCCAAATTTATGCCCAAAAGATTGTCAAACTTCAACGCCTAAAGACACAACCTCAGCTTCCACAGACTCGCCGTTTGCGATTCAGGCTCCGTTTATGTCCAGAGCAGAAGATAAAGGATATATAAGCGACCAAGAAGCGAAAGATTTTCTTTTAGACGCTGGAGCAAAAGAAGTCAGATTGGTGCTACCAGAGTTAGAAAAATACGACATCAACAATCTGCTGACCAAAAATAATATTTCTATATCTTCCGATATCGCATTCCCTGTTTACCCGAAGGATATGGAAAAACACAAGAGTGAAGTGAAGGCGAGTGCCAAGAAGTATAAAAATAATGTGAAAGCATGGCTTGTCATAAACGAGGCAGAAACGGGATGGAAAGATACTCCCGAGAAATATGCCGAGTATTTTATCGCCACTTCCAAAGCAATTAAGTCCGAAGCACCGGAGGCCCTCGTTGTAATGAACCTTGCCGGAGTGTCTCCCGCCGGAGAAAGCTCGTCTTCCGCCGGACTGAAATTTTTAGACACTGCTCTAAAAAATGGAGTTGGTCCATATTTTGATGTTTTGGACATTCATATTCAAGGAGACGCAACAAGCTATATAAACATGGGCAAAATTGTTTATGATTACAATAATATTTTTAAACAGAACGGGATTGAGGAAAAACCGATTTGGAATACTGAGTTCGGTACTTACGATGGAGATCCGTATGATGATCCAAAATTGCCAGGGATGAAGCTTTCATATCAAAGTGAAACCGTGCAAGCGAGCGGACTTATCAAAAAATACATCCATGGCTTATCTGTGGGGATCAAAAAAATGTTTTGGACCACAATGGTAGAATGGTCTCATTATGATAAAAATAGTAGCGGGAACTGCTACTTCTGTAGTACGGGATTGGTTAATAATTCTAGGAACGACGACGGTAAATCTCACAAAAAACTCTCTTACTACACCTACAAAAAAATGGTGGAAGTCTTGGACGGCTCAGATTGGAACAATATTCAAACAATCCAAGAAAAAGACGGCATATATATTTACAAATTTACCAAAAACAATAAGCCAATCTGAGGTGACGGATTACAGCACCGCATTTAACACTGAAACAAAGACTGTGAGCGGAGGAAAAGTGACGATAACTCTAAAAGATATTCCGGTGTTTGTGGAGGAGAATTAATATTAAACGAATTTACTCGCTCGCCATTATTTTTACACACGTAACATTACGATGTCTTGCAGGGGGGGGGTAATAGTGATAAAATAAAGATGATTGTGGAAAACCAATCCACAACAAAACTTTTATAAACAGTATGGATCAAAATAACGAAGACAACAAAGGAATAGATTTAAGCCACGCACTTGACGATTCAAGCAGTCGCGTAAAATTTAAAGGTGAACAGCAATATGTCCGTCCGTATTACTCCGACACTCCCAAAATCATCCAATTGGTGATGAAGTATTCTGGCGGCTATATCAAGGACGAAAAACAGGCGAGTTATGTTTTGCTTGGGGTTGTGGCGGTGGCGATTGTTATAGCGATTATTTTTCTATTTAGTGGCGGAGGAAGTAAGGCAAAACTCGAAGCACCTCCGGGTCAAAAAATAATCTATCCTGAAAACGCACCACCGCGCTTGCAGGAACGATTTTAATATTTCAATTATGTTTTTACAAAAAAACAATTCAAGAGGTTTTACACTCATTGAATTGCTGGTTGTCATTGCGATAATTGGGATTCTTTCGAGCGTTGTACTCGCGAGCTTAAACAGTGCAAGAAGTAAAGCGAGAGATGCTTACCGCAGATCATCCATGAAGCAACTGCAGTTAGCACTTGAAATGTATTTTGATAGTAATGGTTTTTATCCCGCTACAGGTGGGAGTTGGAGAGGTGTTTATTCTGACTACGGTGGATTCGGAACAGGTGCAACAGGGTATATTCCAGGATTAGCTCCAACGTATATACCTGTTTTGCCTGTAGATCCGAAAGGTACTTCAGACGGATTTCTATATTTGTCCATCAATGGCAGTAACTATAAACTGCTTTCGCACATTAGTCCTGAAAGTTATCCAAGTGCCGGACAGCCATTTTACGACTCTGTCCGTCCAACATGGGCATGGATGATATGCAGTGGAGGAGATGATTGTTCATGGTAGCAGACAAGAAAGTTTAGTTTTCAAGGGAGCAATCCCCGCCGTTTTATAATATTTTCTAAAAACGGCGGGGATTGTTGTGTGCGGAAGGGATGGTGGGTAGGATTTTGATTTTTCAAATACTCTTTAATTCGCTCGCGATCCTCATTCTCTTTTTCGCCTTTGAAGTATATCTCAATAAACTCAACTTTTGAAGCGGCG
>LBYH01000003.1:0-56645 GCA_000996035.1 Parcubacteria group bacterium GW2011_GWA2_40_143 | reverse complement strand
GCGTACTGATGTTTCGGGCGTGCGGTAGAAAACCGACTCGTAATCAAGCGGTTTGCTGTTCTCTGCGCTTACCCACGGCACATCTTTATGTGATAAATCGGAAAGCTGACTCGCCGTCATGTCGGAAAGCCGTTGTAATTCCCAATCAATATGTTCCTGCTCTTTTCCGTTCAGAATGCTTAAATCCGGCTCAACTTCTGGATTCACCAAGTATTTCGTCTGGGGGTACTGATAAAACTTGCTTTTGATGATTTCCACTTCGCCGTTTTTTACCATATTGCCGATAAGACTTTCAAACAAAAGCGGCGTTGGCCCTCGATGATTTTTGAGATACACCAAACCCATCAGTTGATCCTCGTACTTTTCGTAGTAATCAAAATCAATAAAGTAAAGTAATTTATACAGCACCGTCATGCCGACATTCGGCTTGCCACCCACTTTCTTCAAAATATAAAGCAGGACCTGCCGGAACTTGTCGGCTTTCTCTTGCGGGACACTGATGCGGATTTCATCTTCGGCTTCTTGCAATAGTTAAATCTCGCTCGCCCTGCTCAATTTGCATATAGGTCGGGCGGGAAATTTTAAGCGCGGACGCTAAAAATTCTTGCGTCAGATTGCGCTTTTTGCGTTGTTCTTGAATAAATTTAGCAAGCATAATTATTTTGAAAATATTTCCCACAAATGCATGCCGAAGAAATAATAAGAGATTAAGTCAGCTCCGACTGCCACAATTGTGATAATGAGCGGGGTTTTTAGTTTTTTTTACTTCGTCAGAAGTTATAGAGAATATTGCGTCGTTTTTATCTTCAGACATAAAGGTTATTATTTTGTTTAATAATACTTACACTCCTATTGTAAGCGATGCAGGATTTCTTGTCAATAGCAATGTAAAGAAGTTATACACAGGCCTAAAACAGCTTGCTAGCTTCACTTAACAACAGCCGCTCCAAGTCCAACCTACCCAAGCCCGCCAGCGAATCAAAGCTCTGATTCTGGACGATAAATGGGGAAAGTGTTAAGCTTTTATTATAAAAAACGACATGCAAAATCAACCAAAAAAAGATCGGGTGCTTGTGAAGAGAATCTTCGTTTCTGTTGTGATTCTCTTCGGTGTGTGGGTTTACGCAACAGGACAGAAAACAGTTAATCAGGATCAATCTGATATTAAAGTCGCAACAGAAAAAGAACATACAAGTTTAGAGGAAAAAGTTTTGCCTTCGGATGGCATTATTTTACCGGTCAATTGGGGAGACCTTGGCTCAAAATTAGTGAATGTTGGGGCGATTGACGCGGATAAATTTAAAGCGATTTACGAGCAAAGAGGCACTTTTACCGATGAATACGAAAAGCTTCTCTTTGGACAAAGCGACGGCAAGCTCAAAATCACAAAAGAAAACTCCGGATATCTTCTTAATTTGTTTTGGGCATTGGGGCTTGCCAGCAAAAATGACATCCTTGAAAACGGCGAGATGATGAATCTTGCCTACGGAGGCGCGGGCAGATTCGCTTCTACCGGAGGCTGGACGCTTGCCAAAGGAGATGCCATGGATCATTACAGTAAACACAAATTTTTCAATCTCACGCCGGAACAGCAAGCAATGGTGGATAAAGTGTCTCGTGGCATCTATCGTCCGTGCTGTGGCAATTCCACCCATTTCCCGGATTGTAACCACGGTATGGCTATGTTGGGACTTCTTCAGCTTATGGCATCGCAGGGGGTTTCCGAGCAAGAGATGTGGAAGACTGCCCTTCAGGTAAATTCATACTGGTTTCCGGAAACATACATGACACTGGCCGCATACTTTGAACGAAAAGGAACCGCGTGGGACAAGATTGATCCTCAACTTGCTCTGGGTAATGAGTATTCAAGCGCAAGTGGTTATCAACGTGTATTGCAGGAAATAGAACCAGCCGATCTTCAGGGCGGAGGTGGCTGTGGCGTGTAAACTAAAAAAATAATGAATACAATAATATATGAATAATTCCAGTGAAAAACTATTTACGGGATCGTGGATAGCTTTCGGCCGAATATTTTTCGGTCTCTTATGGTTATATGAAGTGATCTGGGGACATAACTGGAAATGGGGTAGGCGTATCCGTGGTCTTTCTGGTAGTGGCTTTTGTCGGCGGGATTATCCCCGGAGATTATCGTGAACAAATGGGTCCGGTAGTGGCGGCCATGGCGACATTATTCTCTGCAAGTTTCTTTTTTACCGCGCTTGCGCAGAAAACTATTAACGCAAAATAAAATCTTTAATATGGCAGCGAAATTTCTCATAGCTATCCTCTTGCCAGCACTATGGCCAGCACTTTTCTGGCGCTGGCGGCTTTTAGCGCTTTTTTAGCTTCTTTTATGGTGGCGCCGGTGGTAAGCACATCGTCTATGATGATTATGTTTTTGCCTTTTAGAGCATCAACATTTTTTACCATAAAACTGCCTTCTATGTTTTTCAATCTTTTGTTTCTGTCTTTTACCGATACTTGAGAAGGCGTTTCTTTTATTTTAAAAAGTATTTTGTTATTTGTCGGCAGTGGCAGAAGTTTGGCCATCTCGGCCGCTTGATTGAAGCCCCTTTCTCTTAATTTGCCGGCTGAGAGGGGAATGGGAATGGTAATAAAGTTTTCCGCGTTAAGATCGGGATATGTTTCCATTATTTTGGGCAAGCATCTTTCTTTTATGAGTTCCGCCAGAGGCTTGACTAGACAGCGTCCTTTTTTATACTTCAGAAGGCGGATGGCGTTTTTTACCGTTCTGTCGCGATAGTTTGACGCGGCGTAAATACCATTGGCTTCCGCCACGTCCGGCATTTCAATGCTTTTTAAACAAGCGAGACAGAGAGCTACTTTTTCTATGCCACAGCCTGCGCATTTTTGTGGAAAAATAAATTCCAATAAGGCTCTAAAAAAATCTTTAAAAATTTTGTAATCCTTTAACATGGCAAGGCTTAATCTTTATGATATAATATTACATTATGGCTTTTGAATTGAAAGAGTTTCTTGGCAGATTTAGAAAAAACAGCTTTAAGAATTTGCTTAAAAGTGAGCAAAGTGTTTTAGGCGTGGACATAGGCAGTTCTTCCATAAAGATAGTCCAGCTTAGGAAAGAGAAGGAAAGGGCTATCTTGGAAACTTACGGCGAGGTGGCCACAGGTCCTTACGGCGGGATGGAAATTGGTCAGCCGGTAAAGCTTAATGCTGAAAAGACAGCCGAAGCCATTAGAGATGTTCTTAAAGAAGCTGGCGCCAAAGCTACTGTGGCTAGAGTGGCTATCCCTCTTAACTCAAGCTTTGTAAAAGTTATCCAGCTTCCTGTTTCGGCGGAGGGCGATTTGGAAAATGTAATTACCATAGAAGCCAGGAGACACGTGCCGGTACCTATTTCTGAAGTGAGTTTGGATTGGTGGGTGATGCCAAAGACGGAAAAAGAAAAAGAAGAAAATAACAAAACAATGGAAGTGATACTGGTGGCCATACATAATGATGTTATAAATACGTACAAGGATATAATCGCCAAGTCAGGCCTTGTGGCGGCGGCTTACGAAATGGAGCCGTTTGGCATGATCCGAGCGGCCATAGGCAGGGGCAGTTCCACGATTGCTGTTATTGATTTCGGTGCTTCTTCCACCAAGATGGCAATTTTGGATTATGGCGTAATGAGAGAATCTCATTTTATAAACAAAGGCTCGCACGATCTTACCAGAGCGCTTTCCCAATCCATGGGCATAGATTTGGCCAGAGCGGAAGAGATTAAGAGGGAAGTGGGTCTTTCCGATTTGCCGGAACATAAAGAGATTATGGAAGTAATGCAACCGATATTGAGTTATATATTCCACGAGGCGAATGCTTCGCTGAAAAACTTTCAAAGTAAATACAAAAGAAGCGTCAGTAAAATTGTTTTCACCGGCGGTGGCGGGTTGCTTAAAGGCATAGTGCCTTTTGGCGTAAAAGAGTTTACGATAGAAGTTGAGTTGGCCGATCCGTTCAGTAAAACTGAGCATCCCGTCTTTCTCTCAACTGTTTTAAAAGAGATCGGTTTGAGCTTTTCCGTGGCATCTGGTCTTGCTCTCGGCGAATTGTAGAAGCCTTGTTTGCTGTCCGCTTGCAGCGAGCGGCGCGGACTTATCAACAGGCTTCCTTTCCAAAAGCTTCCCATTGGTTAAAAAAAATATTAAAATAAAGACAAGTACATTAAGCGTGAATTTTTATGGAAGACAAACTATCTTTTATACCTAAGAGAAAAATGAGCGAGGTAACCTATCGGAGCAAGGGAGCTGGTTTCTTTGCGGTGATTTCTTTTTTGATTTTTATTTTATCCGCCTTCTTATGGGGCGGTGTTTTCTTGTATGGCAAATTTACGGAAAGCCAAATAGAAAGCAAGAAAGAAACTTTGAGAAAAGACAAAGAAGCTTATGAATCATCGCTCATTTCCGAGATTATAGGATTCTCCGGCAAAGTAAAGGCGGCAGAGATGCTTATGGGCAGGCATAAAGCTTTTTCCGGCGCGCTGGATTTTTTGCAGGCCGCTACTCTCAAAAATGTTACTTTTAAAAATTTTCTTTACAATGTTTCAGATTCCGGCAAACACGTTATCAATATGACCGGCACGGCAAGGGATTACACTGAGCTTGCCGTGCAGGCTGATGTTTTTGAGCGCAGCGGGGCCGCAGAGGAAGTGCTTTTTTCCGGTCTTAAATTAAACGAATCCGGTCAAGTTAATTTTGAAGTAACGATAACTCTTAATCCATCTTTAATGCTTTATGGTTTTGGTTTGTCAGAATACGCCGGTTCATCAAACGCGAGTAATGAGTTTAATAATGATTTTGCGGATGATGATAAATTTGATTTTGACGAAGAAGAATTTTAATTTATAAATAAAATGTTTAGAATAATAATATCAATATTTTTCATAGCCGCCGGCACTTTCATATTTTTTGGCGAGACCAAGGGCATGTATGGTGAGATAAAGATTAAGACCGAAGAGTCTGCCGTGTTGGACAATGCTTTAGTTGTCTCAAGACAAGTAAAATCGGCGAGAGATAATCTTTTGGCTCAATACAATCAAATTTCACAGATAGATATAGATCGCCTCAATATCATGCTTCCTGCGCAGCCTGAATCCGTTAAGATAATTTTGCAAATTGATAACATGCTCAGAAGGAAGGGAATGGTTTTAAAAAGTATTGATATCAAAAATCAAGAAAAATCTTCTGAGGATAAAGTTGCCGCCGTGGCCGCCGGTGTCAATTCGGATATGTTTTCCACTTTGCCGCTCACGATAAGCGTTTCCGGAACGTATGGCGCTTTTTATTCTTTCGTTAAAGACGTTGAGCAGAGTCTGCGACTCATGGATATTAAAAAAGTAAATTTCAGCGTTTCCGACTCTGATGTTTATAATTTCAACATAGAAGCGGCAGCTTATTGGAAAAAGTCTTCGCAATAATATCTCAAAAATAAATGAAAAATAGCAAGAAAAAAATAATATTCATCGGTATTTTGGCGGCTGTCGCTCTGATTTTTGTCCTTATGTTTGTAAGTTCGTCTTCTCCCGGAAGCAATTCATCCGTTGCTGTTTTGCCGTCTCCTTCAGGAGCATTGTCTGATCAAAAAGCTTTGCTTACTGGAGAAAATGTCGACATTGTGAGGATGTTGAATCTTTTGCGAGGAGTCAGTTTTGAGAATGTTGTTCTTTTTGATGGAGAGGCTTTTAATAGCTTGATTGACTTTTCCGTAAGTTTGCCGACTTCGGAAGCCGGTAAATCTAATCCTTTTTCTTCAAAATAGGACTTCAGTGGATAGGGAATATTCGTTTGCGGCAGGTTGCTAATTTTTATTATGCTTTTTTTAGAAGTTTTAGTTAAAAATGGGGTTATAGAAGAAGGAGAGCTCTCCAAGCTTTTTAACAGAGCAAGAAAAGAGAATGTGTCGCTGGAAAAATTGCTTATTTCGGAAGGTATTTCGGAAGAGACCATATTGCAGGCTAAATCGGAAAGTCTGAATATTCCAATCAAGAAAATTTCAAAAGGCCAAGTGCCGTTTGATGTATTAAGGAAAGTGCCGGAAGAAGCGGTGGTGCATTATCGCTTCATTCCTGTCGGAATGAGTGATGGCGTGCTTGAGATGGGTATTATAGATCCGGATAATATTGAAGCCAGAGAAGCTATGCAATTCATAACTTCAAGAATGAACGTGGCCATCAAGCTGTTTCTAATAAGCGAAGCGGATTTTGAATCTTTGCTTGTAGACTATAAAGGCATCGGCGGAGAAGTGTCCAAAGCTCTCGGCGACCTTGAGACGGCTCTTGTTGAGACGATAGAAGATGACATGGATATCAAGAAAGAATCCAGCAACAAAATGCCGACTATTGTGGAAGACGCTCCAGTCACCAAAATAGTGGCCGTCATCTTGAGGCACGCCATAGCCGGCCGCGCTTCTGATATTCACATAGAAGCGACACCAAAGAAAGTGAAAGTGCGTTTTAGGGTGGACGGCACTTTGTATACAAGTATTTTGCTCCCTATCAATGTCCACGAGGCTATTGTTTCCAGAATCAAAATTCTTTGCAACATGAAGATAGACGAGAAACGCAAACCTCAAGACGGCAGATTTAACGCCAGAATAGAAAACAGAGAAATAGATTTCAGGGTGTCCACTTTTCCTTCCGTTTTCGGAGAAAAGGTGATGATTCGTATACTTGATAAAGAAAAGGGCGTAAAAAGTCTCAGCGAGCTTGGTTTCTCCGCCGAGCAGCTTGATATCGTGAATAAGGCGATAGATAAACCATACGGACTTATTCTTATTACAGGACCAACTGGTAGCGGTAAAACCACAAGCCTTTACGCTATGCTTAAGGAGCTTGATAAAGAAGAAAACAACGTGGTAAGTCTTGAAGATCCTGTGGAGTATATAATAGAAGGTGTAAATCAATCTCAGGTAAGACCGGAAATAGGATACGATTTCGCCAACGGCTTGAGATCTATTTTGAGGCAGGATCCGGACATGATTATGGTGGGTGAGATAAGAGATAAAGAAACGGCTGCTTTGGCCATCCATGCCGCCTTAACCGGCCATTTGGTATTTGCCACTTTGCACACCAACAGCGCCGCCGGCGCCGTATCCAGACTCATAGACATGGGCGTTGACCATTTTCTTATAGCGCCGACACTGGTGATGGTGATAGGTCAGCGTCTTGTAAAAGGCTTATGTCAAGACTCCAGAAAGGAAGTGCCGATCAGTCCCGCCATAAAAAATATTCTCATGAGACATCTTGAAGACACCCCGGAAGAAGTGAAAAATAAAATAAAAATTCCGGATAATATATACGAGAGCGTAATATCCCCGGTTTGTCCGAGAGGCATAAGAGGAAGATTCGGCGTGTTTGAAATTTTATACAAAACTTCCGGTCTTGAGACGGCTATCTTGGAGAGACCGACAGAACAAGATATAATGAAAGAAGCCAGAAAGCAAGGCATGTTTACGATGAAAGAGGATGGTATGATAAAGATGTTTAACGGACTTATAAGCCTTGAAGAATACCTTAAACTTTAGGGGGTGTTTAAAAAGCTGCCGATATGTTAAAATAAAAGTAATGGATAAAAAATATAAAATTTTAATAATAGACGACGATCGTCTTTTGCTGGACATGTATGCCACAAAGTTTAAAGAAGAAAAGTTTGACGTGGATATAGCCGTTGGCGCCAAAGAGGCTTTGGATAAGATTAAAAATGGCGCCAGCCCGGACATAATTCTGCTTGATATAGTAATGCCGGGCATGGACGGTTTTGAATTGATGGCGGAAATCAAGAAAGAAAATCTTGCCAAAGATAGTAAAATAATCTTCCTCACCAATCTCGGACAGAAAGAGGATATCAATAAAGGCATGTCTCTTGGCGCGTTGGATTATATTATAAAGGCATATTTTACTCCTTCCGAAGTGGTTAATAAAATTAAGGACATTTTGAAAAAATAATTTAAAACAAATGACCGATTATTCCAAAAAATTAAAAGAGTTGATTTTGACGACTATCAAAGAAGGCGCTTCAGACCTTCATCTTACCGTGGGCAGACATCCCACAATAAGAATATCCGGTGAACTCATCCCGCTCGTAAACGAGCCGGTTCTCACTCCGTCTGATACGGAAGGCTTGATAAAAACATTTTTAAATGATGATGAAGAAAAAAGTCTAAAAGAAAATAAAGAAATAGACTTGTCTTACGCTCATGAAGACAAAACAAGATTCAGGGTAAACGCCTTTTATCAAAAAGGATTTCTCGGTGCGGCCTTAAGAAACATTCCCACCAGTATAAAGACTCTTAAAGAGCTTAATTTGCCGGAAATACTTACTGAGTTTGCTGACAGAAAACAAGGTTTCTTTTTGGTAGTGGGGCCTATCGGTCACGGCAAGTCCACAACCTTGGCCTCAATGATAGATCATATAAACAGAACAAAATCCAAGCATATCATTACCGTAGAAGATCCTGTTGAATATATTTTCACCCAAGACAAATCCATCGTGGATCAGAGAGAAGTAAGATACGACACCATGAGCTTCGGTTCAGCTATGCGTTCTATGTTCAGGCAAGATATAAACGTGGCGCTCATAGGCGAGATGCGAGACGTTGAAACAATCTCCACCGCCGTTACGGCTGCCGAGACCGGTCATTTGATTTTTTCCACTCTCCATACAAACAATGCCGCTCAAACCATAGATCGTATCATAGATTCTTTCCCTCCTAATCAGCAAAATCAGATAAGAGCCCAGCTTGCCAGCGTGCTGCTCGGCGTATTCTCGCAGCGTCTTGTGTCCAGAGTCTCCGGCGGCCGGATACCCGCTTACGAACTGATGCTAAATAATTCGGCAGTGAGAACACTTATAAGAGAAGGACGGACTCACGAACTTGATATGGTGATAGAAACCGGCTACGAGCAAGGGATGATAAGTTTAAACAGGTCTTTGGCGGAGCTTGTGCGCGCCGGAGAAATAAATATGAAAGACGCCCTTAATCAATCCCTTAATCCCATGGGTCTTGAGGCGCTTATATAAAATAATATGTTATATAATTACATAGCTTCCACGATGCAGGGCGAGTCCCAATCCGGCTCCATAGAAGCGGCCAATATGGGTATCGCCATAAACTCTCTCCAAAACAGAGGTCTAATCATCACGTCCATAAAACCGGCCGAAGGGAAAACGGCTTTTACCAGTTCGTGGTTTTCTTTCTTTAATAGGGTAAGAACCAAGGATATCGTCATCCTTTCTCGTCAATTGGCCACGCTCTTTGAGGCGAAAGTTTCCATTCTTGAATCGTTTCAGCTTCTTTCTTCTCAGACCAAAAATGCCAAATTGAAGACAAGTCTTTCTGAAGTGGTGGAAGACATAAGAGGCGGCAATACGTTTTCCGTCGCCATGAGCAAACATCCGGATGTCTTTTCCAAATTTTACGTAAATATGGTCAGATCCGGCGAAGAATCCGGCAAGTTGGAAGAGATTTTTGAATCTTTGGCCGATCACCTTGAGAGATCATACGAGCTTGTCAGCAAAGCTAAAAACGCTTTGGTTTATCCTATATTCGTGGTAGGCGCTTTCTTTGCCGTAATGTTCTTGATGCTTACCTTTGTGATTCCCAAGCTTACGGCTATTCTTACCGAAGTGGGGCAAGATATTCCGTTTTACACTAAAATCGTAATAGGCGTGAGTAACGTGTTTAAAGATTTCGGCGTGTTTTTCCTAATCGCTTTAGCGGTAGGCTTTGTCTTTCTGTGGCGATATATTAAAACGGAATCCGGCAGGATAAGTTTTTCAAGCTTCCAGCTCGGCGTTCCTTTTATAGGTGATTTGTACAAAAAGTTTTACCTCGCCAGAATTACGGATAACATGGAAACGCTTTTGTCTAGCGGCGTATCGGCCGTTAAGGCACTTGAGATTTCCGCTGACGTGGTGGGGAATAAAATTTATGAAAAAATTCTTTTTGACGCGGCGGAGAAAGTGAAGGGCGGAAGCCCCATCTCTGATGCTTTGGATAAATATGACGAAATTTCTCTCCTTGTGGTGCAGATGATTCGCACGGGTGAAAAAACGGGAAAGCTGGCTTTTATGCTCAAAACTCTAGGTAAATTCTACAAAAGAGAAGTGGATAATGTGGTGGAAACTCTCGTCGGTCTTATAGAACCGGTAATGATCGTGGTGCTTGGCGGTTCTGTCGGCTTGTTGCTCGTTTCAATCCTCGGGCCGATATATAATATTACGGCCGGTATTTAAAATAAAGATGCGGGGGTTATCCACAGTGTTTTTTGCTTAAAATAATATCTGTAGTATTATATAGCTATAAGACATTAAAAACGGTCGATGTTTAAAAAATTAATAAATTTTAGTTTTAAAAAAAATGCAAAATAAGAAAAGAGGTTTTACCTTGATTGAGTTGCTTGTTGTTATCGCCATTATCGGTATTTTGTCTTCAGTTGTTTTGGCTTCGCTCAACAGCGCCAGAACAAAATCACGAGACGCCAGAAGGGTTTCAGACATTAAGCAATTACAGATAGCTTTGGAGCTTTATTTTGATGCCAAGAGAGGGTATCCGTCCGCGCTTACTGCTGCCAATCTTGTAACACCAGGCTATATCTCGGTTATTCCTACCGATCCTGTTGGAGGAGGAGCGTATCAATACGCCGCCTTAAATGCCGGATGCACCAGCTATCACTTAGGGGCTACTTTGGAGGATGCAAACCACGCAGCGTTGCAGACAGATGTTGATGCCGTGGCCGGTACAGCCGGTACAGGATGTCCGAATGGAGCCGGTAGCGCTGCTGATTTCACCAGCGTTACGACTGATGCAATCTACGACGTAAAACCGTAATCTCGCCGGAAACGCAAAGAAGCGACAAAACACCCAGCCCAAAGCGGGGTGTTTTGTGTTTCTTTGCACTACCTGCGTCGAAGTCCGACGTCGACGCACTTTCAATCAATCAAAATGCGAATTTTTCAATATTATCGTTATTTGTTTCACCTAAGCCAGTCGCCCATTCCTTAAGAAAATTACCATAATTACCATAATCATTATCGTTGCCAAGATCATTAAACTGATTCTTTATAATTTTTTCCCCGGAAATTATTGCGTCGAAGTCCGACGTCGACGCGGTGTCATTGTCATTTAAATAGCTTCTTAAGCTTGACCAGCGATAATCAGTAAGTTTTTTAAAGATGTTTCCCCAATCTTCCATTTTATTTTCTCGCCAGTTTTTGTTAGTGATAAAATCTAAAGGATTAAGGTGTATGTATAATGACAAGTGGAGTAGATAAGTATTTGAATCTATGTGCTTTGATTTAAAATTACCTTCAAATAATGGGCCGCGCCTTTCTTTTTTGGTATTGATATATTTTGCTATAGATGTGCTGCTTCTTCTTAGAAAATCAGTTATTCCTCCCTCTTTTATTTCTCTTA
Source organism: Parcubacteria group bacterium GW2011_GWA2_40_143 (assembly GCA_000996035.1). Taxonomy (GTDB): domain Bacteria; phylum Patescibacteriota; class Minisyncoccia; order UBA9983; family UBA9983; genus UBA9983. The sequence continues at coordinate 45,209 of LBYH01000003.1, read as the reverse complement.
ATAATAAATGGTAATGATTTGGCATTATCACATAACACAAGATGTCTGTCAGTTTTTCTCCAGAATTTTTTATTTCAATTGCATTTTTGAGCATAGGATGCCTATCATTTCTAAGATAATCAAACGCTTGACTAGATGTTGTAGAATTTGCTAGCAAGAAAGTTTGGGCTAGTTTATAAGCATTATCTCTGTCACTAAATTCGTTGATGCCAAAAACTGTTTTATTGTACGTATGATAATATTCACCAACGACAAAAGGGATTTTTCTATTCATATAGTTTCATTATACCTGCGTCGAAGTCCGACGTCGATGCACTTGTGGAAAAGTTTGATTTATAATGTGCGTGTGCGTCGAAGTCCGACGTCGATGCCGTCGATGCACTTCTATAATAAAAAAATATGTTATATCCAGAGTTATTTATTGTTTTTTGTTTCGGCGCCATTATTGGCAGTTTTCTTAACGTGGTGACTCTTCGGCTTGGCACCGGCGAATCTGTTGTTTCCGGCGGCTCTAAATGTTTTTCCTGCGGCAAGAAGCTTAAGTGGATAGAACTCGTTCCAATCTTCAGTTTCTTGATTCAAAAAGGCCGTTGCCGCGAATGCAAAAGTAAAATATCGTTGCAATATCCCGCGGTGGAAATATTAACAGGGTTGGTCTTTCTTTTGATTTTCAATTTTCAATTGCCAGTTTTCAATGAATTTTCAATTTTCAATTTTGCAAAAATCTTTTATCTTTTGGCTGTTGCGGCCTTTCTGATTCTTATCGCCGTCTATGATTATCGTCATCAGATAATTCCCGATATTTTTGTGTATCCGTTTATCGGCCTTAGTTTCTTGTCTTTATTCAATTTTGAAAATTGGAAATTGATAATTGAAAATTTTAATTTTAGCGGTTTATCGGCCGGTCTTATATTATTCATTTTTTTTGCTTCCCTTTGGTTTTTTTCCGGCGGGCGATGGATGGGCTTTGGCGATGCCAAGCTGGCTCTCGGCATCGGCTGGCTTCTTGGAATAACTAACGGCATCGCCGCCATCACTTTGGCTTTTTGGATTGGAGCGATTGTTGGTATTTTGCTGTTATATCTAAGTAAAAATAAATATGGCTTGAAAAGCAGTATCGCTTTCGGGCCTTTTATGGTTTTAGGGACGATTATTTCTTTGTTTTGGGGAGAAAAGATGATCAGCTTTTTGTTCTGATAAAAAATGATATAATAAAAGCAATGAAATTTTTTAGGTTTGATTTTTTGAATTTTATTTTTAGCCGAAAGGCGAATGGCTTCAGTTTGATTGAGCTTATGGTTTCTGTGTCCATCTTGACCGTAATAAACATGATGGTCTTTGCCAGCTATCCGGAATTCAATCAACGAATGGCTATAAGAAGGACGAGTAATGATATCGCTTTGGCGGTGCGCGAGGCTCAGGTGAACGCTCTTTCAATCAAAGAACTTGACGGAAAGTTTCCCGCCTACGGAATAAATTTTAAAACAGGAAATACTTTTACGCTTTTTGCCGACAAAGGAGAAGAGGGAGTGAGAAATAACCTTTATGATGAGGGAGAAGAAATCAATACTTTTATGATAACCACTGGCGATACCATATCTAGGTTGCAATTATGTTCATCAGGATGTAATGATACTGGAGAGATAAACATCGTATATCCTAGAAGCAATCCGATGGCTAGTATTACAGATAGTTCAGGGAGTGGCAGTAACGATTATGCCATCGTTACCATCGCGGCTCCCAATGATAAAATTTCTAAAGATATAAAAATTTATTTGAATGGTCAAATTTCCATAGAATAATATGTTTAGAAAACAATACAAAAAAGGCTTCACCCCCACACCTACTTTATCAAAAGTTGGTGTGAGCTTCGCTGGAGCGAAGCGGGGGTTTACGCTGGTGGAAACGCTCGTAGCGGTGGCAATTTTAACTACTGCCATAGCCGGGCCGATGACTTTTGCCATAAAAAATATTTCAGCCGCTTCCGTGGCGCAGGATCAGCTGGTGGCCTTTGAGTTGGCGCAAGAGCCGTTTGAATACGCGAGAAACGTGAGGGATTCAAACTTGCTTAAAAATATAGATGCCACGGAACCGGTGGACTGGCTTTACGGGCTTGTTGATGAATGTCTCGATGGAAAAAGTTGTTACATAGATGCTGCAAACGATACCGTGACGGAGTGTGTTTCAGAATGTCCTAATCTGAATCGTAGCGATGATAATGGTTATCAATACGTAGATGGCAATGACTCCGGTTTTAAAAGGATCGTTAAAATATCAAAAAATCTTAATGGCGACGATGAGTATGAAGCGGTGATAGAAGTGAAAGTTTCTTGGACAGGCAAATATGGGCCACGGGAAATAAAATTGCAAAATAATATATATAAATGGAGATAAGAAATAAACAAAATCCAAACGCCGGCTTCACTCTAATAGAGCTTATTGTCGCTCTGGGTCTTTTCGCCGTCGTAATGACGATTTCCATGGGGGCGTTTTTAAATATCTCCGACATTCAGAAAAAAAGCGAGTCGCTCAGAAACGTGAGCGATAACATGTCTTTTACGATAGAAATGATGACAAGAGATATAAGAGAAGGTCGTGGTTATATCTGTTCTCCTTCGCCTTGTTCGGTTTTTAGTTTTACTGATGTGGACGATAAATCAGTTACATATGAGCTGAAAGAAGATAACCAGCAAAAATACATAATGAGAGACAACTCTCGGATAACATCCCAAGATGTAAATGTCAGTAGTCTTATTTTTACCGTGAGAAGAGCTGGTCCAAGCGACGGTCAGCCGTTTGTAACCATTTATGTTGGTGGTGTTACCGATTCCAAGCAGAAATTAAAATCAAGTCTCAATTTGCAGACATCCGTGTCTCAGAGGAAAATTGATTCAAGTAGATAAAATATGTTTTCTATAAAATTAAAACAAAAAAATAATACCAAAGCGAAGCGGGGGTTTACCCTGCTCATCGCCGTACTGGCCACCAGTATTATATTGTCCATAAGTCTCGGAATTTTTGACATTATCACTAAAGAGATGAAGCTGGCTAGTCTTGGCAGAGAGTCGCAAATTGCTTTTTACGCCGCTGATGCCGGTGTAGAATGCGCTTTTTATTGGGAGATAAATAATCCTGATGGCGCGGAGAGTGCTTTTAAAAAGACTACAGATGGCCAAGGTCAAGCTATTACTTGTGGAATTTGGGATAATAAACCTTGGAGTACTCCGGTTGGTAAAAGCGATAAAAGCACCTTTTACTTGCCACTGGGTGATACTTCTTGCGCCGAAGTTACAGTAGATAAATTAACAACCAATAAAACAACTATTACTTCTCGTGGCTACAATATGTCTTTTGATGGGACAAAATGCGGCACAGACTCGGCGCGCCGGGTGGAGAGGGCCATAAAATTAACGCTTACGGTAAATTAAAACCCCTTTTGCTAATATGGCGGTTAATTCAGTAAAAACAAGAATAGAAAAACTGAAAAAGGTTATAAATCACCACAGATATCTTTATCATGTTTTAGACAAGCAAGAGATATCCGAAGCGGCGCTTGACTCCTTAAAGCACGAACTCTACAAGCTTGAGCGGGATAATCCGGAGTATGTCACTCCGGACTCGCCGACACAGAGAGTGGGGGGCGCTCCCTTGGATAAATTCAGAAAAATAAACCATACGGTAAGGCAATGGTCGTTTGAAGATGTTTTTAGCGAGGAAGAGGCGATGGAGTTTGACGCGCGAGTTAAAAGAATGCTCTCTAAAGAAGTTTCCGCAATGTCAAGGTTCAACCTTGACATTGAATATGTCTGCGAGCTTAAAATTGACGGATTCAAAATAGTTTTGACTTATGAAAAAGGTTTTCTGAAAACGGCGGCTACCAGAGGAGACGGCTTAATGGGTGAAGATGTAACGCAAAATGTTAAAACCATTGAGAGTATCCCGCTTCGTTTGGAGGAAAGTGTGGATATAGTGGCGGAAGGAGAAATTTGGCTAAGCAAACGAGAGTTTGAGAAGCTCAACGCGGCTCAAGAAAAGAAAGGCGAGCCGCTCTATGCCAATCCTCGCAATGTGGCCGCCGGCTCCATTCGCCAGCTTAATCCGAAAATTGCCGCTTCCAGAAAACTGGACAGTTTTATCTATGACATAGCGTCGCTAGAAAAAAAAGAAGGGGGAGTCAGTTTTTCCCTCACGGACAATGAGGGAAATTCGTCCAAAACTAATTCCCCCTTCTTTTTTCCCGGTACACAAATTAAAGAGCTGGAATTGTTAAAAGAGCTTGGTTTTAAGGTAAATAAAAATTATAAACTTTGCAAAAACATAAACGAAGTTATCGCTTTTTGGAAACATTGGCAGAACAAAAAAGAGAAAGAAGATTATTGGATAGACGGCATTGTTATCAAGGTTAATAAAAAGGATTGGCAAAACAGACTTGGCTATACCGGCAAGGCGCCAAGGTTTGCCGTGGCGTTTAAATTTCCGGCCGAGCAAGTTACCACGATAGTGGAAAATATTTTTACGCAAGTGGGCAGAACGGGAGCTCTTACGCCGGTGGCCATGCTTAAGCCGGTGAGTGTCGCCAGCACTACGGTAAGCCGAGCCACCCTGCATAATGAAGAAGAAATTAAAAGACTGGGGCTTAAGATAGGCGATACGGTAATAATTCAAAAAGCCGGTGACGTGATACCGGAAGTGGTAAAGGTTTTGCCGGAGCTTAGAACCGGCAAGGAAAAAGAATTTAAAATGCCGGATAGATGTCCTGTTTGCGGCGGCAAACTTGGGCAAGAAAAAGGCAGTCCCATAATAAGATGTTTAAACAATGAATGTTCCGTAAAAAACAGGAGGCAGTTGCATTACTTTGCTTCCAAGAAAGCTTTCAATATAGAAGGACTTGGGCCGAAAATAATTGACGCGCTTGCGGATAATGGTCTTGTCGCCGATGCCGCGGACTTGTTTGATTTAAAAGAAGGCGATCTTGAGCCGCTTGAGAGGTTTGGCGAGAAATCCGCCGGAAATATAGTGAAATCAATCGCTTCTAAAAAAGAAATAGAACTTGATAGATTTATAATCGCACTCGGTATTTTAAACGTGGGAGAGAGAACGGCCGTGGATCTTGCCAGAAAGTTTGGTTCGTTTGATAAACTGAAAGACGCTTCTTTGGATGAGCTTGAATCAGTGGAGAACATTGGCGAGGTAGTGGCAAAAAGCATTTATGATTGGTTTAGAGAAAACAACAATAAAAAATTACTGACAAGACTTCTTGAAAGAGTGAAAGTAAAACCGCCCAAAAAGATTTTCTCATCCAAACTTTCCGGCAAAACTTTCGTAATAACCGGCGCGTTGGAAGCCTTATCCAGAGAAGCCGCCAAAGAGATGATTCGCGATCTTGGCGGTAAGGCTGCGGAATCGGTTTCCAAAAAAACAGACTTTTTGGTGGCGGGTGACAATCCGGGATCCAAACATGACAAAGCCAAAAAACTTGGCGTAAAAATTCTCACTGAAAAAGAATTTTTGGAGCTGATAACCAATGTCAAGGTTCAACCTTGACATTGAGATACTCATCTATAGTTTTCTTGAAGTTCCATGCACTATTAAAATATTTAGGAAATTCTTTAGTGTTTAAAATCTTTTCTTGTTTTCTTTTTATTCCACTACAATAATCCAAGTAGCTGGAATAATGGTAAGAATCTAAAAATTTTCCAGTCTTAATTTTGTTTAAAATTCCATTTTCTTTCCAATTTGGCTCTGTTATTTTTACTGGGTTAAGATGAATATAAGACAACAGATGTTTTAAGTGATTGTCTTCATTGATATGAATTGCCTTAAACCTGCTACTAAATAACGATCCTGTTTTTTCATATTTTTTATTAAAATACATAGTATAACCTGTCATTATTTTTTGCATAAACTTGCTTATGCCACACTCCTCTCTTTCCTTAATTAGCAAGTGAAAATGGTTTGGCATTAAGCAGTAAGCGCCAATGTCAACAAGAGTGTCTTTAATTTCTATGTCCAGTAGCTCGTTTAAAGATTTTCCCGCATGATCACTAAGATGAATTATTTCTTTACTGTTACCTAGATAAAACAAGGACAAGAGTCTGTAATAGTCCCTTGTATCCAGAAAAACCCTTCGCTTATCATTGCCTCTGGCATAAATATGATAAAATTCATCAATTGCAAAAACAGTATTTCTACTCATGATTCTATTTTATTTTTAACAGTCCCCAATGTCAAGGTTGAACCTTGACATTGGGGAAAATTTTCGCGTCTGCTAAATATTTCGTAATTCAAACTTCTTGTGGTAATATAAAAATATGTTAAAAGAAAAAATAAAAACGGATTTTAAGGAGGCTTTTAAAGCTAAAGAGCGGGTAAAATTATCGGTGCTTAAGATGGTAAATGCGGCCATAGGCAACGCTGAAATAGAAAAGAGAGCCAAAGCCGGCGGAGTAGACACGCCGCTTACTGATGCCGAGGTGATGGATATTCTCTCCAAGGAAGCCAAAAAGAGAAAGGACTCCATAGAACAATACAAAGCCGGCGGCAGAGAAGATTTGGCGCAAAGCGAACAAGCGGAGCTTAATGTTCTCAAAGAGTATCTTCCGGCGCAAATGAGCGAAGAAGAAATAAAATCTCTGGCGCAAAAAGTTATTGCCGAAGTCGGAGCATCTTCTTCTTCCGATTTAGGGAAAGTAATGTCCGCTCTCACTTCTCAGACGAAAGGCCGGGCCGATGGTGCTCTGGTAAGCAAAATAGTCAGAGAGGCGCTGGGTAATTAATGGTGGAATATGGAGATTAAAAAGGGAGAAGTAATGTCAAAATGTCAAACAAAATAGACGTAAACAAAGTGGCGAAGCTTGCCAGAATAGATATTGAAGAAAACGAGAAAGATAAGTTTCAAAAAGAATTTGAAGCTATTTTGGGTTACATGGATAAACTTAGCGAGATTGATTCTTCCGGTATTGGAGAATTTGCCGTGGATAAAAGCGCTCTAAACACAAACAATTTGAGAAATGATATTGATCCTCATCAAACTTCCTTGCATACAAAAAGAGTTTTGGAAGAAGCTCCGTCTTCGGAAAACGGTTATATAAAAGTAAAGCATGTATTTCAATAAAGCTTTCAAACTTAAAAAATGTCAGAAATTAAATCAATGTTGCCAAACTCAATCAAGCAAGCGCGGGAGATGATTGCCAATGGGGAATTAACCGTTAGCGGTTTGGTGAATGAATATCTCAAAAATATTAAAGATAAAAACGGCGACATAAACGCCTATCTTGAAATTTTTGAAGATGTCATTGATCAGGCCAAAGAGCTGGACGGAAAAATCGGCGAAATGGAAAATAAGCCGCTTTTCGGTATCCCATTTTCCATTAAAGATAATATTTTGATAAGCGGCAAAATATGTTCAGCCGGCTCTAAAATGCTTGAGAATTACAAAGCCGTTTATAATGCTACCGTTATAGAAAAGCTCAAAGATGCCGGCGCGGTGATAATCGGCAGAGTAAACATGGACGAATTTGCCATGGGTGCTTCCACGGAGAATTCCGCCTTTGGCGTTACCAAAAATCCTCACGATCTCAGCAGGGTTTCCGGCGGATCGTCTGGCGGCAGCGCGGCTTCTGTGGCAGCTGATATGTGCCTCGCGTCTCTTGGCTCCGACACTGGCGGCTCCATAAGACAGCCGGCCGCCTTTTGCGGAGCGGTGGGCGTAAGTCCCACTTACGGATCCGTATCAAGATACGGGCTTATTGCCATGGCTTCGTCTTTTGACCAAATAGGACCTATTGCCAAAAGCGTGGAAGACGCGGAAATAATTTTTAACGTGATAAAGGGTGCCGACAAAATGGATTCCACTTCGGTCTTGGGCGAAGGAAAGGGAAAGAAAGAAAACACTTTGCCGGAAAAATTAAAAATCGGAATTTTAAAATATAACAAAACCGGCGTGAGCGATGAAATAAACAAGACGGTTGAAGCGGCAGCGGAAAAATTAAAAAATCTAGGCCATGAAATTACGGATATTGAGATACCGAATATAGATTACTCCGTGCCGTGCTATTATGTGCTGGTGCCGGCGGAAGTCTCTTCCAATCTTGCCAGATTTGACGGCGTCAGATATGGGCTTTATGCCGAAGGCTCAAATCTTACTGATGATTACATGAAGACCAGAGGCAAAGGCTTTGGCGCGGAAGTTAAGAGAAGAATTATGCTTGGCACTTACGTGCTGTCGGCCGGTTATTATGATAATTATTACCTTAAAGCGCAGAAGGCTAGAGAGATTATAAAACAAGATTTCAAGAAAGCCTTTGAAAGCGTGGACGCGATTATTTCTCCCGCCACGGCCAATACCGCTTTTAAGATAGGAGAGAAGTCGGATAATCCGCTTGCCATGTATCTTGAAGACCTATTTACCGCGCCTTCCAAAGTGGCGGGTTTGCCGGCCATCTCGGTGCCTTTTGGCGCGGGAGAGGGCGGCTTGCCGATAGGTGTTCAGTTTACCGCGCCGTGGTTTAGAGAAGATATATTATTTAAAATAGGCAAAGAACTTGAGAAATAATTTATGTTACCTGATGTAAAATGGCTTAATATAGAATACCTTTTTAATCAATTTTTCAAACTGCTTAAAAAATTGCTTGAATTTTTTATTTTTCTTTTTCAACATATTGACGCGCTGATAATATTTTCCATTATATTTTCCACTATCTTAATCATTGCAATTTTCGTAATAGCCAGAAAAGTAATTCTGCTCAGAGAGAAGAGGGGAGTTTACACGCTCATAGATTTTCTTAAAGAAGAGGGCGAGCCGAGAGAGCGCGCGACCAGATGGGAAAGTATTAAAAACAAAATAAATTCAGATAATTCGGTTGATTGGAAAATGGCCATTCTTGAAGCTGACGCGCTCTTAGACAGCATTTTCAGAAAAATAGGCTACAGGGGCGACGGTTTGGGAGACAGGCTAAAAGCTATAGAGCCGAGCGACTTTGATAATCTGCAAAATGTTTGGGACGCGCATAAAGTGAGAAACAGAATCGCTCACGGCGCGCCAGAAATGACGCTTTCCAAAGAGGATGCCAAAGCGACGATAGAAAAGTATAAAGCCGGACTTGAGGAACTGAAGTACATATAATGTCTATCTTCTGCGCGACCGACCGGACTTGAACCGGCAACCTCCCGCGTGACAGGCGGGTGCTCTAACCAATTGAGCTACGATCGCATTTTGTTTTAACCTCTATTTTAACATCCAATGCCGGCGGGAGGAATTGAACCTCCGACCTTGGGCTTATGAGTCCCACGCTCTAACCAACTGAGCTACGCCGGCATTTTTGCTTTATTGCCTATTGCCGATATTTCGCTTCGCTCAACATCGGCGATTTCTGCTTCGCAGAATCAGGCAATAAACAAAGCAGTTTGCTTGTTGCGGGGCCGGGAATCGCACCCGGGTCTAGAGGTTATGAGCCTCTCGAGATACTGCTTCTCCACCCCGCGATATAATGTTAAGTTCCTAATGAAACCAACAATCTCTATATTAGTAAATATTGCAAAATAAAGCAAATTCTATAAGATTATAGAAGTAACCATTTTTGTGATTAGCGCCGATGTAGCTCAGGGGTAGAGCAACTCCATGGTAAGGAGTAGGTCGTGAGTTCAATTCTCACCATCGGCTTAATATAAGCCAGCGTAGCTCAGTGGTAGAGCAATGGTATCGTAAACCATAGGTCGTGAGTTCAAATCTCACCGCTGGCTCCATGGAAATTATCGTTATGTTAAAAATAATATTGATAGTCTTGGGTCTCGGCGGCCTTGGCATCTCTTCTTATATCTTTAAGAAAAAAAGAGCCAAAAAAGTTTTAGCATGTCCAATTGGAGCTGATTGCGATTCTGTGGTGCATAGCGACTTTTCAAAGTTCTTTGGTATCCCCTTGGAGATTATCGGCCTTTTTTATTACAGCTTGGTTGTTGTCGCGTACACCTCATTTCTGTTGTTGCCGGAGCTAGCTCATCTCTCTCTGATGTTCGCGTTGGTCGCGATAGGGGCTGCCGCGCTTTTATTCTCGGCGTATCTTACATTTATCCAAGCTTTCAGCTTGAAACAATGGTGCACTTGGTGCCTCGGCTCGGCTACTATAAGTTTCTTTATATTTTTTCTGTCCCTCTTTTCCTCAGATGCGGGCTTCCTTTCTCTTATGGAAGAAAATTACGAAGCTTTTGTAAGCTTTCATTTCTTAGGCTTGTCGCTTGGTATAGGCGGAGCCGCCATAGCCAATATTTTATTCTTAAAATTTCTCAAAGATTGCCAAATCTCAAAGTTTGAGGCGGATGTAATGAAGACTCTGTCGCAAATAATGTGGTTTGCTTTGGCCGTGATTATTTTGAGCGGTATCGGCGCGTACGCGCCGGAAGCGGGGGATATAAGTAGCTCGCCAGTGTTTCTCGCAAAGTTTGCGGCGGTATTATTCATTATCATAGCTGGCGCGATTTTAAATCTGATAATCTCCCCGAAAATGGTGAGTAAGTCTCTTGAAGGAGAGACAGCCGGAGTAAAGGTAAAAGTCGGTTACGGTTTCTATGGGAAAATTTCTTTCGCGATCGGTGCCGCCCTGATGAGTTCATGGATTTTTATTTTGATTATTGAGGTTTTTAAAGAAAGTTTCTGGAACGTGAACAATCTTTTGTTTCAAGGAATATATGCCGTCATCGTGCTCGCTTCCGCCCTTGCCGGTTTGGCTTATAATAAAATTTTATCTAAAGAGCAATTGACTTAATATGCTTGCCAATATGGTTAACTGTACAAGGGGTTGATGTGGGACAAAAACAGGTATAAGATTGGCGTGTGTTGGATAAAATTATTATAAAAGGCGCGAGAGTGCATAATCTCAAAAATATAAGTCTGGAAATTCCCAAAAACAAATTGGTGGTTTTTACCGGAGTATCCGGATCGGGCAAATCATCGTTGGCTTTTGATACCATCTTCGCTGAGGGGCAACGCAGATACATAGAGTCGCTTTCGCCGTACGCTCGCCCCACTTGTAAAGGCTTAGGTAAAACTGATTTGTTTTTAAACGAAGTATGTCCTGATTGCGATGGCAAAAGACTCAAGCCGGAAGGTCTGTCCGTAAAAATTAACGGGAAAAGCATTCAAGAAGTTTCGGACTTGATTATCTGACGATGGAAAGAGAAGCGGAAACTCTTTCCGGCGGCGAGGCTCAGAGGATACGTTTGGCTTCGCAAATAGGCACCAAACTTTCCGGCACGCTCTATGTGCTTGATGAACCCACAATCGGCTTGCATGAACGGGATACCGAGCGGCTCATTGGCACGCTAAAATCTTTGCGCGACCAGAGCAATACGGTGATAGTGGTTGAGCATGATGAAGAAACTATTTTTGCTTCAGACTTTTTGGTAGATCTCGGACCGTTTGCCGGCAAAAACGGCGGCGAAGTGGTGGCCACTGGCGAAACGAACAAGTTGGTAAATCCAAGCGGCCGAATCACTTCTCTTACTTTGGATTATCTTAAAGGCAAGAGAAAAATAGAGGTGCCAAGCAGGAGAACGAAGACGACCGAAAAGATAAAACTTATCGGCGCGCGAGCGAACAATCTTAAAAACGTGGATGTGGAAATACCTTTAAGAAAGCTTGTTTGCATTTCCGGCGTGTCCGGCAGTGGCAAGTCAACGCTTTTGCATGATGTGTTATACAAGAATCTTCAGCGTATAAAGTCGCGCATAAACGCTCCTCTTGAACATCTCAGCAAACTCTTCGGCAATGAGTACATAGACAAGCTTGTAATGGTGGATCAGTCTCCCATAGGCAGAAGTCCGCGATCCAATCCGGCTACTTATACCGGCACTTCAATTATATAAGAGACTTCTACGCGTCTTTGCCTGATGCCAGAGAAAGGGGATATAGCGCTTCCAGATTCTCTTTTAACGTGCCTTCCAATCGTGGAGGCGGCAGATGCGAGGCTTGCGAGGGCGCCGGCTTTAATCTCATAGAAATGCATTTTCTCGCGCCAGTAACGGTGGAATGCGAGGTATGCCGTGGCAAAAGATTTAATAAGAAACTCTTGATGTAAAACATAAAGGCAAGAACATAAGCGACGTGCTCAAGATGGAAATAAGCGAAGCTGGAAAATTTTTTGACGGCTTGTATCTTATTACCGACAGGTTGAAAGTTTTGGAAGAAGTCGGTCTTGGTTATCTGGAGATAGGTCAGAGCGCCACCACCCTCTCCGGCGGCGAAGCTCAGAGAATAAAGCTGGCCAGAGAACTTACATGCCCGCTCGGCAAAAAAACTTTGTATATTATGGATGAACCTACCGTCGGTTTGCACTATTATGATATTGAGCTTTTGCTTAAAGTCCTTAATAAACTTGTGGAAAAAGGCAATTCCGTTTTACTTATAGAGCACAACATGCATGTTATAAAAAGCGCCGACTATATAATAGATCTCGGTCCGGAAGGGGGCGAGGGTGGCGGCAGAGTGGTGGCGGTAGGCGCGCCGGAAGACGTGGCCAAGAATCCAAAATCCCCGACAGGCAAATATTTGAAAAAATATTTGTAATCCTATCGACATCGGTAATCCTATCGACATCGAACGTCAATAGATGTAGAATGGTAAGCATGGAGATTTATCATATAGTAAATCGAGGTGTTGATAAAAGAAAAATTTTTACTAATGACAAGGACAGATTTCGTTTTGTCCATAATTTGTTTGAATTCAATGATCAAGACAATGTTGTTAATAATGTTTATTTCTTTGAAAAACCAAATACTATCGACGTTCGACGTCAATATAAGAAAAAAAAGAGGAAATTGCTCGTTGTCATACATGCTTTTTGTTTAATGGACAATCACTATCATCTTTTAGTTAGCTCCAAAGTTAATGGTGGTATTCCAAAATTTATGAAGAAAATAAATATGGGTTATTCAAAATATTTCAACATAAAATATGACCGGTCCGGCGCTTTGTTTGAAGGTCGCCATAAAAAAATTCTTATTAAAGACGAAGCGCATTTTATACACTTGCCTTATTATATCCACCTTAATCCTTTGGATTTTGTCGCTCCGGAGTGGCGAGAAAGAAAGATAAAAGATTTTAAAAAAGTTGTTGATTTCATAAATTCTTATCGCTGGAGCAGTCATCTTGATTATATCGGCAAAAATAATTTTCCATCAGTAACTCAAAGAAATTTTTTGTTAGACTTTTTTGGAGGGGAAAAGGAATATATGAACAGTATAAAACAATGGGTTAAAGATATGGATATAAATGATATGGGAAAAATAGTTTTGGAATAGTTTCCTTATCTATCGACATCGAATGTCAATAATATTAAATCAGGTTATTATTAAAAAACTTCCTAACGCGTCGGGCGTTTATATGTTCCTTGATAAGAAAGGAGTGATTTTATACGTGGGCAGAGCCACGTCTTTAAGAAGCAGAGTGGCGAGTTACTTCAGAGCCGATACTTCGGAGAGCAAGCGAGAGATGATAAATCAAGCTTCTCGTTTAAAACATATTGAAACGGAAACGGTAATAGACTCGGTGGTGCTTGAGGCGAATTTAATTAAAAAGCATTGGCCGAAATATAATGTAAAAGATAAAGACAATCGCTCCTTTTCTTATATAGTTTTAGACAAAGGCGATTATCCGGCGCCTATAGTGGCGCGCGCGAGAGAGCTGAAAAAATTTCCGTCATCCGGTTTTAAAATTTTCGGGCCGTATGGTAGCTCAAAAATTGCCGGCGATGTTTTGGAATTATAAGAAAAATTTTTCCTTACAGTTTGGACGGAGGACCTAAGCCGAATTTGAAACCGTGCTTTCATCGCCAAATCGGTCTTTGTCCGGGAGTCTGCTCCGGAGAGATTTCCAAAAAGGATTATAAAAAAATAGTGAGCAATCTTGTTCTTTTTTTGAGTGGAAAAAAGAAACGTCTTTTGAATAAACTTGCCAAAGAGAGTCCGAAGAAAGCCAAGGCTCTAAGATATTTAAAAGACGCGGCTCTTATCATCAGAGAAGAAGAAATTCCTCTTGGCGATTCTTCCAGAATAGAGGGATATGACATTTCCCACTTTGCCGGCAGAGAAACTTACGGCTCCATGGTGGTGTTTGAGAATGGCGAGGAAAATAAAAAAGAATATAGATTATTTAAAATTAAAGAGGCTGGCGCAAGCTTCAAAAAATATTTTACTCAGAACGCGAGACGAAGCGCACCGCTTCGCTCGTTCGGCGCACAGACGGGCGAGAGAAAGGAGTTTGCACCAAGGTTTAACCTTGGTGCAAATAAAGAAGCGTCGGTTTTAAGAAAAACCGACGCTTTGTTTTTTAGGGGCATTGGCCTTATTGTTAAGGCCAATGATAATGTTTCCGCGTGTTGTATGTTCGCACGCGGTAAGTTTTCCTTTGACTGTAATTCACCCAACCGTAGTTGGAGGAATACCAATTTTTCCCCCAACTTTCATTTGTATATCCACGCCGCACGCGGGTGGACTCAGTCTCACTGTAACCGCGTGGGCGGTTGAACAAATGGTGTGGGAAGGGAACCTCTTCCTCTCCACCGCTTTTGTAACTTTGCGAGGATGAGGAATTTCTCATATTTTCTGCCGGCACTAAAACATTAGCGCCACATTTTGGACATTGCGTCCAAGGGGTGCCAGTGTTATCGGTCGGCGGTGTGAACCTCGTCCAGCATTGACTGCACTGGACAACTAAAGGCGGAGCAACATAAGTTTGTTGCTGGCGCGCCTGCGAGGAAGCACAGCCGGTGAAAAAAACAACTAACGAAAAAACCAAAACCAATTTCTTCATTTTTTAACCCTCCTAAAAAAATATAAAATTTTTAATGTAAATTTATTTGATTATACCTCTTAAATATAAAAAAGTCAAGTTCGGGCTGCCGGGAATTGAACCCGGTCTACACCCACCCCATGGGCGCGTACTACCGGTATACTACAGCCCGGCTACACTATTCTTGCATATTTACGGCAAAAAGAAAATCCCGCTTGCTTAAGAGCAGGACGGGATTTTCTAAAGCTGAGAATTACTTTCTTTTCTTCACAGCCTTTTTCTTAGTGGTTTTCTTTTTAGTAGTCTTCTTAGCGGCCACTTTCTTCACAGCTTTCTTCACAGTTTTTTTCACTGCCTTCTTAGCTACCTTTCTTTTTTTGGTTGCCATGTTTTTAAAAATATTTTTTAAAATTATTAAAAACTAAAATCAATTCGACCCAATTGATAAGTCGCAAAAGTTTTTTCAAAAAAATATTTTTTAAAAAAACTTCTTACTACTAAAATTTTAACAAAATAAAAAATCATTGTCATCATTTTTTTAATGAAAATAAAAAAACTGTGGATAACTTTTTTATTTGCTTAATGGAAAATTTAATATTATTATTTGAATATGGAAATTTTAGAAAATAATTTGCTGGAGAGTCAGAAACTTCTTGAGCCGGCGCGCGTTGATTCTAAAATTTTGGAAGTCAGAAATTTGAGTATTTCCTGCGGCGGTGAAAAAATTTTAGATAACATTAGTTTCTCTCTTGAAGGCGCGGACAATCTTGTGATCTTGGGGCCGAATGGCGCCGGAAAATCAATGTTGCTTAAAGCTTTACTGGGAGTGCTTTCTTTTGGCGGCGGCGATGTGGCGACAAGCGGCTATATAAAATGGAAAGATGATGTAAAGATAGGCTATGTGCCGCAGAAAATTTCTCCGGAAAAAAATTTCCCCCTAAGCGTGGAAGAATTTTTTAAGATAAAGAAAATTAAAAAAGAAGAGGCGATAAACCTTTTAAATATGGTAGGCATAAAAGACGAAAGATTTATCAAAAAACAGATAAGCAAAATATCATCAGGTCAATTCCAAAGGTTGCTTGTGGCATGGAGCTTGGCCGGCAAGCCGGACGTGATACTTATGGATGAGCCTACCGCCGGCATAGACGTGGGAGGAGAAGAAACTATATATAATCTTATCGCCAATATAGATAAAGAGAAAAAACTTTCCATCATATTGGTAACTCACGATCTTAGCGTGGTGTACAAATTTGCCGACAACGTGTTGTGTTTGAATAAAAAATTGATTTGCTACGGAACGCCGAATGATATTGTCGGTTCGGAAAGCTTGAGAAAAATGTATGGAGAGGATGTAAGTTTATATAAACATGAGCATTAATTTTGTCAGTTTGATATCGGCGCTTTTTATAGGAGGCGCGGCCGGCTATCTTGGCTCTCTTATGGCGACCAAGAAAATGTCTCTTGCCGGAGATGTGCTAAGCCACGTGGCTTTGCCTGGCATCGGATTCGCTTTGCTTTTAGGTTTGAACATATCTTTGGGCGCTTTGGCCTCTTTGATTATCGGCGTGCTTATTATTTGGCTGCTCGGGATGAAAACAAGCCTCTCCTCGGAGTTGCTCACGGGAGTCGTGTTTGTAATAAGCTTGGCGATAGGGTTCATTGTCGTGCCGGACCACGAACTTCTTGAAGCGCTTTTTGGAGATATTGCCAGCGTGAATTATGCCGACATGGCGATGGTTATTTTGATAAGCATTATTGTCTTTCTGGTTGCCAGAAGCATTTACCCGAAAATGATGCTTGCCTACATATCTGAAGATATGGCTTTGGCCGAAGGCGTGAAAATAAATAAAAATAATCTTATCTACTTGCTTATTGTGGCTGTCGTGATAGCTTTCGGCGTTAAGATTGCCGGTTCTTTGCTTACAAGCGCGCTTATTATTTTACCGGCCGCCGCGGCAAAGAATATCAGCGGCAGCATGAAGCAATATTCTTTCTTAGCGGCTTTGCTCGGAGTGGCAGGCGCCGGCGGAGGAGTCGCGTTAGCCGGCGTTATCGGCATTTCGGCCGGTCCGGTGGTTGCAATTTTAAGCGCCATTATGTTTGGCTTTACTCTTGCGCTTGGCAAGATAATGCGGTAATCTCGCTTTGTGAATAACCAAAACAATCAAAAAACAGAATTGGTCGCGGTTTGCCATAATATACGAAGCCGGCACAATGTCGGTTCAATTTTTAGAACGGCTGATGGCGCAGGGGTGTCTAAAATATTTTTGTGCGGCATTACGCCGTCGCCGCCGCATGGCAATATAGAAAAAGTGTCTCTCGGCGCGGAAAATTATATAGCTTGGGAAAAAGGCAAAAACACTTGGCAGGTTTTGGATAAGCTTAGAAAAGAAGGTTTTGAGATATTGGCGCTTGAGCAGGCTGAAGATGCCGTTGATTATAGAAAATATAAACCGCGAAAAGGTAAAAAGATTGCTCTTGTCTTGGGGAATGAAATTGACGGCTTGCCGGAAACCGTTTTAAAAAGAGCGAACGAAATTTTACATATTCCAATGAGCGGACGCAAAGAATCTCTCAACGTTTCCGTGGCCTTCGGGGTGGCTGTGTATAAACTCATTGACTTAATCGTTTAAAAAGTCCTTAATATAATCAGCTTGTATCTTTATTTGCTCTTTGTTTCTTTGAAAACTTTATAGAAGAAAGGGGTGAAAAATGAAATGGCGATTGATGATTGTTTTTTTGTGTTGCCTTTCGGCAAAATCGGCTGGCGGAACTAAACTTGATTTTAACGAAGCGGTGAAAGAGAGAAGCAGTTTTGAAATTATGTACGGCGCGGAAGCAAAGTTATTTTTGGCGAAAAACCGCATTCCTGTCTCGCTTGATTTTGAAAAGTATGTGAGGCAAAACAGACTGGAGATTTTCTCTTGCTACTCGCTCATGGAGAATGGAAAGATAGTGATGATAACCATCAAATACATAGTAAGCGAGTTATGCTCGGACGAATCAGATTTGTGTTCATCAGATGAAAATTTTAAGATGCCGAGGGAGCCGTATGTGGTGGCAGAGTACAAAATTGATTTTCATTTGGCCATAACGTGGTGGAGAATTAAAGATTTATATGGAGCCGTGCGAACGGGCAAGGAGGTACATTTTGTGTATTAGTTTTTAAAAAGTCCGGACTATGGCTTTGCGCTAGAAAGCGTTAGAAATATTCCGGACTTTCTTTTTTTGAATTTTATCTGCTATAATTAAAGCTTAGTTTCTGTCTGGTGATGGCCGGTGGCGCGCTCACATAGGACATTGTGTTGGAGTATAGCCTCACCGGCCTTCTCCGGACGGAAAATAAATTATTTATTAATTTAACTTTGAATTACTAAATGAGATATGCTTGGGTTAGCTTGGCTATCGTAGCCATATGGAGTTCGGCAATAGTGCTTATTTTATCGGAACGCATACCAAATCCTGACAATTTTTATCTTTTTATAATGATTACAACTGTTTTTCTCTCTTACATTGGTTTTCGTTCACCCAGATAATTTTTAGATAATATGCGTGGCTACAGGAAAACAGCCAAGTTTGTCGGAAGACTCGCTCAAATATTTTTTATAATATTGGATTTATCTTTGAGTTTTAAAACATCCAAGCCTGAAAAACTCAGGTTGTTTTTTGAGAGGGCGGGAGGAGGCATCCTTCGGTTTGGACGAATATTGTCTTTAAGAAGCGATTTTTTGTCGCCGCGATACACGGCTGAGCTCATCAAGCTCATGGACAACACGCCTCAAACTCCTTTTGCCAAAATGCAAGAAGTCTTTACGAGAGAAATGAGTAATCCCGTCGGGAAATTCTTTTTGGATTTTAGTGACGATCCGATTGGTTCCGCTTCTATTGCCCATGTTTACAAGGCCAAGCTTAAGGATGGCGCGTCCGTGGCGGTAAAGATTCAAAGGCCTAACGCGGAAGAAATTTTTGAATCGGATTTTTTGATAATAATTTTTCTGGCGCAAATTTTTGATTTTTTTAAGTCTGCCACTTTCATCTCAGCGGTGGAAGTGGCGCATGATTTTATAAGATGGACGCGCCACGAACTGGATTTTAGAAATGAAGCCAGAAATGGCGACGCTTTTTACAAATACAGCGAAGGCGGCTATAACGCGATAATACCCAAACAATATCTAAATTTAACCACCAAAAAGGTTTTGGTGGAAGATTTTATGGAAGGCGGTATCCTTGCCAGCAAGCTTATAAACAACGAGGTGTCTGAAGAAGTATTGGAGCGGATGGGCGTGTCCCGCGATATTTTGGCCGGCAACATTATGTTTGAGATGATGAGACAGTACTTTGTGGATGGATTTTTCCATGCTGACGCGCATCCTTCAAACATCATGGTTTTGACGGAAAACAAAGTAGCTTTCATGGGTTTTGGCATTGTGGGCGAGGCTGGCGCCAATAGACTTAATTTACTGAAATTTCTACGCGCGATTTCTGTAAACAATATGGAAGAAGCAACTGCCAGCATGATAGATTTTGGCGAAAGTTCATATCAAGAAGAAATAGAGCTTTTTATAATTTCAGCGAGAGACAAGAGAGGATCCGCCAAAAAACTTTTTGAGAAAATTAAAAAAGTGATTATAAAAGATTTCAGCGTGAAAGCGGAAGCCATTTTAAAACCATGGATTGAAGCTGCCAGCAATAAAGAACTCTCTGTGGCAAGACGTAGCTCGTCTTCCGTGTTTTTTCGTTTACTTTGGGAGGCGGAGAAGTACGGAATAGTGTTTGATTCTGAAATAGTGCTGTTTTTTAGGGTGTTGGCAACTGCCGAAATGGTAACTTTGCATATCTCCAGTGATTTTGATATGATGGGAGCAATTAGAGCATTCATTAATGAATATTCCCTTGGTGAAATAGAGGCTGTAATCAAAGACAGGGAAAATGAATTAAATTCAGCTAAAAAGGAAATCATGTCGGTTGAGGATGGCGATTGGGAGGAATTTCTGGAGCTTGTTGAGATTCAAAAAGAACGTCGTTCCGTGGCTAAAGAAAGAATTATGGAAATCGTGTCCGATTACGCGGAAACAAATGAAGAAATAAGGTCGTTGTTAAAATCATCAAAATAATTTAATTTTTTATGAAATATCCTTGGGTGGCCATCGCGGTGGCAACAGTCTGGTTTGGATCCACTTATCTCGTGCTTAAAAGCGATCAAATAGATGTGACCTTTGTTTTAAGCATAGCCATACTTGGCACTGCCGCCATGTCCTTTCTTGGTTTTAGAGTGCCGAAGATTAAGGGCTAATTTCTAATTTCTAAATTTCATCAGCATTCATGTCTTTCGTATCAAAAATTATCGGAGATCCAAACAAGCGGTTTCTTAAAAAACTGGAGCCGATTGTTATTTCTGTAAATGAGCTTGAAGAACCATTTTCCAAACTCTCGCAAGAAGAGCTTAAAGCCAAAACACAGGAACTTAAAACGGCGATTGCTTCAGGAAAAAGTCTTGATGATATTTTGCCGGAGGCTTTTGCTTTAGTAAGAGAAGCTTCCAAGAGGACGCTTGGCCAGAGGCACTTTGACGTGCAGCTTATGGGAGGCATTGTTTTGCATCAAGGCAAGATTGCCGAGATGAGAACGGGAGAAGGGAAGACACTTGTGGCTACTTTGCCCGCCTATTTAAACGCGCTTGAAGGTAAGGGTGTGCACGTGGTAACGGTAAACGATTATCTTTCCAGAAGAGATGCCGTGTGGATGGGGCAAATATACAACGCGCTTGGCTTAACCGTTGGCTGCATCAATCACGATTCAAGTTATTTGTATGATCCGGCTCATCGTTCAAGCGCGCCTGAGTCCGACGTTGATACGCTTGATGAGTTGCGAGATGCTACTGGTTCATTTCACGTGGTGCACGAGTTTTTAAAGCCGTGCTCAAGAAAAGAGGCCTATGCCGCCGATATTACTTACGGCACAAACAATGAATTCGGCTTTGATTATCTAAGAGATAATATCGCTTATGATATCGGCAACATCGCTCAGAGAGAATACCATTACGCCATTGTGGATGAGATAGATTCCATCTTAATAGACGAGGCCAGAACTCCGCTTATCATTTCCGCTCCCGGATCGGAAACAAGTGATTTTTATGGCACATTCAGCAAAATAGCGGAGAAGTTGGAGAAAGACAAAGATTTTATGGTGGATGAAAAAATGAGAGCCATTTCTCTAACCGATCAAGGTATAGATAAAGTGGAAAAAATTCTTGGCGTGAGCAATATATATACGGAAAAAGGCATAAAATATGTGCATCATCTTGAGACTGCCATAAGAGCCAAAGCTCTTTTTCGCAAAGACAAAGAATATGTGGTAAAAGATGATCAAGTGATTATCGTGGACGAGTTTACAGGCAGACTTATGCCTGGCAGACGTTGGTCTGAAGGTCTTCATCAAGCTGTGGAAGCCAAAGAAGGAGTAAGCATACAGAAAGAGTCTCGCACTTTGGCCAGCGTTACCTTCCAAAATTATTTTAGAATGTACAAGAAGCTATCCGGCATGACCGGTACGGCTCTTACTTCCGCCGAGGAATTTAGCAAGGTATACAATCTTGAGGTGGTAAACATGCCTACCAATAAGCCGATAGCGAGAGAAGACAGGCAGGATGTTGTTTTTCAAACGGAAAAGGGAAAGTTTAAAGCCATTGCCGAAAAAATAAAAGAAGTAAATAAAACCGGCCAGCCGATTTTGGTGGGCACTGTCTCCATAGAAAAAAACGAATATCTTTCCTCTTTGCTTAAGCTGGATGGCGTGGAGCATAAGGTGCTAAACGCCAAACAGCACGAACAGGAAGGAGAGATTATCGCTCAATCAGGTAAGAAGGGCGGAGTAACTATCGCCACCAACATGGCTGGCAGAGGCGTGGACATTAAGTTAGGCGGCAACCCTTCCTCGGAAGCGGAGGCGGAAGATGTAAGAAAGCTTGGAGGGCTTTTCGTAATCGGCACGGAGAGGCACGAGGCCAGAAGGATAGACAATCAGTTAAGAGGCCGTTCCGGCAGGCAAGGTGATCCGGGAGCAACGCAATTCTTCATTTCGCTTGAAGATGACGTGATGAGAATCTTCGGCTCGGACAGGATGAAGAATATGATGGGCAGGCTTGGCATACCGGAAGATCATCCGATAGAAAACAGATTTTTAAGCAGGGCCATAGAATCGGCGCAATCTAAAATAGAAGGGTTTAACTTTGACGCCAGAAAGCATTTGCTTGAGTATGACGATGTGCTCAATCATCAAAGAAGAATTATCTATGACAGAAGGAGAAAAATTTTATTCGCGAATAATGATTTTGTCATGAGCGAGCTAAAAGATATTTTACCTGATAAAGAAAAAGAATTGGAGGAGAAGAGAAACAAGATGGGTGATGAGGCGTTCTTTAATACTGAAAAACTCCTTATGCTTCAAGCAATAGACATGCTTTGGATTGAGCATCTTGAGGCCATGGATTATATGCGATCATCAGTGCGTCTTAGAGCTTACGGACAGAGAGATCCTTTGGTGGAATATAAGAATGAGGGGTTGAAATTGTTTAGGGGGCTGGAAATTTCCATAGACAATACTATCGCGGAAATGGTCTTAAGAGCCGGCGAGACGCAAGCGCCGAGACCGCAGCAAACCATAGAGATGCATCCATCCGGTGCTGTATTGGGGAAACCGCAAGGAGAAAGCGCTTCTGCCGGCAACAGACAAGCAACTAATTCCAAGCCGCCGATGGCCGGTCGCAACGATCCTTGCCCGTGCGGATCAGGGAAGAAATACAAGAAGTGTCATGGGAAGTAGTTAAAATGTGTTAAAATAAAACAATGAATAACTTAAACAAACTCAAGAAACAAGACAGTCAAATTTACAAAGCTGCCGTTGGCGAGCTTAAAAGGCAAGAAGAGGGTATTGAGATGGTGGCTTCCGAGAATTATGTGTCGGAAGCGGTGCTTGAAGCTCTCGGGACCGTTTTAACCAATAAGTATTCCGAAGGGTATCCGGGCAGAAGATATTACGCCGGTCAGGAATTTACCGACGCGGTGGAAAATCTTGCCATAGAAAGAGCTAAAAAACTTTTTGGCGCCGAACATGTAAACGTGCAGCCTATCTCCGGCGCGCCGGCCAATCTGGCCGCTTTTGTTTCGGTGCTTAAGCCCGGCGATAAAGTCTTGGGTATGGATCTGAGCCATGGCGGTCATCTCACTCACGGACATCCGGCTGTTTTCGCTTCAAAAATTTATAAATTTATTCCGTATAAGACAGAGAAAGACGGCAGCATAGATTACGACAAATTGGAAAAATTGGCTATAAAAGAAAAACCGAGAATGGTTCTCGCCGGCTTCTCCGCTTATTCAAGGCAGTTGGATTATAAAAGAATCAGCGAAATCGCCAAAAAAGTCGGCGCCGTATCTATGATGGACATGGCGCATATCGCCGGTCTTGTGGCCGGAAAAGCTATACCTAATCCGGTGCCGTATTTTGACATTGTAACCACCACCACGCACAAAACTTTGCGTGGTCCGAGAGGCGGTATGATTTTATGCAAAAAAGAATTTGCCGCCGGCGTAGACAAAGCCGTTTTCCCGGGTTTGCAGGGCGGCCCGCACATGAACAATATCGCCGCCAAAGCAGTTGCCTTCGGCGAGGCTTTAAAACCGGCCTTTAAAACTTATGCTAAGCAAGTTGTAAAAAACACTCAAGCTTTGGCCAAAGAGCTGGAAAAATTTGGTTTTAAAATAATCTTCGGCAAAACGGAAAATCATATTGTGCTTGTGGATGTGTTTTCAAGCAAGGGTGTAACCGGCAAGGAAGCGGAAACAGTTTTGGATAAAGCCGGCATTACTATAAATAAAAACATGATTCCAGATGATCCTCGTGGCGCCGCCGATCCGAGCGGTATTCGCTTGGGGCCGCCGGCCATCACCACAAGAGGGATGAAGGAGAAAGAAATAAAGATAATCGCCAAGTGGATAAACGAAGTGGTGGAAAATCGTTCAAACGAAAAAGTTTTGAAAAATATTAAAAAAGAAGTGACGGCGCTTTGCAAAAAATTTCCGATTTATGGAAATTAATAAAAAAGGGAAATTCATCGTAATAGACGGAACGGATGGGAGCGGCAAAAAGACCCAGACAGGTCTGCTTGAAATGGAGCTAAGGAAGCAAGGGCGCAATGTAAAAACCATTGACTTTCCTCAGTATGAAAAAAACTTTTTCGGCAAAATGGTTGGTAGATATTTGTCCGGCGAGTTTGGCGGCGCTTCTGAAGTGAGTCCGTATTTGGCCTCAATTCTTTACGCGGGAGACAGGTTTGAAACAAAAGAAAAAATAGAGAAATGGTTGAAAGAAGGAAGCATCGTGATATCGGATAGATACGTAAGTTCAAATCAAATTCATCAAGGTGGAAAAATAAAGGACGGTAAGAAAAGAAAAGAATTCTTAAAATGGCTTGATGAGCTGGAGTATGGCGTGTTTAAATTGCCAAAGCCGGATACTATAATCTACCTTGATATGCCACTTGATGTAAGCTTGAGGTTGCTTGGCAATAAGTCGGCTCAAGACAGGAAAAAATATCTTAACGGTAAAAAAGACATACATGAGAGCGACAGCCGACATCTTGAGGATGCCAAGAAAAACGCCATAGAGATCGTGAAGAAAAGCAATAATTGGATAAAAATTAACTGCGCGAAAAGAAGCGCGCCATTAAAGCCTGAAGAAATCAGTAAAATTATTTTAGAAAAATTAAAATTCGTACAAAGAAAGTAAGGGGAAAAATGGATATAAAAATTATAGCCAAAACCGATGTTGATCCTCTTGATCTTGCCAGTCACGCGGCGGGGGTATGCTATCAATCCGTCATACCGGAATTCGGCAAACGCTTGGATGTGGAGAAGAGATTGTTTAAGCCGAGTCATCACACCACGCTTCAGCATCATTCCGTAACTTTTGCCGTGGAGGGTATTGCCGTGGGTGATATCACTTTCGGCATGCATCTCGCGCATCCTTTCTATAATTCCGATCAACGCAGCGGACGTTATGCCGCCAAAATGTTTCTTGAACCGGAAGACGCGTACGCGAAAATAGAAAAATATATAAAGCAATTTTGGCCGGAAGTTGATGGCGAGATTTTGGAAAAAGTGATGAATTACGTAAAGCGGGGCGTTGGTATCTATCACGGCAATATAAAAAAGGCGGAAGAAGTCGCGGAAAAATTTGTGTCGGAAGAGCGGCCTTTTGCCAGCGAAATAATAAAGAAAAATATTCCCAAATACGCGCAAGAGCAAATGAGAATGTTTATTCCGGTTATTTTCCCTACTGCCTTTAATCTAACATTAAATAAAACCGCTTTAATCGCGATGTATGAATCCGCGTGGACACCGCCCATGAGATATGTTACCGAAGAGATGGTACGGCTTTTTACAGACAAGTATCCGGAAACGGTTTTTATGTTTAATCTGGAAAGGAGGAGAAAAACAGACTGGGCGGCAAGTTTGAATGATATTTCCATAAGAGGAGTTAAGCATGAACCGGAGCTTGAACTGCT
The DNA here is from genome assembly GCA_000996035.1 of Parcubacteria group bacterium GW2011_GWA2_40_143. Taxonomy (GTDB): domain Bacteria; phylum Patescibacteriota; class Minisyncoccia; order UBA9983; family UBA9983; genus UBA9983. Next base: position 19,866 of record LBYH01000003.1, on the reverse strand, counting down.
TAATATTTATAACGCGGATAAATTCGTTGAACCAAGCGATGATATTACGCATCCAGTGGACAGATTGCATTTTACGCCGGAGATGATGAATAATTCAATCGGAGAGATTGCGACCAAAATAAAAATATCGCTAGCCGCAATGGGGCAGGATCAAAGGCACAGGACGATACGGCGAAGCGCTCCTCAATTTACCGGCGACTTTTACTTACCGCCGATTTTAAGAGAGCTTGGGCTTGAGCAAGAAGCTATAAGTTACCTGAATGAGTGGAAGAAAATCGGCAGATTTGCGCCGGAGACTCTTGTTATGATACTCGCTCCGTATGGCGCGATGGCAACTTATGAGAAAGCAGGTTCTTTTAACGCCATAGCCCACGAGCAGGGCAAGCGCTTGTGTTGGTGCGCTCAAGAAGAGATATATCATCTTGGGAAATTGCAAAGATTGGCGATAGAAGAAAAGTTTGGGAAAAAACATCCGCTTCTTAACATATTTGAGCCGCCATGCTACAGGAATGGCAAATGCACTGAAGGCGACAGATACTGTGGCAGAGACAGGTCTCAAAAATTAAGAAATTCCGACAATTATTTCCCAAAAAGAAAGATTTAATTGACTTGGCGGTTTCATTGCCAAGTCTTTATTTTTCTGGACAATTTTTGATATTTTGCTATTATAAAAATGTCTCGTACTTTAATAATATGAGTAATAAGTAAAGAGGAAGAAGGAGAAAGGAGGAAGCGATTTATAAAATTTAAAATTTTATTTTATTTTATATATTTAAAAAAAGGGGGAAGCATGAGTAAGGCAATTCCGTTGGGCGGAAACTTGGTATGTAGCGGGGTGAAGAACGCGTATTTCAATCTCTCTCTAATGGGAGAGAGATACGCAGAAGACATATTCTGCGAAGAAAACACGAGGGAAAGTAAAAACCTTGAAGGTTTTTACTTGAAAAGCGGTTCAAGAGGCCGCTTGGTAGTTATGTGCGAAGGCAAAGGCAAAATTTGTGATATATTGGCTCACGATAAGTTTTTAAAAGTCGCATTTCTCTCAACCTTTCGGAGAAAGGCGAGGGAAGAACTTAGTTGTAAAGATTGCGCGCACAAGTGCATGATCGTCAACGTTTTAAAAGCAGTAAGTTAGCATTTTTTCTTTGTTTTTTCTTTTTCTTTATATAATTTATTACCCCACAAGTTCATTAGAGGAAACTTGTGGGGCTTTTTTTATGCCAAAAATCTGCTATTATTTAAATAATGGATAAAAATAAGGTCAAAAAATTTATAGACGTAACGGCTCCGGGCAAAAGACCGGCGGTGGGGCATTTGCATCCGCTTACGCAAGCCATGGAGAAGACCGGATGGATTTTTGAGTCTATGGGCTTTGAGATAGCCGACGGGCCGGAAATAGAGTCGGAATATTACAACTTTGACGCTCTAAACATCCCTTCTCATCATCCGGCCAGAAGTATGTGGGATACTTTTTGGGTGAAAGAACCTTCCGGTCATGGCGCAGAAATAGGGCAGAAGCTTTTGCTTCGAACTCACGTTACTTCGGTAGATATAAGATATCTGGAAAGCAACCAGCCACCCATTAAAATTATTTCCATGGGCAGGGTTTTTAGAAACGAAGCCACAGACGCTACGCACGAAACGCAATTTTACCAGCTGGACGGCTTAATGATAAACGAGAAAGCAAACATGGCCAATCTTAAAGCCGTTATGAAAGCGTATTTTAAAGAATTCTTTAGTGATTCTGATTTGGAAGTGCGTTTTAGGCCAAGCTATTTTCCTTTTGTTGAACCGGCAGTGGAGGTGGATGTTAAATTTGGCGGCAAATGGCTGGAAGTGGCCGGCGCCGGCATGGTGCATCCTAAGGTGCTTGAGATGGCAAAGCTTGATTCTAATAAATATCAAGGCTTCGCCTTCGGCATGGGATTGGACAGGCTCGTTATGGTAAAACACAAGATAGATGATGTGAGACTGTTTTATTCCGGAGATTTAAGATTTATTAAACAGTTTTAAAACATTATTTGCGCTAAATTTATGGAATTAAAATATTCGTGGTTACAATCTTTTTTTGAAACTAAACTGCCGGAACCGAATGATTTGGCAGAGCTTCTTACTATGCGCTCGCTTGAGTTGGAAAGCGTCGTGGAAAAAGACGGTGATTTCGTTTTTGATATTGCTATGTTGCCGAGCAGAAAATACGATTATATTGATTATCATGGCGCGATAAGAGATATTTCCGCTATTTTGAAATTGGATATTAAATCCGGTATGGTGGAAGAAGTGGATATCAACAAAGGCAAGCGAATATATTTGCAAACGGATGAAGTGGAAAAAAAATTAGGGATAGATATCGCTGAGGAAGAAGTGATTGATATTTTAACCAAACTTGGTTTTAAGGCGGAGAAGAAGGAAAATACTTATAACGTAATGGCGCCTCATTTTAGGCCGGATATAGAACTGAAGGAAGACGTGGTGGAAGAAATAGCCAGAATTTACGGTTACGAAAAAATAGAAGAAAAAATGCCGGAAGGCGTGCTCGCGCCGCCGAAACGGAACGATAACTATTTTTTCGCCGGCATAGTGAGAAATATAATAAAAGGACTTGGTTATGATGATGTCTATAATTATTCTTTCGCTTCTCACGGCGATTTTGAACTTAAGAATCCGATTGCCAAAGGCAAAGAGTTTATGCGAAAGCTTTTAACGCTTGGTCTTGAGAAGAATAATGCGGAAAACAGCAAAAATTTTAAAGAAATAAAGATATTTGAAATAGGAAAAGTTTTTCCGGCGGAAGGCGAGATATGGCACTTTGCCGCTTTGAGCAATAAGGCCGACTTCTATGAGATGAAGGGGGTGGCGGACGCCGTCTTGATAGGTATTGGTATAAATGATTACTACTATGAAGATCATGACAGCAAAGTTGCCGAAGTCCATGCTGACGGCAAAGTAATAGGTCATATAGATCATAATACTTTTGAATTTAATTTTGATGAGATGGTCAGATTGGCAAACGAGAATTTGGAATATAAACCGATTTCCAGATACCCGATAATTGCCAGAGATATCGCGATTTTCGTGCCGGCGGACACCAAGGTGGAGCAGGTGCTTGATGTTATAGAAAATACCGCCGGCGAGCTGCTTGTGGACACGGACTTGTTTGATATTTTTGAGAAAGAAGGCAGGAAGAGTTTAGCTTTTCGTTTGATGTTTCAGTCGCCGGATAAAACTCTCACAGACGAGGAAGTAAACGAGATAAGAGATAAAATTTTTAAAGCCATGGAAGACACAAACTCAGACTGGGAAATAAGGCGGTAAAGTTATCATCTTATTTTGTAATTCAAGATTATTGTGGTAAAATAAACGCAGTATATGGCTCAAAAAGACGACACAAAAAAAACCGAAAAAGAGGTCAAAAAAGACAAAAAGCCTAATTACACGGCCGATGATATTTATATTTTGGAAGGCCTTGATCCGGTGCGTAAACGCCCGGGTATGTATATCGGTTCTACCGGCATAGACGGCTTGCATCATTTGGTGTGGGAAATTTTTGACAACTCTCGCGATGAAGCCATGGGTGGTTTTGCCAATGAGATAGAAGTGGTTATCTTGCCGGGGGAGAGAATAAGAGTGGCCGACAACGGCCGAGGCATACCGGTAGATATACACAAGCAAACTAAAGTATCGGCGCTTGAAACGATTATGACTACGCTTCATGCCGGCGGTAAGTTTGGCGGCGAGTCGTATAAAATTGCCGGCGGTTTGCACGGTGTGGGCGCTTCGGTGGTAAACGCTCTGTCCACTGATCTTAAGGCGGAAGTGCACACTGGCAAAGACAAGCACATACAAGAATACAAAATAGGCAAGCCGCAATATAAGACTAAGCGAGTCGGCCCAAGCAAATTTAAGGGCACGGTTGTAACTTTCCAGCCGGACGGTTCAATATTCTCAGAAACAAAATTTAATTATCAAACGATTCTAAATCATCTCCGTCAGCAGGCTTACCTTGTGAAGGGTTTGAGAGTGAGAGTGATGGATCTTCGTGATTATGAGGGCGAGATAGACGATAGTAATGTCTTGTATCTGAAAGATCTTAATTTAAATGTCCCTTCATACACTTTTTATTTTGAAGGAGGCATTAAATCTTTGGTGGTTTATTTAAACGAAGGAGAAACACCGGTTCACAAAAATATATTTTATACAGAGAAACTTATGGAAGATGGCGGCAGCGTGGAGTGCGCCTTGCAATACGTGGAAGACGTGGATATTCGCGAAGTGAGTTTCGCGAATAATATCAAAACACCGGAAGGCGGTTCGCACCTAACCGGTTTTAAGACTGCTCTTACCAGAATCATAAACGATTACGCCAGAAAAAATAATCTTATTAAAGAAAGCGATGAGAATTTTACCGGAGAAGACGTGAGAGAAGGCATCACTTCCGTTATATCCATAAAATTGCGCGAGCCGCAGTTTGAAGGACAAACGAAGGCTAAGCTTGGCAATCCCGAAGCCAGATCTATGGTGGAATCCGTGTTTGGCGAAGCCTTCTCAACCTTTCTGGAAGAAAATCCCGATGACGCTAAAATTATTATCTCCAAAGTGGTATTGGCTCTTAAGGCCAGAAAAGCCGCCAAAGCCGCCAAAGAAAGTATTTTGCGCAAAGGGGTGCTTGAAGGTCTCACTTTGCCCGGCAAATTGGCTGATTGCCAATCCAAAAGCGCCGAGGAGTCGGAACTCTTTATAGTAGAGGGAGATTCCGCCGGCGGTTCCAGTAAGCAGGGCAGAGACAGGCGCACTCAGGCCATACTGCCGCTTAAAGGTAAAATTCTAAACGTGGAAAGAGCGGGGCTAGACAAGATGCTAGCTTTCAAAGAAATTAAAGCGTTAGTGATAGCTCTCGGCGCCGCTATTGCCGATGAGTTTGATTTAAGCAAATTGCGTTACCATAAAATAATCATAGCCACTGATGCCGACGTGGACGGCGCGCACATCACTACGCTTTTGCTCACTTTATTTTTCAGACATTTCGCGCCGGTTATAGAAAACGGTTATCTGTACATTGCTCAGCCGCCTTTGTATAAGGTGCAAAAAGGCAAAGATATAACATACGCCTATAGTGACACGGAAAGAGATAAAGCCTTGAAAGGCAAGGAGGGTTATAACGTGCAAAGATACAAAGGTCTCGGTGAGATGAATCCGGAAGAACTATGGGAGACTACCATGGATCCGGCCAGAAGAGTGCTCAAGCAAGTAAATGTAAGTGATGCCGAGGAGGCTGACAAAGTCTTTGAGACTCTCATGGGCTCAAACGTGGAAGCCAGAAAACTTTTCATCCAATCTCATGCCAAGGAGGTGGAAAACATAGACGCATAAAATCGGAGAGAAGCAGCGTTTCTTGTTTTTCGTTGTCTCTGGCGTTTACAGCCACGCTCTCGCTCTCTTGCTCTTTTTCGCCTACTACCAATATGTAAGGAATTTTTTGAGTTTTGGCGGCGCGGATTCTTTTACCCAAAGATTCATTGCTGCTGTCTATCTCCACTCTTATTTCATTTTCTTTTAATACGTTTAAAACCTTTTCACCATACGTGTTAAATTTTTCTCCAACCGGAATTATTTTTACCTGTATGGGAGAGAGCCAAAGAGGAAAAGCGCCGGTGTAATGCTCTATGAGTACGCCTATAAACCTCTCCAAAGATCCAAGTATGGCTCTGTGCACCATGACCGGCGTTTTTTTACTGCCGTCCTTGTCTGTATATTCGGCGCCAAATCTTGCCGGCATGGATAAATCTACCTGGATAGTACCCATTTGCCAATTTCTGCCAATAGCGTCTTTAATATTAAATTCAATTTTAGGTCCGTAAAAAGCCCCTTCTCCTTCTTTAATGCGATACTCAAGATTTTTCTCTTGAAGTGATTGGATAAGAGCGTTTGTAGCCAATTCCCACACATCGTTTTCCCCTATATGTTTTTCCGGCTTGGTGGCTATAAAAATTTCATATTCATTAAAGCCGAAGGTTTTGTAAATATCTATGGCATAATCCACCATGTTTATTATCTCGCTATTTAATTGTTCTTGTGTGCAGTAAGAGTGAGCATCATCTTGAGTGAATGCTCTCACTCGCAATAGGCCGTGTAAGACACCGGAAAGCTCGTGCCTGTGCACGAGGCCAAACTCGGAATATCTTAGCGGCAGGTCTCGGTAAGAACGCATGCTGTCTTTGTATATAAGCATGCCGCCGGGGCAATTCATCGGCTTTACAGCTATATCTTCCTCGTCTATTTTGCTGAAATACATGTCATCTCTGAATTTATCCCAATGACCGGAAGTAACCCACAAATCTTTTTTGAGCATAATGGGAGTCATCACTTCTCCGTAGCCGCGTTTTTCATTTTCTTTTCTTATGAAATTTTTTAGTTCATTGTATAAAACAGTTCCTTTCGGGTGCCAGAAAGGGAAGCCGGGTCCTTCTTGATGAAAGGAGAAAAGATCCAATTCTTTACCCAATTTTCTGTGGTCTCTTTTTTCCGCCTCTTCCATCATTTTGAGATAATCGTCCAGTTCTTGCTTGTTAGAAAAAGCTATGCCGTAAACACGCGTGAGCATTTTGTTTTTCTCGCTTCCTCTCCAATAAGCGCCGGCGACTTTGGTGAGTTTGAAAGCGTTCGGATCAATTTCTTTGGTACTTGCCACATGCGGACCGGCGCAAAGGTCAATGAAGTTTCCGGATTTGTAAATTGATATTTTTTCACCTGTTTGCTCCAGCTCATTTATAATTTCCAGTTTATATGACTGATTGGCAAAAATTTTTCGCGCTTCGGCGGCGGTAATTTCTTCTCTTTCAAACTTGATATTCTGTTTAATAAGCTCGCGCATAAAGTTTTCCAACTTTGGCAACTTATCTTCGGAAGGGGAATGATCCTCGGCGGAAAAATCAAAGTCATAATAAAAGCCGTTTTCTATGATAGGGCCTATACCCAATTTTACGTCCGGGTGCTTAGACGTGATTGCCTCCGCCATAATATGAGCCAATGAATGGCGGATATTCTCAACAAGCTCATTGTTTTTAGATTTCATGGCTAATATAATAGCACATTTTCAAGAATTTGCATTCTCCACCGTCAGTTCTTTAAGCTCTTCCACAATGATGGAAGAATCGCCGTTGCGGAGAAATTATAAATAAGGTAAATTATAGACATGAATAAAGAAGAGTATTTATCAATAAGCCAAAACGACAGGCAAAAAATAATGGATGGCATTAAAATAATTCTTTCCGAGGATGAAAGAATTATTTTTACCTATATCTTCGGCTCTTTTTTAGGTTCTCCTTCATTCAGAGATATTGACGTTGGCGTTTACTTCAACAAAATCGTTAAAGAAGAAGTTTTTGACGAAGAGATAAGATTATCGGAAAAAATTGCGAAAAAATGCGGATTGTCTATGGATGATATTGATGTCAAGATTTTAAACTTCGCGCCAAGCGCTTTTTTGAACAATGTTTTCAGGACAGGAGAAGTTTTGTTTGCTAAGAATAACGATTTGCTTTCGCGTGTGGTGGAGAACGTTTCTTTGGACGCCGTCGCCAATGAATACATTTCACTTTTATCACTTAAAGAATTAGTGCCGAATAATTAAAATGGATCTGGATAAAGATAAAATCAAACAGAGATTCGCGGAGATAAACGAGGCGGTGGCTTCCGCTAAAGAGCTGCCGTTGTCTGACGACAATGAGTTTTGGAACAGGAAAAGCAACATCGCGGCTCTGAAGTATTATCTCCTGCAGGCGATAGAAGCCGTGGGCGGAGTTTGCGTCCATGTGGCCGCGAAAAAATTAAACAAGGGCGTGTCCGGCTTCGGAGAATGTTTTGAACTTTTGGGTGAAGAAAAAATTTTAAACAACGGTCTGGCGCAGAAAATGAAAAAAATGTCCAAATTTAGAAATAAGTTAATTCACCGATATTGGGAGATGGAAGACAAAAAAATATTGGAATACGCCAGAAAAGATATTACTGATTTTGGCGACTTTATGAGATCAATAGACAAAATATTGTAGATTTTCTCTAGGCCGTCAGTTCTTTAAGCTCCTCCACGATGATGGGCGATATGGTGGCTTGACAATAATATGAGTATTGGTTTATAATAAAATTGTATCAATACGAAAAGGGATCCGAAAGGTGCTTGTGCCTTAGGAGCCCTTTTCTTTTTTATGCCATTCTATATAAGTTTTAATATTGATTAAATAATCGTAGCACTCTGAACCAAGTGTTTTATATAATGACGATGCGAATTTTTTGTTTGGGAAAAGTATCTTTTTAAATCTGCTTTTTTCTATAAGATAGTTAACCAGCTTTTTGAAGATTGCTATAAAGTTTCTGCTCTTCTTCGTTTACATACCCAAGAACATAATAAGCTTCATTTATTTTGTATTTATCTTTTAAGTACATTCTAAGTTTGGCATGGTCTATCTTCCAGTTATCTTGCATTGTGCCAAGATGCAGATTCTGTCCGTCTATAAAGGCGATGTTATTTTCTATATTCTTCATAATTTAAATTTTAACTGATTTTCAAGAATTTGCATTCTCCACCGTCAGTTCTTTAAGCTCTTCCACAATGATGGAAGAATCGCCGTTGCGGAGGGAGACGCGGCCTTTTACGGCAACGCAATTGCCTTCTCGGATAATCTCGCCGTATTTATCAAGTATTTTTGGAAAAATTACGTTTTCTATGCTATCGCTGTAATCGGAGAGCTTCATGAAGAGCATGGGGTCGCCTTTTTTGGTAAAAATCTTTTTCGCTTCTTCTATCATGCCTATGGTTACCACCGGCAAACCGTTGGGCATCTTTCTGGCTTCGCCTATCTTGGTTTTTATTTTTTCAAATTTTTCTTTAAACCTGTCCAATGGGTGGCCGGAAATATACAAACCGAGAAGTTCCTTCTCCCATAAAAGCTTTTCATGCTGAGAGGCCGGCGGCGTTTCTTTAAGTTTTAGGCCCGGCACGCTTGTTGCGTTTTGCATAAGAGAGAAAAGCGATCCTTGGTTTTGGTTGAGTTTGGCGGTGTCTTTGCTATACAACAGAGCGTCTTCCGTGTTGCCGAGAAGTTGACCTCTTTCACCAAATTCATCCATGGCGCCGGCTTTTATGAGAGCCTCAAGAGATTTTTTATTTAAATTTTTATGCTTGATCCTGTCTAGGAAATCGGCAAAAGATTTAAACTGGCCGCTAGCTTTTCTCTCTTCTATTATCACGCGCGATATTTCGGCGCCGAGATTTTTGATGGTGCACAACCCGAATCTTATCTGATCCGGCGAATTTTTTTCTTTCTCTCCTTTTATCACGGTAAAATCTTCAAAGCTTTCGTTTACGTTCGGCGGTAAAACCGGTATGCCCATTTTTTTGCACTCTACGATGGAAACGGCAATTTTCTCAGTATCGCCGGAGTCGGCGGTGAGCACGGCCGTCATATATTCGGCGGGGAAGTTGGCCTTCATGTAAGCCGTTTGGTAAGCCACCATGCCGTAAGAGGCGGCATGAGCTTTGTTGAAACCGTATCCTTTAAACGGATCAAAGAGACTCCATAAAGCTTCAGCTTTTTGTTTGGTGATACCGCCGTGAGTTTGGCATCCTTCTATAAAAATCTTTTCCTGCTTGGCCATTTCTTCGGGAATTTTTTTACCGATAGCCTTTCTAAACTTGTCCACGCTGCCCCAATCATAGCCGGCCAATTCTATGGCGATAAAGAGTACGTCATCTTGATAGGTTACAACGCCATAGGTTTTTTCCAGTATTTTCTCAAGGCGCGGATCAAGATAGGTGATAGCTTCTTGTCCGTGTTTCCTCTTGATATATGAAGGGATGTTGTCCATCGGGCCGGGGCGGAAGAGGGCTATCATAGCCATAAGATCCGTAATCCTTGAGGGCGCAAGTTCTTTAAGGTATCTTGTCATGCCGCTACCGCCCATCTGGAATACGCCGGTGGTGTCGCCCCTGGAAAGAAGCTCAAAAGTTTTTCTGTCATCAAGCGGAATATTCTGAATATCAATGTCTATACCATGAATTTTCTTTACAATTTTTATTGAATTTCCCAAAATGGCAAGATTTTTAATACCTAAGAAATCAAACTTTAGCAGGCCGGCTTCTTCCACGTCATGCATGTTGAATTGAGTGATGATTTTTTCTCCTTTGGGTTCAAATTGGAGCGGCACAAAATCGGTAAGCTCGGTGGGCGAGATCACTACGCCGGCGGCATGCACGGAAATGTGTCTGGCGCAGCCTTCTATTTTTTTTGCCAAATCAATTATCTGTTTTACTTCAGGCTCACCTTTGTACATTTTCTTAAGCTCCGGTTCTATTTCTATCGCTTGAGCGATAGTCATGGGGAAACCTTGGCTGCCCATGGGTATAAGTTTAGCTATTCTGTCGCCTAAATCGTATGGCTTGCCTAGGGCGCGAGTTACGTCGCGCACCGAGCCGCGCGCCATCATGGTGCCAAAGGTGCCTATCTGAGCCACCTTGTCTCGGCCGTATTTCCCTTTGGCATATTCCAAAACTTCTTCGCGTCTGTCGTCGGCAAAGTCCATGTCAATATCAGGCGGAGAAGGTCTGTGCGGGTTGAGGAATCTTTCAAACGGCAGCATGTATTCTATCGGATCCACGGTGGTGATACCTATAAGGTAAGAGACGAGAGAGCCGGCGGCCGAGCCTCTTGTGGTGGTAACAATACCTTTTTCTCTGGCAAAGTTTATGAGATCGGAAACAATAAGAAAGTATGGAGCATAACCTTTGCCAATGATAACTTCCAGCTCGTAATCCACTCTTTTTTTAATTTCCCCGTCCGCGTCTCTGGCGGAAAATTTTTCCTTATATGCGGCGTAAGCCAATTCTTGGAGATATTCTTCCGGCTTTCTGTTGTCTTTCAATTCAAGTTTTGGGAAAACCCATTTGCCGAGCTCCAGCTCCAAATTGCAGCACTCGGCGATTTTTACCGTGTTTTCTATGGCGTCCGGCGTGTCTTTAAAAAGTTCTACCATCTCCTCCATGGATCTCATGGAATTGTTTTCGTTCTTCATGGTCATTCTGTTTGTGTCAGCAAGTTGAGCGTTTGTCTGGATAGCCACCAATATATCTTGGGCTTCTCTGTCTTCCACGTTCGCGTAGTGCACATCTTGAGTGGCCACAAGCGGGATGCCGGCGTTTCTTGCCACTCGCGCGAGGCCTTTTTGGATTTCCATGTAACCATCTATGGTGGGATGATGACCTATTTCTATGAAGAAATTTCCTTTGCCGAAAATCTCTTCATATTCTTTGGCAATTCTTTCCGCTTCGGCAAAATCTTTTTTTTCCACTTTTCTGGAAACTTCGCCGGCCATGCAGGCGGAAAGAGCAATAAGACCTTCGCTGTGGGCGCGCAGATAGGCTTTATCTACTCGCGGCTTATAATAGTAACCTTCCAAGTTGGCGGCGGTTACTATCTGTTTGAGATTTTTGTAACCAATCTCGTTTCGCGCGAGAAGCACCAAATGATAACGTTTGTTGTCTATGCCCGGCCTCTTGTCTCGCATGCCCTCAAAGGCGATGTAACATTCCGTGCCGATTATGGGTTTAATATTGGCTTTTTTGCATTTTTTATAAAACTCAATGGAGCCGTGCATGTTGCCGTGATCAGTTAAGGCAAGAGCGGTCATTTTAAGCTCTACGGCTTTTTTTATCAAATCGTCTATCTTGGCCAAGCCGTCTAGAAGCGAATAATGAGAATGCACATGCAAGTGGACGAATTTAGATGACATAATTTAGAATTTTAGCATAAGTTTTGCTATTATTAAATAATGGAGAATGAGCTTTTTGTGGTGGGGATAGATGAAGCTGGCAGGGGGCCTTTGGCCGGGCCGGTGTGCGTGGGCGCGGCGGGAGTAAAACTTAAAGATAAAAATGAAAAAATAAAAATTCTGGAAGGCATCAAAGATTCCAAGAAATTAAGCGCGAAAAAAAGAGAAGAATGGTTCAAAGTTTTAAACGAACAGCCGGAGTTTGAAACGCATCATGTTTTCGTAAGCAACGAGATGATTGATAAGTTTGGCATCAGAAAGGCTGTACTTTTCGGGGTGGAAAAAGTTTTGGAAAAATTTTCTCGCAAACCTGACATGGTGCTTCTTGACGGCTTGCTTTTCGCGCCGGAAAAATACGAGCAGGAAACCATAGAGAAAGGTGATGAGAAAGTGCCACTAATATCCGCTGCTTCTATAATAGCCAAAGTCTCAAGAGACAGAGTAATGCTGGTTATGCACAAAAAATATCCTCAATATAATTTTGCCAAACACAAAGGCTACGGCACTAAAGAACACTTTGAGTGCGTAGCCGCCCACGGCCTCTCGCCCATTCACCGAAAAACTTTTTGCCATATTTGAAAATTGTGAATAAATATAGATAATTTCCTTAAAAAAGCGTAAAATAGAAGGATGAAAAATCATGACCAATCATCGCAAATTATCATTTACCAGACTGAAGACGGTCAGACTAAAATTGATGTTCAATTTCAAGATGAAACGGTGTGGCTTACTCAAAAACTTATGGCAGAACTTTTTGAAGTTAGCGTGCCGACAATCAATGAGCATTTAAAAAATATATTTTTTACGCAAGAATTAGAAGAAAAAGCAGTTATTCGGAATTTCCGAATAACTGCTGCCGATGGCAAAGAGTACGATACAAAACACTACAATTTGGATTCCATCATTGCTTTGGGCTACAGGGTAAATTCAAAACGAGCGACTCAATTTCGCATTTGGACAACTCAAAGACTCAAAGAATATATTGTCAAAGGTTTTGTGTTAGATGATGAGAGGTTAAAACAGGGCGGGCAAAAAGCTAGATATTTCGAAGAACTTTTACAGCGTATTAGGGATATCCGCGCAAGTGAAAGAAATTTTTATCAAAAAGTGACGGATATTTACGCTACCAGTATTGACTATCTCAAAGACGACAAAATCACTCAAGAATTTTTTGCCACAGTTCAAAATAAAATGCACTTCGCTGTGCATGGACGCACTGCGGCGGAAGTTATCAGTGAAAGAGCAGACAGCGGAAAGCCAATGATGGGGCTGACGAATTTTAAGGGGAAATACATTACCGCCAGCGATATAAAAATCGCTAAAAATTATCTAACAGAAAAGGAATTAAAACAGTTGAATCTGATTGTTTCGCTTTTCTTGGATTTTGCTGAATTGCAGGCAACCAACGAGAGACCGATGAAAATGATTGACTGGGTGAAAAAGCTGGATGAGTTTTTAAAGTTGAGTGAGAAAAAACTTTTGACCAATGCTGGCAAAGTGAGTGCGGCAAAAGCGGAAGCCAAAGCTGAAACGGAATTTGAAAAATATCGCAACAATGAGGATAAAAAATATATTTCCGACTTTGATAAAGAAGTAAAAAAAATTTCAAAATCTATAAAGAAAAAATAAAAAAGCCGGCTACCAACCGGCCGAAAATTGCAGGGGTTTGAAGTAAAACAAATCACTTGAACATTGAATGTCCAAGCGGGGCTAAAAACCTTGTGATTTTGTCTAAAAAATGGTAAAATAAAAACGTGAAAAACATATTTGAACAACTAACAGATTTATTAAAGAAAGACGAGCGTCTTGTTTCGCAAGATGGCATTATTTTGAAAAATCAGACGCAGGAATTGGCGCGTAAGAATGATCCGGCGTTGATTAAACTTTTGCTTTCAGACAAAGCGATAAAACAACACTTCTTTTTTGAAGTGGAAAAAACACTTATTTTTGATAAAGAGAAATTTATCCGCTTTGTGTCCAATAAACAATTTTTGCCAGATTCTTATACCGCTTTCAAAAACAAAATCGGCTTAACTGCTGGCGATGAATATGTGAGTGAAAACAAAGAAGTGGTTTTGGCGTGGCCTTACAAAGATTGTGTTTTGGAAGGCGGAATGACCAAAGAAGACCAGAAACGAGATGAGATTTTTTATAACGAAACATTGGCGCCGGACGACATCAATCGCTTGCTTGACGCAAAAGTTTTTACCAATTTCAAACGGATAGGCATTGAAAAAAGCACCGCCTCCGCTAAAGCTTCGGCGGTCAAGGAACATAAACTGGAAAGCTTCAAGCGCGATGAAAAAGGCACAATTAAGGACAATTTGATTATCAAAGGCAACAACCTGCTCGCCCTTGCCTCGCTCAAAAAAGAATTCGCTGGAAAAGTAAAATTGATTTACATTGATCCGCCATATAACACCGGCAATGATAGTTTTGGGTATAATGACAGTTTTAATCATTCTTCGTGGCTTGTATTTATGAAGAATCGGCTGGAAACAGCAAAACAATTATTGAGTAAAGACGGAAGTATTTGGATCAACATTGACGATGATGAATCTCATTATCTGAAAGTGCTTTGCGACGGTATTTTCGGACGAGAAAATTTTGTGGCAAATGTGATATGGGAGAAAAAATATTCTCCGCAAAATGACGCAAAATGGCTTTCGGATAGTCATGATCATATTCTTTTATTCGCGAAAGATAAAAACACTTGGCGACCTAATTTATTGTCGCGAACAAGTGCATCAGATGCTGGATATAAAAATCCCGACAATGATACAAGAGGTCTGTGGATGTCAGATAACCCTTCCGTGAAAACATATTCTGCAAATACTGATTTTCCGATAACAACACCGTCAGGGAGAATCGTTCATCCTCCTGAAAGCCGGAGTTGGAGATTTACAAAAGAGAAGTTTCAGGAGTTAGTGAAAGATAATCGAATATGGTTCGGTAAAGACGGGAATGGCCTGCCTCGTTTAAAAACTTTTCTTTCTGAAGTACAGGAAGGACTTGTTTCTAAAACAATATGGTTTCGTACTGAAGTTGGTGATAATCAAGACTCAAAAAGAGAAATCAATGCTCTTGGTTTTGGTGGCATTTTTGGTACACCGAAACCCGAGCGGCTTTTGCAAAGAATTTTAGAACTTGGAAGTAAAAAATATGATTTGGTTTTAGATTTTTTTGCTGGAAGCGGAACAACTTTAGCGGTCGCACATAAAACTGGACGACAATATATCGGTATTGAACAAATGGATTATATTCACGACCTGCCGGAAGCGCGATTGAAAAAAGTGATTGTCGGTGAACAGGGCGGTATTTCCGAAGTTGTGAGCTGGAAAGGCGGAGGGGATTTTGTGTATATGGAACTGGCAGAGTGGAATGAAAAGATAGTGATAGAAATTAAAAAAGCTAAGACCGGCAAAGAATTGCAAACGATTTGGAATGATTTGAAAGATAATACTTTTTTGAGTTGGAGGGTTGACTTGAAAATTTTTGACGAAAATGCGAAAGATTTTGCAGATTTGTCGCTTGCCGACCAAAAGAAGTTTTTGATTGAGTGTTTAGATAAAAATCAGCTTTATGTCAATTTGAGCGAGATTGAGGATAAGGAGTATGGGATTAGTAAGGAAGACCATGAGTTAAATCGAGATTTTTATAAATAACCACATGTTCGAAGTTAAGAAAATTAGCGAACAAGATGCCATTAAGTTTCTTAATGAGGAAGAGGACCATTTTTTTGATGTTACAAGAAAAGATTACAAAGGCGAGGTTGTACAAAAAAAATGTATAGCATTCGCCAATGCGGATGGTGGAGAATTGTTAATTGGGATCCACGACAGAAAAGATACTGGTTTAACAGGAGGAAAATTTGAGAGGTGGGGTGGTTTTCAAATACAAGAGGAAGCGAATAATACCATCGCTGATATTACACGAAATATTAGTCCGACTCTTGCGGGCATTGGGTTTGAGTTTTTAGAAATAGAAAAAAATGAAAAATTAGGAAAGGTACTTAGGGTTTCGATAGAGAAAAGTCCAGACGTTCATTATACCGCGGGTGGAAATTCTTATATCCGAAAAGGAGCCCAGTGTATTTTAATAGCCGGGGAGGAAATAACAAATTTACAATTATCAAAAGGCGCAACAAGTTATGAAAATCAAAACATTGCGAATTATGACATTGATCGTTTATTAGACTCCTCTGAATTAAATGAATTTTTAGATTATTATTTACCCAAAACTGACAGGCAGGATTTTTTAAGAAAACAAAATTTAATATCTGGCGTTAATGAAAAATTAAAGCCAATATACGCAGCTGTTCTCCTTTATGACGAAAATCCGCAAGCTGTTTTACCAAAGAAATGCTCTCTAAAGATTACTTGGTATGATACTAATGAAGAAGTGCCAGAAAGATCGCATCTAAAAGAACAGAAAACCGTGGAGGGTCCGTTGCATCAACAGATTATTACTGGTCTTAAGGAAATCCAAAGAATTATTGATTCCGTGCCTGTTATGGGGCCAACAGGGCTTGAGCGTGCAAAATATCCTCCGGAGGCAATTAAGGAAATTTTAGTAAACGCTTTAATCCATCGTGATTTTAACATTTCAGATGATGTATTGGTTTTTATTTTTAATAATAGAGTAGAAGTTCATAGTCCAGGCCCGTTGCCTGCTTTTGTTACTCCGCAAAATATTCTTGACGTACGTTTTTCTAGAAATTCTAAAATTGTTAGATTGCTAAATAAATATCCGGATAGACCCAATCATGATATTGGTGAAGGATTAAATACAGCTTTTGAAAAGATGAAAGAAGTTAGGTTAAAGGAGCCAATTATCAAAGACATTAAAACGAAAGTGATAGTAATCCTACCACACGAACCCCTGGCCTCGCCCGAAGAACAAATTATGCGTTATCTAGAAAATCACGATGAAATAAATAATGAAACAGCTAGGGATATAACAGGTATAAAATCTGAGAATGCCGTAAAAAGATCTTTTTATAAACTCAAGGATCGCAAAATGATCGAGATGATTCCTGAGAAAAAAGGGGTAAACAGCGCATGGAGAAAAACGGATGCGAAAATTGAATCGAAACAGATTGATAAAAATGACTCTGGAAAGCAAGAAAGTTTATTTTAGGTAATTTAAATATGCTATACGAAAAATTTAACAATCACAAAGATTTTGCTGGCGCTGATGTTTTCAAAAACAAGGCGACAGAAAAAACGGATATTCTGAAAAATCTTAATCCGGCTTTTTCGGTTCGCGAATACCAAAAAGAAGCGTTGGGGCGGTTTTATTATTATGTTGAGGAATACCACCAAAAACAAAAGCCGATTCATTTGATGTTTAATATGGCGACCGGTTCGGGCAAGACGCTCATCATGGCCGCCAATCTTTTGTATTTTTATCAAAAAGGATATCGAAATTTCATTTTCTTTACTCGTCTTGGCAACATTATCCAAAAGACCAAAGCCAATTTTCTTGATTCGAATTCAAAAAAGTATTTGTTTGCCGATAAAATTACACTTGGTGGTCAAGAAATAAAAATCAAAGAAGTGAATAATTTTGAAGGCGTAAATGATGACGATATAAACATTATTTTTTCCACGACCGCGCTTTTGCATTCTCGCTTTAATTTCGCTCGCGAAAATATTTTGACTTATGAAGATTTTGCGGACAAGAAAATTGTTTTGATTGCTGATGAAGCGCACAACCTGTCAGCAGAAACAAATGGCAAAATAAGCAAAACCGAAGCAGAAGACCGCCGAAATTGGGAAAATACAGTAATGCGGATTTTAAACGCCAACAGCCAAAAGGATAATGTGCTTTTGGAATTTACGGCAACAGCTCGATTAGAACAGGAATATCCGGAAATTTTGGAAAAATACAAAGATAAAGCGATTTATCGCTATGATCTGAAAGAATATCGTTTGGACGGGTTTTCAAAAGATGTGCGAACTTTGCAAATTAACGCGCCGATTATGGAACGCGCGCTTTCGGCGGTGATTATTTCGCAATATCGCCGTAAAGTAGCCGAGAAGCATAAAATCGCTTTAAAGCCGGTGGTGATGTTTAAAGCCAATAGAGTAAGCATCCCCAAAGAAGGAATATCAAAAGAACACAATCCGCAAATTGTCGTTTCAAGCATTTTCAAGGAATTATTTCATAAGCTTATTTCTGAACTTGGCGAAAAACACTTAAAACAACAAACTGCAATTAATGACCCAACATTGCAAAAAGCATTTCAATTCTTTAAGAGCCAAAAAATATCTTTGGCGGACTTAGTGTTAGAAATTAAAAGTGATTTTGCGCCGGAAAAGTGTTTGACTGTTGATGAAGATAAGGATTTAGAGCAAAAGCAAATTTTACTTAATTCTTTGGAAGATCAAAGTAATGAAATTCGCGCTATTTTTGCGACAGAAAAATTGAACGAGGGCTGGGATGTTTTGAATCTTTTTGATATTGTCCGCCTTTACAACAGCCGGTCAATTGTCAGTAACAAGCCAGGGCCGGCAACCGTACAAGAGGCACAACTTATCGGACGAGGCGCGAGATCTATATTCAAGAATTGGAAAGTGTTTTGGTTCGTGAGGGTATTATGCCGTCGCGCACAGTACAAAAAGAGATTAAGATCAAAAGTGATTTTAAAAACAGTAATTTTTGGAAGAAAGGTTATATTTTCTTAAATTCTCGCAAAGAGAATTTGGGCAAGGATATTTTTGCGCTTTCGGACGCCAAGGCAGAATTTGACCATAACGCAGAAATAAATATTTTTCAACTACCAACACGAGAAGCAATAGAAAAAGATTTATTTGTTGTTGGTGTCGGCGCCGGAGTAAAGGCAAAAATAGAAATTCGGGATTATAAAATTGCTGATTTAGGATCGCATATTGTCCGTACCGCCTTGGCGAAAATACCAGCCGGACGATTTGATGAGTTAAAAAAGATATTCGGTAATATAGAATCAGCAAAAGATTTTATTTCAAATGAGAAATATCTAGGAGGAATTAAAATCAAGGTAAAAGGCACAAGTGAACAAGTAGAAAATCTTTTGCAGGTTGAAAAATTGAGCATTGCCGGATTTGTGATTGATAAAGTGTTGGAAATCGCCGGCAAAGAGAAAAAGGAATACTACGGAACAAAGGAATTTAAAGCTCATTTGATCCAAAAAATATTTGAAAATGACAAGGTGTTGCAATTAGACAGCGAAAGTCCACGAGCGCAAAATATGCGAGATTTTGATTTTTCTTCTCGGAATTGGTTTGCACAAAACGAAATCTGGGGAACGAGCGAGGAAGAATCATTTTTGCGCTTTATTGATGAGGCAATAACAAAGTTAAAGAAAAAATATCAAGACATTGCCTTGCTTCGCAATGAGCAGTTTTTCAAAATTTACAGCTTTGAAAACGGCGAGCCATTTTATCCAGATTTCGTTTTGTTTCTGACCAAGAAGAAGACAAAGCAAGAAATTATGTATCAGATTTTTGTTGAGCCGAAAGGTGATCAATTTTTGGACGCGCAAAATACTTTTGAGCAATCAAAAGAAGGTTGGAAACAGAAGTTTTTATTAGAAATAGAGCAGAAGTGCAAAACAGATTTTGATACATTTAAGATTGAAAATAAAGATTTCCGCTTGATTGGTTTGCCTTTCTTTAACGATGGACAGGTCAATAATGCGTTGCGAGAAAAATTTGAAGAAGTGTTTAATAAGCATTTGTTAAGTTAAAAATTTAATTCTCTTTCAGAAAAAGTCAGAAAAATCCAATCCCTCCAATCCGCATCCGAAAAAGAATTGAAACTGCTGGAAAAGGGGATTTTAAAGGGGGCGTTTGGCGGATAAAGAAAAACTTTTGTGGTATAATTGAAGTAATAATTTTTATGGAAGAAAAGAAAAACAAGATAGCCCTTGTTGATGTTCAAAACACAGAAAGCACTACGAAACAATTGCTTGGTTTTTTGGTTGATTGGAGAAAATTATACGAGTTTTTAAAAAACGATTGGAAATGCGAAAAAGTAATTTTATACTCCGGTGTTGATGAAGGT
>LBYH01000002.1 GCA_000996035.1 Parcubacteria group bacterium GW2011_GWA2_40_143 | reverse complement strand
GAATCGGCAAAAACATATTTGAGACATTTGCCAAACGATTCTGATAAGAATTGATCAAATGAAAAAATCACACAAAATATTAATACTTGCCTTTTTGGGAATAATTTTATTTATTGGCATCGCAATTCCAAAGTTAACAGTGCAAGATGTTATTTCGCTTACTGCCGAAGAAAAAAGTTGCGTGCAAACAAGCATACGGCAACAATTTGACCATCCCCTCCAACGGATCGCGCTTTGGCTCGGAAAGAGCGCGGTTATTTACAAACAAGGAGACGGAGTAATAAAAGAAAATACGCTGATCGTGAAGTCCTATACAATCTTCCGTATACCATTACTACCCGACACGCGATTTTTTAATCGAATCACGCAACAAGTAATTTGCGATTGGGCTTCGGAGAAAACAGATGGCGTTTTTTCGGATGTATCCCAATTTACGGGAATCATTCAAGGTTTCGTAATAAAGAATATCGGTCAGCCCATTGAGGGCTTTAGTGCGTCTATTTATCTGCAAGCGTTCCCCGGGCTTTTGGAAGCGGATTTTGACGGCGCGGAAGCTCTAGAGGGTAAATATGCGTATGAGAACGGCAAACTTAATTTTGAACGCAGAAAATCCGGACGCATGAGTAGCGCGGAAGAAATGATTATTGAGAAAGGACACGAAACGCTGTTTAATAACATCCGCGGCCGACTTGGCAACAATCTTTCCGTAGACGAAATAGTAAGGGGGATCACTGCAGAAGGAATCGGCCGCGTGAGCGGCACGATATTGCTCGGTCCGACATGCCCAGTTGTAAAAAACCCGCCCGATCCGAAATGCGCCGACAAACCCATATTCAGGGAATTCATTGTCCAAAACGCCATGGGAAATGTTGAGTTCACAAGATTTTCAACCCAGAGAGACGGCAGTTTCTCGGTATCACTTCCGGCAGGAGAATACTACATCACATGGGCAGAACCATTGGGTCCGGGAATTCAGGGTCAGTTGGTAAATGTGATAGCGGGCGAAATATCTGAATACACGATTTTATTTGATACAGGGATAAGATGATTGGCGGCGAAAAAATTCTGGCCTTCCGCGAGGGCGCGGCGAGGCGGTCAGTTCCGTTCAAAAAATGTTCGAGCAGAGTTGTATAATTCCACACGAAGTGTGACGACAAGCAGTTAAACGCCTTGATGTCATACTAAGAACGACTAGCAGCTAAACTCTCCTTCACCGCACGGAGAAGGTAATTCTCGCTGAACAGGAACGCCAGGCTCCTTTCCTTTCCAAACATAATCTTCCGGTTTTGTAACTTCCCATTCATGCTCATGATTCCATAATGTCCAAAAATACCGCCATTCATTCCAGCCAATACCAAGTGTTCTCACATAAATATCGTGCTCAGACAACATTTTCCCGATTTTTCTTCCAGTCATACAAGGAAGGCTGTAACAATAAGTAACAACTTCTTTATTAGGATTTGCGGCAATAGCCTCTTTAAATTGTCTCACAATTCGATCAACATCCTCGTACGCCGGCGTATTAGGATCTGAATAAGCGGGAATGTTGATAGCGCCAATAATGTGTTCACGCTCATATTCTTGCGCACTTCGCAGGTCAATCAAAAGAACCGTGGTGCCGCCCTTATCAAGTTTGCCACGCAGGCCGTGAGGGCTCACATGCGCAGCAGTCTCAACCGCATAAAATTCTTTAATAAGCTCATTGCTTGTTTTCTCTTTTGAGCCGACGAACAAATTCATCATGCCAAAGGTTGCCAAACTGCCGACCAAGGCAGAAACAGTAACAGTGATAACAAAAGTTTTTATTTTATTCATATTGGTAAATTATTTTTTAATTTCTACACCACCAGACCTATGACGCATTTTGACGATAATGTACATGCCTGTAATAAAAAGGAGTGTTGAAGTAGTGGCGGATGCCATGCAATATTGGCAAATTGCTTTAATTGTAAAAAATTGAAGATAAACAAAATACAAAGAAGCGACAAATCCCAGTGGAGTAAGCTTTGAAGCAATCTTAATGAGCATCTCATTCTTTTTATCCAAATACGCGATGGATAAAATAAGAAGCGTAAAATAATACAACGCCCCCAAAAGAGCCACGGGAACGCCGGCAATCTTGCTCTGCGCACTGGTAAGCACGATTTCACATCCCTGTATCGTGCAAGGGGGTATATTTCCGCGATAGTGATCAATCGCGAGATAAGCGGCATCAAGAAAGCCAAGCGCGCTTATGATGAGAAAAATAATGGCGGCGATTTTTAGATGTCGTGTCATTGGTTTAATTTTTTAGAAATAACTTTATTAAATTAATCTTGCTTGTAACTTGGTGTCTTTGTTTGTAATTCTAAATATACCACGCAAACAAGAAAAAGGATATGGGGGGGGGATTTCATTGTAAACGAGCGATAGTGGTGTTTTATTTTAAAACAATTAAAATAAACTTATGCTATATATCGGCGCGGATCACCGTGGCTATAAATTAAAAGAAGATTTAAGGGCTTTCTTAAAAGAGAGCGGTTATGACTTTGCCGATTTGGGGAATAATATCTTTGACCCAAACGATGATTACACCGACTTCGCCAAAGCGGTGGCGGAAAAAGTTTCTCAAAATCCGCAAAACAACAAAGGCATCCTTATCTGCGGATCAGGAGTGGGAGTGGATATTACGGCCAACAAATTTCGCGGTATCCGCTCCGCTTTGGCGGACGACATAGAAACCGCCAGACAATCTCGCGAGCATGACGACACCAACGTCCTGTCTCTTCCCGCCGATGAAGTGGATTTTGAGCTGGCCAAAAAAATAATTTCTGCTTGGCTCCAAACGCCATTTTCCAACGGAGAAAAATACAAAAGAAGGATAGATAAAATAGAGTAAAATTTCAACTAATGAGCATTTTTTCAAATTCTACCGACAACTCCGCTCTCCCTCTTCTTTCTTCGTGATAAATTTTCAGCATCTCATAAGAATATTTTTCCAATTCTCCTTCGGTAAAATTTTGCGCCGCCCGCAAAGTTTTTTTAAATACAAATGGATGCAAGCCTGAACTTTTTTCCATATTTGGCGAGCCAAACTTTTGTAGCCCCTTTACCAAAAGTAAATTTTTTATCTGCCATGCGATTTTAAAAAACACTTCTTCAGCCGAAACACCCTGTCTTAACGCTTGATGATAAATAATCCACGCCTTCATTTTATTTTTCTCCGCGAAAGCGTCGCAAATGGCAAAAGGATTGTAAGCCGGCACTCCCCCTGTTTTGGAGACTAAGTCTCCAAAACAGGGGTCTCCAAGTTCGTATTTTTCTATCTCCTTTTCCGCGCGGCTCAAATCGGCTCCACACTCTTTCTTAATGGCTTCGGCAACTTTGACCGGTAATTTTTTATCCGCGTACCACTTAGCCAAACGCGTTCCGTCTAGTAAGTCAAACTTTTGCGTTTTGACAGCGCGCTTTTCCGCCGCTTCCACCAGTTCTTGCTCAAGATCCCCTTCCCAAAACAGAAAGATATTTTCCGAGCCGGCGCAAAGTTCCAAATTTTTAATTATAAATCCGGACGAAATTTTATCTTCTAAAAGCCGGCGACACACCGTCACGTATTTTCTCTCAAAAAGATTTTTGGTTTTAAGCAACTCCTCAAAGTCGGCTTCGCTAAAACTCTCTTTGTCCATATCAAAGAAACCCAAGCCGGAAACTTTGGTTTTAAAATGCGAAATAAGCTCATTGAGCTTATTTCTGCTTCTATATGTGTCTTGGCCGTGGAGGAGATAAAACATGATTCAATTTTAGCATAAAAAAGAAAAAGCAGGTTGCGTTATATTAAACGGCCTGCTTTTGTTTTTTTTAATTTTATGGCCTTACGGTTGGACCGCGCGCCATTCCAAGTGCTCGGGCACCCAGACTCCATTGATCCATTGGCCTGATATTTTTACCCATTGGCCGGGTGGTGCTTGCATCGTGGTGCCTTGAGTCTGTACAGATTGGTATTGTTGTTGTTGGTTAATCTGCGCCTGAGTTTCTTTTTTGTCTTTGCCGGTTCCGTAGATCATGCCTCCGATAGCTCCAGCTACAGCGCCAGCGCCAGCGCCCATCAGTGTGGCAGCCGTATTTCCACCAAGTGCTTGTCCTGCAAGAGCTCCAATAGCCGCTCCTCCAGCCGCACCACCGCCACCGTATTTCCCGGTGTTACTGGCGCAACCAACACCGGCTAAACAAATAATCAAAAATAAAATTAAAAATCTGTTTCTTCCTTTAAACATTTATTCCTCCTTCTCGCGCTGGTCCGCTTTTTAAAAGTATCAAACCCGATTGACCAGAACCAAGTTTGAAAACAAAAATAAGTTTCAATTTCTGCTTAAAATTATACTTTAAAAATAAGTTTTGTCAAATTTTTGCGATTCTTTAAACATTACTATGGTGAATAATGTAAAAATTAAAATCAAATGACTGCCTTTTTGACGATCTTCTTCAAAACCCAATTTCTTTAAAATCCTAACAACATCTTTTGCTTTTAGACTAGGCAGTTTTTTCATAATTTAAACCGAAATCTCAACTCTTCCTTGTAAAATTCTTTGCTCTTGAGGAATTGAATATTATAAGCAACATAGCCGCCGTTTGGATCAGCTTCATAAATCACAGAAAACGATAAAACTTTATTTTTAATTTGTTTTTTCATAAAAATATATTACCAGAAGTTAAAAGAAAAGCAAATTTATGTGGTTCTTTACTTGTTAGCAGGCGGTAGGTTGTATAGATCTATTAAACTTCTTTTTTAAGTAATCACTTTTTTTATGATGGTACATTCAATACATCATATATTACCTATTCTATCATAGAATACTTCAAGTGGAGTTTTTCCGCCAGCTTTTTCTGGGACAAATGTTCAAAAGATATTCGACTCTTTTGATTTCTTCATCAATCACTTTGTCAAAGTCTGTCTTTTTTGGGTAAGAACCATCTCGTCCCAATTATCCCCTATCTCCGCGTTCACTTTTATAGGTACTTCCCCTTTATACACACCTTCCATCGCTTCTATTATAATAGGCGTGGCAACTTTGATTTTCTCCTCTTTTATTTCAAAGAGCAGTTCATCATGAATTTGAAGAAGCATCTTCACATCGCCTTTGAACCCTTCTTTTTCCAAAGCTCTGTTCACCGCCACCATAGCCATCTTCACCATATCCGCCGCCGTGCCTTGGATAGGCGCGTTTATCGCCATGCGCTCCGCCTCCTTTCTCACATATTCCATATGTGATTTTATTTCCGGAAAAAATCTTTTTCTGCCGAAGAGTGTTTCAGTGCAGCCTTTGACGTAAACTTCTTTCTTAATTTTTTCCATGTATTTCGCCACGCCGGCAAATTTTTTAAAATACTCATTATAAAATTTCTGCGCCTCTTCTTTAGAACAACCTATGTTTTGTCTAAGCGCGTTTATACCCATGCCGTAGATAATACCGAAATCTATCACCTTGGCCACTCGCCTCATCTCCGGCGTTACTTGCGCCAAAGTTACGCCAAAAACTTCGCTGGCCACCGCCGCGTGTACGTCTTCATCTTTTTTAAAAACTTCAATGAGTTTTTCATCACCGCTTAAAATGGCGGCCACCCTAAGCTCTACTTGCGAGTAGTCAAAGGCCACGAGCTTAAATCCTTTGTCGGACACAAAAGCTCTTCTGACTTCTTTGCCTTTATCTGATCTCTTCGGGATATTCTGCAAGTTCGGCTCTTGAGAAGAAATTCTGCCGGTGGCCGTGCCGGCTTGATCAAAGGTAGTGTGTAACCGATTATTTTTATCCGCGAGCTTCGGCAACGCGTCTATATATGTGGACACGAGCTTGGAAAGTTCTCTGTAAAAAATAATTTCATCTATAATGGGATGTTTGCCTTTAAGCTTGGTGAGCTCGGAAATATTTGTGGAATACGCGCCGGTGGCTGTTTTTTTAATTTTATTTCCTGCCGCCAAATTGAGCTTTTCAAAAAGAATCTGTCCCATTTGTTTAGGTGAAGAAATATTAAATTCTTCGTCGGCCATTTTCCAAATCTTTTTCTCCAAAGCGGTTAATTCCTTGTGACTCTCAGCGGAAAGCTTTTCTAAATATTTCACGTCAAGTAATATGCCGGTTTCCTGCATCTCTTCCAGAATTTTTATAAGCGGAATTTCCACTTCCTTATATAACTTTTCCGGCAATTCGGAATTTACTTTTTTAAATCTTTCTTTAAGATCGTCCACGACATCTCCATTGCCAACTGGTGTGGTGTCGCCTCTCGTCGCGTCACCAGCCTTCTCTTCTGTTTTTTGATTAAACAATCTTGCGGCCAAACTCCTGAAACCAAGTTCGTCGAAAATATTTCTTACCTCACTTTCGCTGAAGCCATTTTTCCATTCAGTGTCTTCAAGATTAAACTTTATCGGCGCGTCTTTTCTAATCTCCGCCAAAGTTTTACTAAACTCGGCTTCTTCTTCATTTTCCTCAAGCAGTTTTAAAATTCGCGGCTTCGCTTCCACTTCTCCTTTTTTAAGTTTCTTGTATAAATTTTCTATATTGCCGTATTTTACGATAAGCTCCGTGGCTGTTTTATCGCCTATGCCCGGCACGCCTAAAATGTTGTCCGATGGATCGCCTTTGAGCGCCTTAAAATCCGGCACCAGCTTCGGCCCAAAGCCGTATCGCTCTTTCACCGTCTTGTCGTTATACACGATAGTATCTTGAATGCCTTTTCTAAGAGTGTACACCACCACATCATTGCCGCTTACAAGCTGGAGCGTATCCATATCTCCGGAAGCCACGATCGTTTTGATTTTTGACTTTTGACTTTTGACTTTTTCTACAATCGTGCCAAGCACATCGTCCGCTTCAAACCCGGGCGCGTCATAAACGGGAATATTGAAGTTCTTCAGAATGTCGCGCGAACGATTGATCTGCTTAGCCAAAGCGTCATCCATTTTCGCTCGACCGGCCTTGTAATTTTTGTACGCGACATGGCGAAAAGTCGGCTCCGGCAAATCATAACAAGCGGCAATGTAATCCGGTTTTAGTTCGCGAATAACTTTTATTAAAAAGGCGGTGAAACCGTAAAGCGCTCCCGTCGGCTCGCCATTTGGCGAAGTAAAATCAGGAAGCGCATGAAACGCCCTGTGCAAAATGGCATGAGCATCCAAGAGAACGAGGATTTTGCGATCTTTATTAGTCATCACTATAATTCTATCACACCTTTGCCATCATCACCTCCACTTCTCTTTTTCCCTCTTCTTTATGTTTGAGGACTACCTCAATATGGTTTTTAGGCAAGATACTTTCTATTTTATCCGCCCACTCCACCAAAACAATATTGCGTGGATTAGAAATTATTTCTTCCCAGCCGAGATTTAAAATTTCTTTTTCATTATGAATTCTGTAAACATCAAAATGATAAAAATTTTCAAAAACTTTCTCGCTCCATTCCTTATTTTCTATTTTTGATTTTCTGAAAATTATAAAAGTCGGACTTTTAATTTTTTCTTTTACTCCCAATGTTTCGGCAAACGCGCGCGCGAAAGTGGTTTTACCCGCGCCCAATTCGCCATAAAGCGCCAGCACGGTCGCGCCACCTCCATTGTCAAGGTTCAACCTTGACAATGAGTTCTTGGCGATAATTTGAACGAGGCTGATAAACTCCTCAAGATTCTTTGTGATTATCCTTTTTTTCATTAGGCAAATTCTAGCATTTTTTAAAAATCAAACAAACCAAACACAATCAGGAGAGAGTCAATCTTGCAACCGTAGAGTCAAAATGCTAGGAATGCTAGTATGACTCGGGAACAAGAAACAAACATCCAAAAAACAGTCGCTGCTGGAGGATCGTTTGTTTTGATTTCCGATGAAAAAACTCCGGAAGAAAGTTTGCTTGCCAAAGAAGCGCTTCTAACCGCTCTTAAAAACATAAACGCCAAAACATATAAACTTCCGGAAAACTCCAGATCGTCAATTTTGAAAAAATGGACCGACATATTACCGCCATTTGAGGAAGCGCCATTCTTTTATTCAACATCCATACTTATACCGAAAAATAAAATAAACTTAAAAGAAATTTCCTACACCGAAGAAAACGGCTACGTGAGTATAGACATAAATTCTTCAACCGAGAGAATTAAAAAAGAAGACATAATCTTCAGACATAATCCTATCCAAGCGGACATTGCTTTTTGTTTCTTGCGCAACGACCAATCATCGTCAGACGAAACCATTTTTGAAGAACTTTCAGAAAAAATATCTCTGCCAAACAGAGAAAATATAATTTTTATGGAAAAAGGAGGGCGATCAATAGCTGATAAAACCTTTGAGCTGATACGGGCAGCCGACAATGCCGGCTCTTATGAAGAAACAAAAATTCCGAGCATCTTGCTCGCTTCGTTGCTGGTGGAAACAGATAATCTCTCCGGAGACCTTACGGCGGAAAATCTTGATTTGGCCAGCACGCTTATAAAAATCGGGGCGGATAAGCGAACGGTAAGAAACGCTTTAGCCAAAGAGAACAATCAGTCTCTTAATCGCCTCTTCGGCCGAGCGCTGGCAAGAATGACCATAAACGAACCTCTAAAAAGCGTCTGGTCGTTTCTCCAATATGCCGATTTTGAGAAATCGGGGACAATGGGAGATGATTATGAAACAATTTATAAAATAATCACTCGCATAGGCAATATCATAAACAGTCAAAAAACCATCTTCTTAATTTGGCAAGATCAACAAGGAAACATTCGGGCGGGCATGAACGCCAAAGGAAGCAGCGAGACGACAACGAAACTAAACGCGAAGATGGTAATGGAAGAAAAAAACGGATTGCTAATCTCCGGTCCGTACAAAAATTTCTCCGAAGCGGAGATAAAAATAAAAGACATGTTGAAAGAAATCCTCTAAAAAGATAAAATAACAATAAACAACAATGGTATTTTTTAAAGACAAAGAAAGAGAAGAGCAAGTGGACGGGATCAGAAAAAAAGAAGCGGAAGATCTCGCAATGATTCTTTCTCAAAGATACTCTCTTCCCTATCTTGATCTTTCCAGAATGACCGTGGAAATAGATGCCATTAAAATAGTGCCTGAAAAAGATGCTCTTGAAGGCAAGCTCGTCGTTTTCCAAAAGACTGGCAAAAAGCTGCAAGTAGCCATAGAAAGCCCTAATCCGGAAAAAACAAAGTTCATCATAGAAAATTTAGGAAAACAAGGTTACGCGTTAAGTCTGTACATCGTGTCGGAAGAAAGTTTAAAGCGGGCGTGGAAATTATACAAAGAAGTGCCGGAGTATATGGAGACTACCGCTGGCATAATAGAAGTTTCTCAAGACAAACTGGAAAAATTCATCCAAGAAACAAATGCTATAGAAGAGCTTCAGGGGCTTTTTGCTTCCATCGCGGACGCTTCATCAAATAACAGAAAAATCTCTGAAATATTGGAAATAATATTGGCTGGAGCAATTAGTTTTGACGCGTCCGACATACATCTTGAGCCACAAGAAGAAAAGGTAAGATTGCGTTTCAGGTTGGATGGCGTATTGCATGATATTTATGAGATTGAATATAAAATTTACAACCTTCTTTTATCTCGCGTCAAACTTATCTCCGGCCTCAAGCTCAACATCAAAGATAGTCCGCAAGACGGAAGATTCAGTATCAAAACTCGCAATACCGATGTGGAGGTGCGCGCCTCTGTCATCCCCGAAGCTTACGGCGAATCTATCGTGCTAAGAATTTTGAATCCGGAATCAATCGCCGTGGACTTCAGCCAGCTTGGCATGGAAGAAAAACTCCAGCAAATAGTGACGAAAGAATTGGGAAAGCCAAACGGCATGATTCTCACTACCGGCCCGACCGGCAGCGGAAAAACCACCACGCTCTACGCTTTCTTGAGCAAAGTAAAAAATTCCAGCTCAAAGATTGTTACACTGGAAGATCCGATTGAATATCACCTTAAAGGCATCGTGCAGACTCAGATTAAAAAATCGGCAGGTTATGATTTCGCGGATGGACTCAGATCTATTTTAAGACAAGACCCAGACATAATAATGGTGGGTGAGATCAGAGACTTTGAAACGGCCGATACCGCTCTAAATGCCGCTCTCACTGGCCACATGGTGCTTTCCACCCTCCACACCAATCACGCCGCCGGCACCATCCCCCGCCTTATAGATCTTGGAGTAAATCCCAATATCATAGCGCCGGCTATAAATATAGCCATGGCTCAAAGACTCGTAAGAAAATTGTGCAATGACTGCAAAACGAAACACGCGCCAAATGAAGAAGAAATTACGAAGATAGAGAAAGTTTTAAACTCCCTTCCATCAAACAGAGAAAAGCCGGCCAAAGAAAAAATTATGATATGGAAACCAACCGGCTGCAACAAATGCAATGGCATAGGTTATAAAGGAAGAATCGGTATTTATGAAGCCATACTAATAGACGACAAAATAGAAAAATTAATTTTAAGCAGTCCGAGCGAAACCGCCATATTGGAAGGAGCCAAGGAGCAAGATATTCTCAATATGAGTCAAGATGGTATAATGAAAGTGCTTTCGGGAATCACGTCGCTTGAAGAATTGGAAAGAGTGGTAAGTATTTGAAAACTTTAAAAATAAAATCGGCCGCGTAATTCTCTAAGCAACTCTTTTAATATGGGTACCAAAAGTTTAGAGAACATTCCGAGGATAGCCCCAGGAATATCACAAAAGCGAGACACCAGAACGTCCTTAGAAAGAACTCCGATATCCCGCAAAAGCGGGATGTTGCTTAGAGAATTACGCGACCGATTAAAATCAAACTAATCGGGAAAATTATTAAAAAATTATATTTCGTTAATAATATAGCAAATAAATATCAAAATGTCAAGCCCTGATAAAGCCGCGCCTAAAAGCGGCCAATTCGCCGACAAATCGCTTGACCAAGCTCTACGCCCGCAAAAATGGGCGGAATATATCGGCCAAGAGCACATAAAAAAGAATCTTCGGATACTTATCCAAGCCGCTTCTGAGAGAAAAGAGCCGATAGAACATCTTCTTTTCTATGGACCACCCGGTTTGGGCAAAACAACACTCGCTCATCTTATCGCCAAGGAGCTTGGCGCGCAAATAAAAATCACTTCCGGCCCAGCGATAGACAAAGTGGGTGACTTAGCTTCCATTCTCACCAATCTTTCTCCGGGTGATATTCTTTTTATAGACGAGATTCATCGCTTAAACAAAAATATTGAAGAAGTTTTATACCCGGCCATGGAGTCGCGCGTTTTGGATATTATAATCGGCAAAGGTCCGTCGGCGCGCAGCATCCAACTTGAGTTGCCTCCTTTTACACTCATATCCGCCACGACAAGAATAGCTTTACTCTCTTCCCCTCTCCGATCTCGCTTTTCCGGCGGTACCTTTCGCCTTGAATTCTACACTCCCGAGGAAACAAAAAACATTATTATACGTTCGGCCAATATTCTGGGTATGAATATCGCGAGCGATGCCGCCACTGAGATTGCCAAAAGAAGCCGCTTCACCCCCAGAATAGCCAATCATTTTTTGAAAAGATGTAGAGACTTCGCTCAAGTGCACGGTCAAAAAGAACTTGATCTTAACTCAGTTGAGCAAGCCTTAAGCATGATGGAAATAGACAGCGTGGGCCTTAACCCTCACGACAGACGCATGCTTGAGATACTTATAGAAAAATTCGGCGGCGGGCCGGTAGGCGTTCAGACTCTCGCGGCCGCGTCCTCGGAAGAAGAGGCTACCATAGAAGAAGTATATGAGCCTTACCTTCTTCAACTCGGCTTCATAGACCGCACGCCTCGCGGCCGTGTGGCCACTCCTCGCGCATACGAACACTTAGGCAAAAAGCCGAAACAAGAGGGTTTGTTGTAGTTACAAAAAACAAGTCTTCGTGAGTATCCTTGATTCTGTTCTTTTAATTATATATTCTATCTCTATGGCAGGACATAGCAAATGGGCGCAGATTAAGCGTCAAAAAGGAGTAAACGACATTAAAAAAAGCAAAGTTTTCTCAAAATATTCAAAGCTAATATCTTTGGCGGCGAGAAAAGGGGCTGATTTAAGTATGAATCCAGACCTGAGAACTGTAGTGGATAAAGCCAAGGCTGAGAACATGCCCATGGACAACATCCAAAGAGCAATAGATAAAGGCAGCGGTAAGCTTGGCGGCGCGGCGTTGGAAAGTGTTCGCTATGAAGCTTATGGTCATGGTGGCGCGGCGATTATAATAGACTCTATTACAGACAATACAAACAGAACGGTTTCAGAAATCAAACACCTACTCTCTCAAAATGGCGGCAAATTCGCACAGCAAGGATCCGTGCTTTGGGCGTTCAATTTTACAGACGGCAAACCAAAACCGGTAACGGAAGTGGAGATAAGCGAACAAGACAAAGAACTCTTATCCGCGCTCACAGAGGCGCTGGAAGAGCATGATGATACGCAGGAAGTTTTTACCAACGCAAAATAAATAATGATAATTCTCGGCATAGACCCCGGTTACGATAGAATGGGCTTGGCTGTTTTAGAAAAAAACAACGGCAAAGAAACTCTCCTTTGTTCCGAGTGCGTTAAAACAAACAGAAAAGACTCTCATGAAAAAAGATTGCTTCAAATAGGCAAAAGTATAGAGAACGCCGCACTAAAGCACAAACCGGATGTAATGGCTATTGAAAAATTATTTTTTACCACAAACCAAAAAACAGCCATAAAAGTTTCCGAGGCTCGCGGAACAGCTTTGTATGTGGCGGCAAAATACGGCCTAAGAGTCGTGGAACTTACTCCCTTGGAAATTAAAATGGCCTTGACCGGATACGGCAAAGCGGAAAAATTCCAGGTGCAAAAAATGGTTGCCGCTATTTTAAAAATAGATATTTCCCAAAAAATAGATGATGAAATAGACGCCATCGCGGCGGCTATCGCCTGCCCCACCAGAAGCTTGAATTAGGAGTTTATCCACACCCTAATAATAACCTCTGGACAAATTTTTTTCTTTCTGCTAAATATATAAAAGTCCCGCCGAAAACGGGAAATTATCAGGTCGGTTATTTTTTATAAGCATTCGCTATTTGCCACTGCCGCGTAGCGGAAAAGGCGAAGCGATAAAACAAAAAAATGGAAGATTTACTTCATGATGATTTGCTCACATTGAGCGATGACGAAGATGTAATGGATGAGGATGATGACATGGATTTGGATACAGACAGCGACAGTGAATAATTTTAGACGCATTTACGATAAAAATTTTTAAAAGAAAAAGCCGTGGCGCCCATTTGGCCATCACGGCTTTTTCTATAGACAAAACTCCCTTTGGCGGTTAATATGTTCTTATCAAATGGCCACAAAGACAAAGCACAAAATTCTAAGGATTATCTCCATCTTCATATCCCTTTTTGTAGCTGGCATCTTCATAGGCGCCGGAATTATCATTTTTTGGATGAGCACGCTAAAGCTTCCGGACACCGGCTCATTGGGAGACAGAAAAATTATCCAATCAACCAAAATATATGACCGCTCGGGCGAGATAGTTTTATGGGACGTGCACGAAGACGTGCAAAGGACAGTGGTATCAAAAGAAGACATCTCAAGGCACATCAAAAACGCCACCGTGGCCATAGAAGACTCCGCTTTCTACCAACATAAAGGCATAGACCCGACTGGCATGTTTAGGGCGCTTTTGGTAAATATCAAATCCGGCGACCTTACCCAAGGCGGATCCACCATAAGTCAGCAGCTTGTAAAAAACACCTTCCTCACCACGGACAAGACTTTCGCCAGAAAAATAAAAGAAATAATTTTAACCTTAAAACTGGAAAAATCTTTAAGTAAAGATCGGATTCTTGAATTGTATCTAAATGAAATACCTTACGGTGGCAGCAATTATGGCATAGAAGCGGCCAGCAAAAATTTCTTCGGTAAAACCGCCGAAGATATTTCTTTGGCAGAAGCTGCTTATCTTGCCAGCTTACCAAAGGCTCCCACCTACTACTCCCCTTACGGCAATCACTTGGATAAATTGGAGGCGAGGAAAAATATTGTTTTAGACAGAATGGTTAGTTTAAACTTCATTGCCCAAAAAGAAGCCGATGAAGCCAAAAAAGAAGAAGTGAATTTTCTTCAAAAGGGCAATAATTCCATAAAGGCTCCTCATTTTTCCATTTTAATAAGATCATACTTGGAAGAAAAATACGGCCAAGACGTGGTGGAACAAGGCGGCCTTAAAGTAATCACGACACTTGATTATCCATTACAAGAAAAAGCCGAGGATCTTGTGGCCAGATACACAAAGGAAAACAAAGAAAAGTTTAGCGCTACAAATGGCGCCATGGTGGCCATAGATCCCAAGACCGGACAGCTCTTGGTAATGGTCGGCTCTAAAGATTATTTTGACAAAGAAGAAGATGGTAATTACAACGTGGCAATAGCTCAGCGCCAACCGGGATCCGCCATCAAGCCTTTCATCTATGCCACCGCTTTTGAAAAAGGTTACACGCCGGAAACCGTCGTTTTTGATTTGCAAACGGAGTTTAATCCAAGCTGCGCGCCGGAAGGAGTGCCGAAAGAAGGAATAAAAATGGAAGCGGACAAGTGCTACATGCCCGGCAATTATGACGATAAATTCAGAGGGCCGATAAGCCTCAAAAGTTCTTTGGCGGAATCTCTTAACGTGCCTTCAGTAAAAACACTATATCTGGCAGGTATCATGGATTCTCTCAAAACAATAAAAAATGTAGGCATCACCACTTTAAACGACCCTAATCGCTACGGCCTTACTCTCGTGCTTGGCGGCGGCGAAGTGAGTCTCTTGGAACTTACTGGAGCTTACGCCACGCTTGCAAATAACGGCTTAAGGAATCCGACCACCATGATTCTTAAGATAGAAGATAAAAACGGCAACATATTGGAAGAGTATAAAAGTGAAGCTAAGCAAGTTTTGGATAAAAACATAGCCTTAACAGTTACGGACATACTCTCAGACAACGACTTGCGCGCGCCGGCATTCGGATCAAGATCTCCTCTCTATTTTGACGGCTTCCAAGTGGCCGCCAAAACCGGTACAACCAATAATTCAAGAGACGCGTGGATTGTAGGTTACACGCCCAATATAGTGGTGGGATCATGGGTTGGTAATAATGATAATACGCCAATGGTAAAGGAAACCGCCGGCTTCATAGTGGCTCCTATGTGGAACGAGTTTATGAACGACATGTTAAAAAATTTACCGAAAGAAGACTTTGAAAGACCAAAGAAAAAAGAAACAAAAAAACCGGTGCTTAAAGGAGAATGGCTTGGCAGCAGAACTTATCAAGTGGATAGCGCCTCCGGCAAATTAGCCACGGAATACACCCCGCCGGAATTGATAATAGAGAAACCTATCATAGAAGTAAGGTCTATTTTAAGCTGGGTGGATAAAGAAAATCCGGACGGTCCGTTTCCTGAACATCCGGAAAACGATTCCCAATACGAAAACTGGGAAGCGGCGGTAAAAAAATGGGCTGAAGAACGTAATTTAAAAGACCAATCGCCGGAAGATTTACCTAAAGAAAAAGATGATATTCATAAACCTGAATACGCGCCTAAAATTCAGATATTAAGTCCTAAAAATGAAATTATTTATAATTCAAATATGGTTATGGATATTTCCGCCAACATAACATCTAAGTTTGAAATCGGTCAGGTTGATTACTTCTTCAATAATATTTATGTGGGCTCATCCATAAAGGCTCCCTTCAATTTTTCTTTTATCCCAAACGAAACCGGCCGTGCCATAAACGACTCTCAAGTAAAAATAGTCGCTTACGATAAATACAAAAACAAATCAGAAGCGACCGCGTCCATAAGGCTCAATATCGTTCAATAAAAAATTACTTCATTATCTTATCCGCAATTTCCGGTATTTCTTTAATGAAAAAATTTTTCACCTTTTTCCAGCCTGTGTCAAAATTTATTTCCGGCTCAGGGTCGCTTTCCGCGTCTTCAAAATAGACCAGACTTTTTAAAATATGGTGATAATCATGCGCCACTGACGGATACTGGACTTTAAGCCGTTTGATAATTTCTTCTAATGGCTCTATGTTTTTAGCGCACCAGTAGAGATCAAAAAAGTCCCTCTTTCTTCCTCTTTGAGAGATGGCGGTTATTTTCATAACAGCGATGTCTCTGGCTTGAAGCACTAACGCCGTCCCGCCAGCAAGATACCAGTTTGATTCTTTAAGCCATTTTTCCTCGGATAAAAACATCAAGGCTTTCTTGGTTTGGCGAGGTAAAATTTCATAATGCCAGTTTAAACCATAAGAAGCAAGCTTTTTCTTCAGATTTATTTTTTGATCAGAAGCGTCCATAATTTTTTTGTTTCAGGTCGCAGGCATCTTGATTTAGCAATGGCCTTTCTCAATAAATTTTTGTCATAATGATTTAATGCCCAGCGCGCCTCTTTATCGTTACCGAAATCGGCAATACGCTCAATGACATATTGAGCGTTCTTTTTTGGATCTATTTTCTTGGGGTTTACATCCCAAAATAGCGTTGGTCTGAATTTAATTTTCATTTACTATTATTAATATAATAGCATAAATACTGCTTGATTAATAGGGTTTTTATTCAGATTAGATACAACAAAAGGCAGAGATGATAACTAGCCTTTTGTCGCTAAAATATCATCTCTGCCTTATTTATTAATAATTCCAAGAATTTGGATTATGTTTTTCTTTTGAACATTCCTCACAGAGTGAATATTCTATGAGGAAATACTCCTTTAAAGCTTTAGAAATATTTTTACAAAAATCTCCTTGAAAAAATCTGACTTCAATTTCTTTTGCTATAATCTCATTATGGCAAAAGTCTAAGGTTTTTTTATTTTTAACGTAAATATTATAAAATGGAAAAAATTCGTCATTTATTTCTATTCCGTCTTTACTCTCTAATATTGGCGCTAAATCTGATAAATAAGGTCTCCCACATTCTGTGCACCGTTTATTTTTCTTTAATTTTAAACAATACTTTTCATTAACTTCTTCAATTAATGATTCATACACCCTCATTTCAAGAAAATACCTTATTCTTCTATGTTTAACTTCTACTAAAATATTCATTCTACACCCCTTAAAAAATAAATTAAAGAACAATTTAGGGAAACTCTTTCCCTTTTTAATCTACCTGTTAGTGTAACATACTCAGATTATTTTGTCAAAAAAAA
This sequence comes from Parcubacteria group bacterium GW2011_GWA2_40_143, assembly GCA_000996035.1. Classification (GTDB taxonomy): domain Bacteria; phylum Patescibacteriota; class Minisyncoccia; order UBA9983; family UBA9983; genus UBA9983. The sequence continues at coordinate 56,485 of LBYH01000002.1, read as the reverse complement.
TTTACTTATATGTGAAATATTTACTTTTACATAATCCATCACCCAAATCTTACATCCTGTGGTTTGTTTTTATGAAAGTTTAGTTTTTTTGCGAAGGTTTCAATAATTTGGCGTTTTTTTATAAAAACTTCGTTTTTTAGCATTTGATTGCTTGTTTTTATGTATATTATTCCATTTCGGTATTCAGTATCTTCATTTTTTAAAGTTACACCAATAACTTCTTCCACGGTTTTCACAACCTCTTCTTTGTAAAAATCTCTTGAGAGTTTTAAATTTGAAAATTTGGCTAAATAATTAGATATTGTGTTCCACGCCATCTTTTAAACATTCATCGGCATTACCAAATATTGGAAACTGCCATCATTAGCGCCACTTATAACGAGCGGCTTACCTTCACCGGAAAATCTTAAAATAATCTCATCTGAACTTATACTTGATAAACAATCAAAAATATATTTATGGTTAAAAGTCGCTTTCATGCTTTCGCCGTTTATTTTAGAAGGCACTTTAGTGGTGCTCTCCCCCACATCATTATTATGAGTCTTAATTATCATTGAATTATTATCACTATCTATTGAAATATTAAGATCATTAAGTTTTCCGGAAAAAATACCTGTTGTTTTAAGAGAATTTGTGAAAACTGTTTTATTTACAATTACATCTGTTTTAAAGCTTTTTGGCAAAACTTGCTTATAATCAGGAAAAACTCCGTCCACTATTCTGGAAATAAATCTTATATTATCAAGCTCAAAATTAATTTGATTTTTATCAAAACTTATTTTTAAATTTTCGGTTTTATCGTCAAAAATTCTTATTATCTCCAAAACCGTTTTAATTGGAATTAAAATCGGACCGAAGTTATTTATGGGGTAATTAAGTTTTTTCTCGGCCAAACGAAAAGAATCAGTGGCCACAAAAGTAACATTCTCTCCATTATTGGAAAATATATAGACAGAAGATATTTCAGGCTTAATAGTTGAGAAGGAGCAGGCGTACATCACAGACTTAAGACCAAGTGTCAGATCAGATGCGGTTATTTGAGCCTCTACGGCTGTTTTCTCATCTATTTTTGGAATTATGGGGAACTCCTCAGGAGAGTGGCTCTTAATCATCGTAGAGCTGTTTAAAGAAGAAATAACAATATTGCTATTTTGAGATTCTATTGTTATTTTTTCCTCTCCGGTTAAGTTTGATAAAAAACCGCCAATTACACTGGCCGGCACCGCTACTTTTCCACCCTCTTCCACGATGGCGGCTATTTTAATTTCCAAACCAACCTCAAGATTGGTGGATGACAACTTCACGAACTTACCATCCGTCTCAATAAGCACATCACTCAAGATAGGCATATTCACATGTTTGCCTGTATTTTTTTCACAAAGTCCTATTGCTTCCTTTAAATTTTGTCTATTGCAGATGAATTTCATTTAATTATAATAGTTTTATTTTTTAATATATTTAAATTTTTCATTATTATTATACTATGTGGATAAGTGGAAAAGTTAAAAAAATGGCTTTAAATAATATTTTTTTAACTTTTCTATTGTGCGTAACTTGTGTAAAAAACTAATATTAAAAGTGGATAAAAAATATTATTTTTAGTGTCCATTAGAATCATGTTTTTTATCAACAAATTATCCACATATTTATCCACTTTATTTATAAATAATATCTCTAATGTTATTTATCTCTTGCTCAAGTTTCTTGTCTCTTCTTATGTCTTCACTTATTTTTTTGTACGCGTGAATTACGGTAGTGTGATCTTTTTGTCCGAATCTTCTACCTATATGCGGATAAGAAGTGTTTAAATCGTTTCTTAAAATATACATGGCTATTTGACGAGGTTTTACAATTTCCTTTCTTCTCGTTCTTTCTGTAAGGTTTTTTTCGTTTATTTTGTAGTAATTAAGTATTGTTTTTATAACATGTTCCGCATCAACCACTTTTATAGGTTTGATTTTTTTTCTTAAAATTTCTTCAACTTCACTTAAGGTAAGAATTCTACCTCTTATTTTTGATTGGCCTATTATGGAATTAAGCGCTCCCTCAAGCTCTCTTATGTTTTCTTTTATAACTTCAGCGATATAATTAATTACATCTTCATCTAAAGTAAAGTTTTTTTGACTTACTTTAACCTTCAATATAGCCAATCTTTCCTCATATTCAGGAGGTGAAACATCTATCATCATTCCGCCTTCAAATCTTGATCTCAACCTTTCTTCAAGGCCGACTATATGTTGAGGCGACTTATCGGAAGAAAACACAATTTGATTGCCGGACTCATAAAGAGAGTTAAAAACATGGAAAAACTCTTCCTGAATTTTTAATTTATCGGAAAAAAATTGAATATCATCAACTATTAAAAGATTGTATTTTCTATATTTTTCCTTAAAAGAATTGGTTGTTTTGTTTTGAATGGAAGAAACATATTCATTGGCGAATTTCTCGGAAGTAAGATAATAAACCTTGGCGCTGGGGTTGTTTTTCTTCATTTCATTGCCTATGGATTGGAGTAAATGGGTTTTGCCAAGACCAACACCGCCATAAATAAAGAGCGGATTATATAAATTGCCAGGGTTTTTTGCCACACTTATGGCCGCGGCATGAGCAATCTCATTAAAAGGCGCCACCACATAAGAATCAAAAGTGTATCTAGGGTTTAAATTAGCTTCTTTGTCTGTGTTAAATTCATTAAAACCAAGCTGTTCGCCGCTACTTGGGGTATAAGTAAACTTATGAGGAGCCGTGTTTTTAGTTATTATGTCCTGATGATCTTTAGAAACAATAATATAATCCACGCCTCTTATAGCCGGATTATTGTTTCTAAGAGCGCCAATTATAAATTTATGATATTTATTAAGAAGCCAGTCTTTGACAAAATTATTAGGCACGCCGATATATACAACTCCATCATTGAAATTTGAAATGCCGGTATCCTTAAACCACATGGAAAAACTTGTTTTTGATGTAGTCATCTCTATCTCAGAAAGAACATCTTTCCAAAGTTGATCGTAGTTTGTTTCTTCGTTGGTTTGCATTTGTGTTTATTATAACAAGTTATAAGAATAAAACGAAAATCAGAGAAATAAGAGTTTTTTAGGAATAAAGTGGATAAGGTGTGGATAACTGGTGAATAATGCAAATAAGATTTTATAGATACTTACTTTTTATTTTACACTAAAAACAAAAAACATAACATTGACCTTATTGTTTAAATATTTTAGAATTAACTGTAGTTAAGTAGTAATTGAATGTTGTCTAAAAAAAACAGACTCACTAAAGACTTAATAGAAGGAGTTATTAAGACAGGAAAACGTTTTTCTACTGATAATATCTTTCTCAAGGTATCTAAGATTGGCCAAAAGGATAGTCTTTTTACCTTTGTGGTGCTTTCCGGCGCTACAAAAAAAGCAACAACAAGAAATAAGCTTAAAAGAAGGGCAAGATATGCAGCCAAGTGTCTTATGGGAAATATTAAAGGTGGTCTGGCGGTTGTGGTCTTTTTCCAAAAAACGGCAATAAATAAAGGTTTTTCTGAAATTAAAGAAGAAATGACAAAACTTTTTAAAAAAGCCGGCATTATAACTTTTTAATTTTAAACCAATTTATGTTTTCTTTTATATCTTATATATATAACACTGCATTTTTAGAGCCGCTTTTAAACGGCCTAGTCTTTCTTGTTGGCCATGTTCCCCTTCATGACATGGGGCTGGCTATAATAATCCTTACTTTAGTGGTAAGGCTTATTATCTTCCCTTTCAATCACAAATCCGTAATAGCGCAAAGGAAAATTAAGCACTTGGCGCCGGAGATTGAAGATATAAAAAGCAAACACAAGAATGATCCGCGTGAAAAAGCCAAAAAAACCATGGAGCTTTATAAAAAGCACGGCATCAATCCGATGTCCGGCTTTCTTACTCTGCTTATTCAAATACCTATAATTTTAGCTTTGTATAAGGTTTTTCTGGGAGGTATGGACTTTGATACTTCTAAACTTTATTCATTTATAGCCGTTCCTGAACAGATAAGCACCATGTTTCTCGGCTTAATAGATGTAACTAAGAGTAGTTATGTGATGGCATTTTTAGCCGCTTTTTCTCAATTTTTCCAAATGAGGCTGGCTATCCCACCGTTAAGCAATACCAAGAAACCAGCCGGACAAGAGAGTTTTAAAGATAATTTAGCTAAAAGCATGAGTATCCAAATGCGTTATGTAATGCCATTTTTCATCTTTTTTATCGCTCTTAAATTATCATCAGCCATAGCTATTTATTGGACTACTATGAATGTTTTTGCTATAGTACATGAAATAGTCGTGAAGAGAAAAGCTGACAAACTTCTTAAGGAAAACGCTTAAGAAAAACCAAAAATACCTTTTCGCGATATGTTTATGCGACATGGAAAGGCAAAAAAATCTTATAAAAACATTAATTGCGGAAGTAATTGATAAAATGTCCGTTGAAGGAAGCGTGGAAATAATGGAAGAAGTTGACTGTCCGAGGTTTGTGATAAGAACTAAAGAAGCCGGTCTGCTCATTGGCGAGGAGGGTAAAAATCTTATGGCGCTTAATTCTTTAATAAAGAAAATGGCCGACAATTTACTGAGAAGAGATGGTATTGAAGAAAGATTCGTATATATTCTTGATGTTAACGACTATCAAGCTAAAAAAATAGAAGATGTCAAAAATGAAGCTAGGGTAAACGCTCAAAGAGCCATTTATTTTAAAAGAGAAGTAGAAATGGAGCCGATGTGTTCTTATGACAGGAGAATAGTACATTCCATTTTGAGCGAGTATCCCAATATTAAAACCGAGAGCGTGGGCGAAGAACCTCACAGGAGAATAATTATTAAGCTTAATGAAAACGTAATAATTTAAATGACTGAAATTAAAAAACTTCCAGATTCTGAAGTAGAAATAACCGGAGAAATAGCTCCGGAGATTTTTATGTCTTTCAAAGAAGATGCGTTCAAAGAATTGTCAAAAGGGCTTAAAATAGATGGTTTTAGAGAAGGACGAGCTCCGGAAAGTATTTTAATAAGTAAAATAGGCCAACACGTTCTACTTGAAAGAATGGCTATAATGGCTTTAGAAAATACATATCAAGAAATTATCAAAGAGCACAATCTTGATCCAATCGGCCGACCGGAATTGACCATTACTAAAATGGCGGAAAATAATCCGCTGGGTTTTAAGTTAAAAACAGCTGTAATGCCGGAAGTGGTACTGCCGGATTATAAAAGTATTGCCGGAAAAATAAATTCATTAAAAAAAGATAAATTTGAAGTTGATGAGAAGGAGGTTAATGAAGTTTTGGAAAACTTGCGCAAAGCGCGCGCCGGCCAGAAGGAAAAAGGGAGTGACGAGCCTGAAGATAAAATTAAAGATGACAATCAAAACGCTTTGCCGGAAATAAATGATGATTTTGCCAAGTCTGTCGGTAAATTTAATAATCTTGAAGAGCTTAAATCTGCTATTAAAGAAAATATTGTTTTTGATAAAAAGAACAAAGAAAAAGAACGCATCCGCGTGGAGATTCTTGATAAAATAGCGGAGAAAATGGAAACAGAGATTCCTTGTATTATGACGCAAAGCGAGCAAGATAAAATGTTGGCTGATATGCGATCTCAGATTGTGAATATGGGGATGAAGTGGGAAGATTATATTAAACATATAAATAAAACGGAAGATGATCTTAAAAAAGATTGGGAAGCAGACGCTCTGAAAAGAGTAAAATATGGCTTAGCGCTCAATAAAATAGCGGATGAGGAAAAGATTGAAGTAAAAGAAGAAGAATTAAGCGATGAAGTGGAAAAAACCGTCATTCATTATGAAAATCATGGCCATAAAGTAGATAAAAACCAGCTGAAAAATTATCTCTATGGTATCCTCCGCAACAACAAAGTCTGGAAAATTTTGGAGGAGGAGAAATAGTGGCAAAATTTGACTGTATTTGAATATTCCTTTATATTTTAATCAATTATGTTAATACCAACAGTCATAGAAAAATCACAATTCGGAGAGAGAGCTTATGATATTTATTCCCGCCTTTTAAAAGACAGAATAATTTTCCTCTCTGGCCCTATTAACGATGCGGTGGCTAATTCCGTAATCGCTCAGCTTCTTTTTTTGGAGTCCCAAAACCCAAAAGATGATATTTATTTATATATCAATTCTCCTGGCGGTTCGGTAACATCCACTCTGGCTATGTACGATACAATGAATCACATTAAGCCGAATGTGGCTACCGTGTGCGTTGGCATAGCCGCTTCTGGCGCTGCTATTATTTTGGCCGCCGGTGAGAAAGGCAAAAGATTCTCTTTACCAAATGCTGAAGTGATGATTCATCAAGTGATGGGCGGAGCGGAAGGACAAGCTTCAGAGATTGAAATAACGGCTAAGCATATGCTCAAAATTAAAGATAGACTTAATAATATTCTCGCTGAGCGCACCGGCCAGCCTTTGGATAAAATAGAGAAAGATTCCGATAGGGATTTCTATATGGATGCTGATGAAGCTAAGAAATACGGCATGATAGACTCTGTTCTTAAGGCAAAAAATTCTAAAAAATAAGGCTTAAAACAATTTCTCCAACAAACTCCTGCCAGTCATCTCGGCGGGAGTTTGTATTTTAAGCAAGCTTAATACTGTTGGAGCCACATCAATGAGAGCGCCTTTTGTTTTTCTATAATTTGCCGATATTTCTTCCGGAGTTTTAGCTGTTTCTTTTTTAAAATCATTGCCAATTACGTAAAAAGGCACCGGATTTAAAGAGTGCTCAGATTTTTTGTTACCCGTGGATTTGTATAATTTTTCTTCCGCGTTGCCATGATCGGCCGTTACAATAAGTGTTCCGCCAATGTCCAAAACCGCTTTTTTAAGCTCACCTATCCGAGAATCTATGGTTTCTATGGCTTTAGTGGTGGCATCAAAGTCGCCGGTGTGTCCCACCATATCCGCGTTGGCGAAGTTTGCGGCAATAAAATCATAATTACCAAGATTGCTTATTATCCTTTTTGCTATTTCAGAAGAAGACATGGCTGGCGCTTGACTGTACGGGTGTATATTAGGTGATGGCACAAGAAGCCTGTCTTCGCCCTTAAAAGGCGTTTCCCTGCCACCGTTTAAGAAAAAGGTTATATGCGCGTATTTCTCGGTTTCAGCGATGTGAAGTTGGGATAAACCGCTTTCAGATACCAGTTTTGCCAGCGGGTTAGCCACTTCGGCGGATTTAAAAGCGGCAAGTGTTGGAAGGTTTTTATCATATTCCGTCATAGTAACAAAGGTGAGATCATTCAGCTTTTCTCTATTAAACTTATCAAAATCCGGCTTAATAAAAGCTTCCGTGAGTTGGCGAGCGCTGTCTTCTCTGAAGTTAAAGAAGATCGCGCTATCGCCGCTTTTAATTCTTCCTTCTCTGTCTATAACGGCGGCTGGAGCTATGGCGCTGTCGGTGATTCCTTCGGCATAATTGTTTTCAATATAACTTTTTACCGAAGAAAAATTTTCTCCTTCGCCTTTAATAAGAAGATTATAGGCTTTTTCTGTTTTCCCCCATTCTTCATTTCTATTCATGGCAAAGCTGCGGCCCATTATGGAGGCGATTTTAATATTTGGAAAATCTTTTTTAAGATCATCTTCCAGCTTGTCGTAGAAGTCTGCTCCTTCGCGTTCATAGGCGTCTTTGCCGTCAGTGAAAAGATGAAGATATGTTTTATTATCTACACCATTTCGCTTGGCCAGCTCAAGAAGCGCGTAGAGGTGTTCAAAATAAGCATGAACAGTGCCGCTGGAAAAAAGACCGAGAAAATGCAAAGCGCCGTCGCCGGCCTTTGTTTGAGAAACCGCTTTCATGAAAGCCTTATTTTCATAGAAAGAACCGTCTTTGATAGTCGTTGATATTTTTGGCAGATAATTATAAATAACCTTGCCGGCACCAATAGTGAGATGCCCCACTTCGCTATTGCCGGCCTCTCCCCATGGCAAGCCTACCGCTATGCCCGAGGCTTGCAGTGTGGTAAATGGATAATGCTTCTCTATTTCTTCAAAATTAGGCTTGGCGGCGTTTCGCCATGGTGATTCCGATCCGTCTTGAGGCACGCCATAGCCGTCTATAATAACCAGCACCAGTGGCTTGGACTGCTCAATATTGACTCCATTGTCAAGGTTCAACCTTGACAATGGTACTTCTTTTTTCTTGAAAACTTTTGAAAGCCATGACATTTTATTATTTTAACACAGAAATGAAAGGCACACACAAAAAGTGGACAAAATTGTTAAAATCTAGTAAGATAATAATGTAGATTTTGTATTTTATTTATTTAACTTTATGTTATTTTGTTCAATTTATCATAAAAATGCTTAAAACAAAGGACTTTTTGGAATCGAACACTATATCTCTTAAAAACTATGGACTTAACCAAAGTATTTCTTTTGGCTGGCTTCTCGGGGGTCGGGGGCTTGGCAATAGGGTATTTCTTCCATGTGCTTATCACACTGCAGAAGAAAAGCTCAATAGACCTTAAAATTAAACAGCTTCTTCTTGAAGCTAAAGATAAGGCTCATGAAACAATAGAAGAAGCCAATCATAAGGCGCAGTCTATATTAGACAACGCCAAGAATGAAGAAAAAACCACCATTGCTCAAGTGCGCAAGCTTGAAGAAAGGGTAATTCAGAAGGAAGAAAATCTTGAGAAACAAAGGGTATCTCTAGATAAAGAAAGCTCTGATATAAGAGAAAAGATAGAAAAACTCAAAGAAAAAAAGGAGGAGATTTTGGCTATGGAAGAGAAAAAGAGAACAGAGCTGCAAAAAGTGGCTTCCCTTTCGGAAGAAGAAGCCAAACAGGAACTTCTCAGCTCTATTGAAAAGAAGTACGAACAAGACCTTCTTGCCAGGATGAACAAATTGGAGACACTCGGACGAGATGAGTTTGAGAAAAAAGCCAGAGATATACTCATTACATCAATCCAAAGACTGGCGTCTTCCACGGCATCTGAGGTTACCACTACGTCTGTTTCCATACCTTCCGATGATATAAAAGGCAAAATTATAGGCAAGGAGGGTAGAAATATCAGGGCACTTGAGAGAGCTGCCGGTGTGGAGGTAATCGTGGATGACACCCCGGGCTCCATAGTTATTTCCGGTTTTGATCCCATAAGAAGGCAGGTGGCGAAAGTGGCTCTTGAGAACCTTATTTTTGATGGCAGAATCCAGCCGGCCAGGATAGAAGAGGTAGTGGAGAAAGCCAGAATTGAAGTGGACAAGACGGCTAAGCAGAAAGGTGAAGCAGCCGCGTATGAAACAGGTATTATAGATCTTGATCCGAGATTATTGGTGGTGCTCGGCAGATTGTATTTTAGAACAAGCTATGGTCAGAATGTGCTCCAGCATTCCATAGAGGCTACTCACATTGCCGGCATGCTTGCCGCTGAGCTTGGCGCGGATGTAAACGTAGCCAAGAAAGGCGCGCTTTTGCATGATATAGGTAAGGCTATGGATCACGACGTGCAAGGCACCCACGTGGATATCGGCAGAAGAATTTTGCAGAAATTCAATATAAAAGAAGACATAATCAAAGCTATGCAATCTCACCATGAGGAATACCCGTTTGAGACTACGGAGTCAATGATTGTACAGGCGGCTGATGCCATCTCAGCTTCAAGACCGGGTGCCAGACGCGATTCTTTGGAGAATTATCTCAAGAGACTTGAGGATCTTGAAAATATCGCTAATTCTTTCAAAGGCGTAGAGAAGAGTTACGCCATACAGGCCGGAAGAGAAATAAGGATTTTCGTAACCCCGATGGATGTTTCTGAGATAGAAGCCAAGAAAATGGCCAGAGATGTAGCCGATAGAATAGAAAAAGATCTTAAATACCCAGGCGAAATTAAAGTGCACATAATAAGAGAAACAAGGATTATAGAATACGCCAGATAGGTCAGTTTGCATGATGGTGGCTAATTTAAATGGCTTAATATATAATAATGGTGTATTATACAAGGGTCGAAGGATTATAAAATAATTAAGCAGTTGGGTTGGAATATATGATTTTTATTCAAATCTGACCGCTAAATAATTAAAAACATGAACAAAGCTGGACTAGTGGAAATAATCCACGAATCAGTTGGAGGCACAAAAGCGGCTTGCGAACAAGCCATGGAAAAGGTTATAGAGACAATAACAAACACTCTCAAAAAAGGAGACGATGTATCAATCGCCGGACTTGGCATTTTTACAGCCAAGCAGAGAGCCGCCAGGCAAGCCAGAAATCCGAGAACCGGAGAAATGGTAAATGTGCCGGCCATGAAGGTGCCAAAGTTTAAACCGAGCAAGCACCTCAAAGACGCGGTAAGATAGTCTTTTATATTTTAAAAACCTAGGTTGGAAAACCTCGTTGCCAAGCGCGATGAGGTTTTCTTTTGTGATGTTCTTTGAATTACGAAATAATATCATTTGCTCAGCACTCATAATTTTCTGACGTGTTGAAATAATTACATAAGGAAAAGGGAAGTTTATTTCGGACGACTTTCCAGTTATGGCTGGGAGGGAGAAATGAATTTTCCTTTTCCTTATGTTGGATATGATATAATATTCTTCTTTTAATACTATTTCGTAATTCAAGGTGATATAATAATTGTATTTATGAACATCAATAATCTACATAGAGAATTTTTAGAATATCTGGAAGTGGAAAAAGGGCGAAGCGTTAAGACTATTGAAAATTATGACAGGTATCTTAAAAAGTTTTTAGAATTCTCAAAGATAAATTCCCCTTCTCAAATTACAGACGACATTGTGCGTAAATTCAGAATGCGTTTAAACCGTTCTCAAACAGCGGGCGGCGAACAGATAAGCAGAAAGACACAAAATTATCATCTTATCGCCTTGCGAGTCTTTCTTAAATATATGGCCAGACGTGGCATTGAATCGCTCGCGCCTGAGCGGATTGAGTTGGCCAAGGTGCCGGAGCGCGATTTGGATCTGATAACGCCGGAAGAACTGGCGCGCTTGTTGGACGCGCCGCTTAAGACGGGAAATTCTACGGAGGCATCTTTTTCTCCCTCCATCCGAAGCGATAATCACTTAAGAAGTTTGCGCGATAAGGCCATCCTTGAGCTGCTTTTCTCTACCGGCTTGCGCGTGTCCGAACTTTGCTCTCTAAATAGAGAAACATTGGAAGAAACCAAAACCGGTGAATTTTCCATAAGAGGTAAGGGTGGCAAGATAAGGGTTGTTTTCTTGTCGGATAGTGCTAAGGAAGCGGTTAAAAATTATTTAGATAAAAGAACAGATACGGAAGACGCGCTGTTTGTGTCAGCCAGATTCGGGAAAGCTGGTTTCCGGAGAATTTCCCGTCATGACCGTTCTCAAGGAAACCAGCTTTCCAAATCCGGCGAGGTATTCAGGAGTAAGAAAGTTTTCCCCTTAAGGACGGACAATAAGGGAAATCCTACGGGGACTAACTTTCTTACTCCTTCTTCCCGTCTTACCCCCCGATCGGTGGAAAGGATTATCAAAGGTTATGCCATTAAAGCCGGTATTTCCAAGAAGGTTACCCCGCACGTTATCCGTCATTGCTTTGCCACGGATCTGCTGGGCAATGGCGCCGACATCCGTGCGGTGCAAACCATGCTTGGCCACTCCAGCATCTCCACCACCCAGATTTACACCCACATCACCGACAAACAACTCCGCGATGTGCATAAAAATTTCCATGGAAAAGGTAGGAAATAAAAAAAAGCCAAACAGTTTGCGCTGCTTGGCTTTAGCATGAGTGATTAAATTAAAAAGTAAAAAACATGCTATCATAAATACTTCTTTTTTCGTCTTCAGCGCCGTAATTTACCACAAGCGGAATTGTTGGCGCGGCACAATGGATAATCCTTGCGTTTTCAATGGAGCACACTATTTTTCTGGGATTATTTTTAAAACTCATCTCTAAGAATCCTTCAAATTTTGTACCCTCAAAACTAATTTCTAAGTCAGAATCATCGCCATCTTCATATGCAGTCAAATCAAAACTTAGATGTCTCACAGAAGAATTTCGAATGTGGAAAAGAGGAGATATTAATGCATCTTTAAACGACAACGAACCTTCAAAAGAAGTCTCAAAAAATGAAACACCGCCTGCTAGGATAGCTTGATTAAAAAAAACATCATCGTGAAATCTAACCTCAGTAATATCCAAGAAACAAGAATCTGGGAATACAGTCTTACGAAAAATCACTTTATCAAAAAATTCAGCGCTATCAATGTCAAAACCGTATTCAAATTCACAATTTGTAAAATTAACAGGTTTTTCAAATTTCATTCTTTCTAATTTAACGGTAATAAACTTTGACCCACTAAAGTCAATGTTGTTTCTTATGGTAATGTCTTTCAAAACTAAATCTTCAAATACAAAATTCTTAAAATTCTCTTGGCCGCCATCTAGTCTTTCTAAAAATTCCGATTGGCTAACTTTTTCCATTTTGCTGACCTCCTTTTTAAAAGTTTTTTATTTAATTTTTAATGTACCAACGTACATTTTTATTATTATAGTATATACCATTATTATAATAATGTCAAGCATTTTGAGTTAAAAATATCTTTGCCCATACGTATTTATGCTGATAAACTACTGATATGCAAGCAGATAATTCACTTAACCCTCAAATTGAAGAAAGCTGGAAAAAGGTCTTGTCCGATGAATTTGGGGCGGAATATATGAAAGAGTTGAAGAAGAAACTGGCGGAGGAATTGGAGTCCGGCATTATTGTTTATCCCCCGCCCCAACAGATTTTCAACGTTTTCAATCTCACGCCTTTTGATAAAGTTAAGGTCGTTATTCTTGGACAGGACCCATATCATGGTCAAGGGCAAGCGCATGGATTGTCTTTTTCAGTGCCAAGTGGTGTTAACCCTCCACCATCACTTATAAATATATTTAAAGAAATAGAAAGCGACTTGGGTATAAAAAAATCCAAGGACAGTCCTTGGATAAGGCAAAATGGCAATCTGGAAGGCTGGGCAACGCAGGGTGTTTTGCTTCTTAATGTAATCCTTACCGTTCGCGCCAATTCTCCCGCTTCTCATCGCAATCTCGGCTGGGAAAAATTGACCAATGCCGCCATTAAAGCACTTTCCGACAAAAGAGAAAATATCGTTTTCCTTCTTTGGGGTAAATTCGCTCAAGAAAAAGAAAGTTTGATAGACGGAAGCAAACACCTTATCCTTAAAGCCCCTCACCCTTCTCCCTTCTCCGCCAATTCCGGCTTCTTCGGCTGCAAGCATTTCTCCAAAACCAACGAATACCTTCTCAAAACCGGCCAAAAGCCGATTGAGTGGGTGTGAGTGTAGTCACCTTGTTTTAGCTGTTTTTTTTGTTATCATTCAAGCAATGCAAAAAGAGGAAATAAAAAAGAAAATATCGGAAGCCATATCAAACGACCCGGCAAAAAATAATATTGAAAAAGTCTCTTTGTTCGGCTCTTATTTGCGCGACGAGGCGGGAAACAACAGCGATGTGGACATACTTGTTGAGTTTAAACCAATGGCAAAAATAGGTTTTTTTGAGTTTGTGCGTCTCCAGAGGCGATTAAGCGATTTTGTCGGCAAAAAAGTTGATCTTTTAACGCCGGAAGCGATTAGTAAATTTTTCAGAGAAAAAGTTGTTAAAGAAGCGGAACTTATTTATGGAGGAAAATAAAGATGGTGTATATTTGAGGCATATTCTAGAGGCAAACGGGCTTATTTAATTTCTCATTTCACCCACCATTTTTGGCGGATTTGTTTGATTTCGGCTTGTTCCAGCTCGTTTTTCTTGTCCTTAGCTTGTTTGGCGAGTTTTTCCAGATCCTTATCCGCAAGAGCGCCGAGTTCAATGGTTCTTTTTTGTAGATATTCCGTAGTATTTTTTTTAGGATCATCTAGAACTTCATCCAGTAAAATATGCAGAATATAGCCTATTTTCGGCCCGGGATTGATTTTAATAAGTTTCATTATCTCTTGGCCGCCTATTTTAAGAGCGGTTACGGAAAGCGGCGATCGCATTGCTTCTTCTATCATGGCTTCATACTTCCTTAGCCGGTAGGGTGTTTCCTTTGGTCTACCCATGCCTATTCTATCCGCAAAACGCACTTTCATTAAATCCCATACATGATCTTTGCCCACGTTTCTAACTGTGCGTCTCACGGCCGAGAGGGTGATTTTTTCCGTGTCGGAGAAAAAAAGATGATGTCTTACGAATTTAGCCACCAAATCAATGGTATCTTTGGAAAACTTCAAACGAGCAAGCATCTTAGTCGCCATCTTGGCGCCTAATACATCATGACCGTAGAAAGTCCAATCCCCTTTTTCTTCGCTCCAGCGTCTGGATTTTGGTTTACCCACGTCGTGCAGAAGCGCCGCCATGCGTATTTCAAGAGGCCAATTTTCTTTAGAGGCTGCGTGCTCCAGAGCTTTTATGTTGTGATCCCATACGGTAAACTTATGAGCCTTATTTTGTTCTATGCCAATACCCTCTTCCAGCTCAGGCATTATATATTCAAGCAAGCCGTAATATTGCATCATCCTTATCCCCTCGCCGGCTCTAAAACTCATTATGATTTTTGCCAGCTCGTCCTTAATTCTTTCAGGGGCGATTTCTTTAATATGCTTAGCGTTCTCTTTAATCCCATTTTCTGTTTCATGAGAAACTTTAAAGCCAAGCTCGGAGGCCAGCCTTACCGCCCTGAGCATTCTAAGGGCATCTTCATTAAACCTATCTTTCGGGTTGCCTACGGTACGTATGATTTTTTGAGCTAAATCCTCTTGTCCATTAAATATGTCCAATAGAATATATCCAATTTGTCCTTTAGATTTTTCGTTAATGGACACATTAGGCAGACTTAAAGCCATGGCATTTATAGTGAAGTCACGTCTTTTTAAGTCATCTTTAATGTCCGTAGTAAAAACTACATTATCCGGCCTTCTTTTGTCTGAGTATGTTGTTTCTGTCCGATACGGAGTTATTTGGATCTCTCTTAGTGTGATGTCCTTTACTGATTCATTTATAACCCCAACTGTCCCATATTTATTTTCATAAACTGTTTTTTTATAAAGCTTTTGGATTTCTTCCGGATTGGCGTTAGTGGTAACGTCCCAGTCTTTAGGCTTTATGTCCAAAAGAAGATCTCTTACGCACCCACCCACCAGATACGCTTCAAAGCCAGCGCTTGTAAGCGCGGTGAGTGTCTCTGTAACTATTACCGGGATCTCTTTTATTTTATCTTTCATACTTCCCTGTTATTTTAGCACTTTTATGTTAAAATGGTAGGAGATTAAAATATTTTGTCCTCGTGGTGAAATGGATATCATGACAGGCTTCGAACCTGTTGTTGGGGGTTCGAGTCCCTCCGAGGACACACGAATGAAGCGAGTTTGTCCTTTAAATATGTATGTCTGTTAGAAATAACGTCTTTTAGAAAAGGCTTAAAATAAAGAAGTTATCCACACTATCCACAGGTTATGTACATTAGATGTTTGTAGAGTGTCCAATAAGTGACCATAAAATATCTAATAGTTCGTCTTTTATAATATAAAAAAAGAAAAAACAACCTTATTTAGAGCCTTTATTTAAATTTTTAATTAAAGATATTCTTCATATGACAACCTTTTATCCGATTGTTTCACACGCAGTGAAACAATCGGATAAAAGGTAAAATAAGAGCATAAAAAGTTGCACGTGCAACTTTTTACTTAAGAAATAGTTTAAAATTACTATGCAAACCGAAAAACAAAAGCTCGGAGCCATGGGAGAAAAAATGGCTAAAAAGTTTCTTATGAAACAAAAGTTTAATATTTTAAGCCTTAATTATCGTAAAAAATGGGGCGAAATAGATATTGTGGCTAAAAAAGACAAAACAATTCATTTTGTGGAAGTTAAAACTGTTTCATATGAAACTCAAGAGAATGGTTACATGCCGGAAGAAAACGTTCATCCTTGGAAAATTAAAAGATTACATCGAGCGATAGAGACATATCTGATGGAAAATAATGTTGCACATGAAACAGAGTGGCAAATAGATGTAATCGCTGTTTTTGCCAATCTTAAAGAAAGAAAGGTTAAATTTAGAATAACAGAGAATGTTTTTTGATGAGTAAACACGATGCGCTGGTTATTATGTCTTAAATATAGTAGAGTAGATATTGTGTTATTGGCATTATGCCAAATTGTAGCGGGCTGTCGTATACCGGTAGTACGCCTGCTTTGGGAGCAGGTAGACTGGGTTCAATTCCCAGCAGCCCGAACCTTGACATTTTTGTCTTTATGAATATAATATAAATACTAAGGTAGAAAAGGTCGTCATTGAAAGCTTTAATTTAAACGGCTTTAAATTATCTCATCCTGCTTTGGCAGGATTCGGATTTATAAGGCTAAAAACAATAAAATGGAAGATCAAAACATAAACACAGAAGCTACCGGAGCAGAAACAACAGAAGGAGGAGAAGCTTCTTCTGAAGGAGCTGCCACAGGCGAAGAGCCTGCTAGTAGTAGCCAAGATGACGCTTGTGGAGTTTGCGGCGGTTGCAACTAAACAAGACTAATTAAGAAAACCCCCTTATATAAATTATTAAGGGGTTTTTCTTTTGCGTGGTTGTTTTTATTTAATTTTTGCTTTAAAATTCAAGATATAATATTTGGATTGTAAAATAAGCGGGATTAGTTAAATGGTATAATATCGGTTTTCCAAACCGAGGTCGGGAGTTCGATTCTCCCATCCCGCAGCGTAGCAAGGGATGAGCAGGCAAACTGCTTTGCCTGCGTGGAGAATCGAAAGTGTTTTTGTTGCCGTAAGGCCAAAAACAGCCTGCCTATGCAATAGGCGATTCTCCCATCCCGCAGCGTAGCAAGGGATGAGCAGGCAAACTGCTTTGCAATGTGCCCGATTCTGCGAAGCAGAAATCGCTGATAGTGATAGGCATGAAAATAATGAAAAAAAATCATTTCGTGCTAAAATAGCAATATGAAAAAAGTTAAAAAAATCTACAATTTTACGGCTATATTTGAACCAGCTGAAGAAGGTGGGTATATTGTTTATATCCCGGCTATTCCATGTTGTGTGACACAAGGAGAAACATTTGAAGAAGCTGAGATAATGGCCAAGGACGCCATTGAAGGGTGTTTGGAAGTTCTTAAAGAATTGAAACAAGAAATTCCTTTTGAATCCAATAAAGTCATTATCACCAAAATTCCAGCCGAAGTTTCTTGCTAAATTTGCAATCAGGTTTAACAACCGAGGAATTTATTAAATTGCTTTAAAACATACCCACGAAATCAAAATTTCTAATAAGTTTAAAGAGAGTTTAAGTATATGGTAGAAAAAAATGGAAAGCCTTCTAAATATTGGCCGCAAAATAATCCCCAAGACGGTTTTTGAATTTTTTCAGCCGGTTTATCATCTCGCTCTGGCCTTTTTAGCCGCGCTGATTTACGGCTTTCCTTCTCGTAAAATTAAAATAATAGGTGTAACCGGCACTAAAGGTAAAACTACGGTGGCGGAACTGGTAAATGCCATTTTGGAAGAAGCCGGCTATAAAACAGCCATTTTAGGCACTTTGCGTTTTAAAATAGGGGATAAGGATGAACGTAATCTTTTCAAAATGACTATGCCCGGGCGGCTATTTGTCCAAAAGTTTTTAAGAAAAGCGGTAAGAGATAAATGTGATTATACGATTGTGGAAATGACCTCGGAAGGCGCCAAGCAATTTCGCCAGAGATTTATTTCTATGGATGCTCTCATCTTTACCAATTTGGCACCGGAGCATATTGAAAGCCACGGTTCTTATGAGAAATACAAACAAGCCAAACTGAGCATTGCCAGAACCCTTGCTCGTTCAAGCAAAAGACCGCGTGTCTTAGTGGTAAATAAAGATGATAAAGAGGCGGAAAGTTTTTTGAGCGTCTCGGCCGATAAGAAGTTGGCATATTCTTTGAGCGACACCAAGGGCTATAAAGTCCCATATCTTATCGGGGAGTTTAATATTTACAACGCGCTTGCCGCCGCCACCGTGGCTGAAGGCTTGGGATTGAACAAGGAAGTAATCCAAAAAGCTTTGGATAAGTTTAAAGGCGTGCGTGGCAGAATGGAAAATGTAAATGAAGAGGGGGCATTTCCTGTTTATATAGATTATGCTCACACGCCGGATTCATTGGAAGCGGCATATAAATCCTTAGCGAGTCGGCATGAACTTGTTTGCGTTTTAGGCAATACGGGTGGCGGTCGAGACACTTGGAAGCGCAAGGTAATGGGAGAGATTGCCGGTAAGTATTGCGCGGAGATCATCCTTACAAACGAAGATCCTTATGATGAAGATCCTGTTAAAATAGTAAATGAGATGAAAGAAGGCATTACCAGTAAGTGCGCCAAAATAATTATGGATAGGCGGGAAGCTATAAGAGAGGCTATAAAAATAACTAAATTGGCTAAAAACAACAGCCAAAATCCAGCCGTTATAATTACCGGCAAAGGCACCGACCCATACATAATGGGGTCAAACGGCGCCAAAGAACCGTGGGACGATGCCACGGTGGCGAGAGAAGAGTTAAGTGTATAAACTGCTTGCAGAATAAGATGAAGTATGATATATTACAAAAAATGTTAGACACAAAGAAAAAGCAGAAAATAATAGAGGATATTAGGGTTCATAAAACGGACACCGGCTCTACTGATGTTCAGATTGGCATTATTACCGAGAGAATAAGTGAGCTTGTGGAACATCTTAAGGCTCATCCGAAAGATAATCATTCAAGGCGAGGTTTGCTCAAAATGGTGGCTGATAGAAGGTCTTTGTCCGGCTACCTTGCCAAAAAAGATCTCAAAAGATACAATGCCCTTGCCAAGAAGCTTGACCTAAAAGCCAAGTAATTTTTTTCACCTCAGTTATTTTCAAATTTTACAACTTTTCAACTTTATAAACTCCTCATGTCTTCAAAGTTCAATTCTTCTCAATATAAAAATCAGCGGGTGGCTGTGCTTATTGATGTGCAGAATTTATATCATTCAGCCAAAGCGCTCTTTCAAAGAAGAGTAAATTTTAAAGAACTTTTAACAGCCGCGCTTGGCGAGAGAAAACTGATAAGAGCTTTTGCTTATGTGGTACGCACTAAAACAGGTGAAGAAAGACCGTTTTTTGAAGCTTTAGACAAGCTAGGCATAGAGATGAGGGTTAAAGATCTACAAGAGTATTATGGCGGCATGAAGAAAGCGGATTGGGACGTGGGCATAGCGGTAGATGCTATTAAAACACTCAGTATTGTGGATGTGATAGTGCTTGCCAGCGGCGATGGCGACTATATTCCTTTAGTGGAATATCTTAAAAATCAAGGCAGAAGAGTGGAGGTGATGGCCTTTGGCAAATCGGCTTCAAGCAAGCTTAAGGAGGAGGCCGATGAATTTATGGATTTAAGCGAAAATCAAAAAAGATTTTTGATAAGAGGTTTGAAATAAAAATAATAATAATTATGCAGATAAAAAAATACGAAACGGAGTATGGTGGTAAAAAATTAAAGGTGGAGATTTCCGATTTGGCCAATCAAGCCAATGGCTCAGTATTGGTAAGATACGGCGAAACGGCAGTGTTTGCCACGGCCGTTATATCGGGCAGAAAGAGAGAAGACATAGATTTTTTCCCTTTAGTGGTGGATTACGAAGAAAGACTTTACGCCGCCGGTAAAATATCAGGCAGCCGATTTATAAAGCGTGAAGGCCGCCCCTCAGAGGAGGCGGTATTGACGGGCCGTATAATTGATCGCACCATAAGACCGCTTTTTGATAATAAAATAAGAAACGAAGTGCAGGTGGTGGTAACGACTCTTTCCGTGGATGGCGAAAACGATACGGATGTTCCGGCTATTATAGGCGCTTCACTCGCGCTTGGTATCTCCGATATACCTTGGGATGGGCCGATTGGAGCCGCGCGCGTGGGTAGAATAGATGGTAAGTTTGTAATAAACCCAACTTACACAGAAAGAGAAAATTCTGATCTGGACAGCGTGGTTTGCGGCAAAGACGGTTATATAAACATGGTTGAGGCCGGCGCCAAAGAAGTGCCTGAAGAAGTTGTCGCCGAATCTTTTGACGCGGCGATGAAAGAGATCGCGGTTATTGAAGACTTTCAGAAAAAAATCATATCGGAAATTGGCAAAGAAAAAATAAAAATTGAAACCAAAGACGCGCCGCAAGAGATGAAAGATTTTTTTGCCAATAATTTTAAGGCAAAACTGGAAGAAGCCATTTATTCTCAAGATAATATCGGCAAGAAATCAAATACAGGTTCACTCAAAGATGAATGGATAATTTTGGCCAAAGATAAATTTCCGGAGACTCAGCCTTCTTTGGCTGCCAATGTTTTTGAAGAAAGTGTGGATAAATTGGTGCATGATAAGGCCATAGACGAAGGCAAGAGGCCGGATGGAAGAGCCATTGATGAGCTTAGAAAAGTTTATGCCGGAGTGAATTATTTGCCGGCGATTCATGGTTCAAGCGTTTTCTATAGAGGAGAAACGCATATACTTTCCACTATTACGCTTGGTGGCCCGGGTGATGCTCAACTTATAGATGGCATGGAAGTGGAAACTACGAAGCATTTCATGCATCACTATAATTTTCCGCCCTTTTCGGTGGGCGAGACAGGTAGAATGGGTAGTCCGGGCAGAAGAGAAATAGGTCATGGCGCTCTTGTGGAAAGAGCTCTGTTAGCCGTGATTCCATCTAAAGAAGATTTTCCTTACACCATCAGAATAGTATCAGAATCAATGGCTTCAAACGGATCCACTTCACAGGGTTCAGTTTGCGCTTCCACTTTGGCTCTTATGGATGCCGGCGTGCCGATCAAGAATCCGATTGCCGGAGTTTCAGTGGGTCTTATGATGAGAAATGACAATGAATATAAGATAATCACGGATATTCAGGGTTTTGAAGATCATTTCGGCGATATGGATTTTAAATGCGCCGGCAGTAAAGAAGGACTTACGGCCATTCAGCTTGATATAAAACTGGGGGGTATACCGGTTAAAGTTTTGAAAGAAGCTTTAGGTCAGGCCAAAGAAGCCAGAGACAAAATAATGGAGGTGATGCTGGCGGCCATACCCGAACCGCGCAAAGAGCTTTCGCCAACCGCGCCGAGAATAATTACCATGAAAATAAATCCGGACAAGATAAGAGAAGTGATAGGTCCGGGCGGCAAAATGATAAACAGTATCATAGAAAAAACCGGCGCCAATATAGACATAGAGCAGGACGGATCAATATTCATAACCGGCAAAAATTTAAGTGAAGCCGACGCGGCTAAAAATATAATAGAAGATTTGACTCATGATTATCAGCCCGGCGAGATTGTAGAAGGACCTGTTACCAGACTCTTTGATTTTGGCGCCATGATGGAGGTGGGTTATGGGCAGGAAGGACTCGTGCATATTTCCGAACTTGCTCCGTTTAGAGTAAATAAAGTTACCGATGTGGTAAAAGAAGGCGACATTGTGAAAGCAAAGGTTATAATTATAGATGAAAAAGGCAGGATTAATTTATCCATAAAGCAGCTTGATCCGAACTATAAACCGGAAGACGAACAAAGAAATAGTCCAAATGGATTCGGAAGAGGCAATAATCATCGCAACAATGGAGGAGAAAGATCAAATCATAAAAGGTTTGGAGGTGGAAGATAGGCCAACGAGCGACTCGTCAAATGGCATAAGTCCAATCCGCACGTATAAGGCCGACATCGCAGGTTATGTTAAAAATAAGAATGTTTCCCTTATAGATGTGGCGGCGGAAGAGACTAAGGCAAAAAGATTTGAGGCGGAAGAGACTAAAGCCGGCTGGCTTAAGCTTGGCGCTTTTGGTGCCGTGGCGCTTATTATTTTTGCCGTTGGTATTGTCGGTTATTATCTCTACAATGAACAATTTGGCAAGAAGAATATTGGCAATCAAAGCCGGATTGGAGAAATTGTTCGTTCTTCCATCATCGCCGCGGATGAAACAAAAGACGTTATTGTTTATACGGGGGATTTAAGTTTGGTAAAATTACAGAAAAATTTTTTGAATGATCTGGAAGACTCTATTGGAGAAGTTGATGTCGGTCTTACTAAATTGGCAGTGATAAAAGAAAGCGGTGAGGCAAAGCAATATATAAAGACCAATGATTTTTTTAGTTTGATTGGCGCGAAGACGCCGCAAATTATTACCGATTATCTTGATGGACAATTTGAGTTTTTTATCTTATCCACTTTTGATGGCGAATGGCCGATTCTGTTGTTTAAAACAGATGCTTATGATTACGCCTATACTGGCGCTTTGAAGTGGGAGAAAAGTATGTCGCAGGATTTGGTAAAAATTTTTGAAGATGCCGAAATGGGCAGAGGTAATTTTAAAGATCATGTTGTCCAAAATAGGGACACAAGGGTTCTCTACGACGAAGGCGAAGATATCGCTCTTATCTACTCTTTTATAAACAGAAAGTATCTTGTCATTACAAACAGCGAAGCCCCTATGTTGGAGATGTTTAAGAGATTTGCTTCGCCAAGATATTTTAATGAGTAAATAATCTAAAAGTAAATATTGCCTTTTTTATTTTTTTCTGCTAGCATAAAGCCACTATGAAATTAACTAAAGAAAAATTAAAACATTTTAAAGATAAGCTTGAAGAGGAAAAGAAGATTTTGGAGGACGAACTTTCCGGTGTGGGCAGGAAAAACCCAAGTATTCCGGGTGACTGGGAAGTAGCAGGCGAAGCTCTGGGTGAAGTGCCCGATGTTGCCGACTTGGCCAAAAACTTTGAAGAGCTGGACAATAAGGTGGCCATACAAGATTCTTTGGAAGAACGTTTAATGCAGGTGAGTGCCGCCTTAGAAAGAATAGAGAGCGACAACTATGGAGTTTGCAAAGTTGATGGCAAGCCGATAGACGAAAAAAGACTTGAAGCCAATCCGGCCGCGGCCACTTGCGTAGAACACGCCGAACAAGTTTAAATAAAAAATTCCGCTCGCTCGCAAGCGGAATTTTTTATTGCGTGATATAATACTTGCACTATGGCTGTTAAAGTTTATTCGGCGCAAGTAACCGGTCTTAACGCGCATATAGTTGACGTGGAAGCGGACATTATCCAAGGGCTTCATTCTTTTTCCGTGGTTGGTTTGCCGGATAAGGCGGTAGAAGAGTCAAGAGACAGAATCTCCGCGGCAATAAAAAATTCCGGCTTCACTTCTCCGAAAAAGAAAAATCAAAAAATTACCATTTCTCTCGCGCCGGCAGATCTTAAAAAAGAAGGACCGGCTTTTGATTTGGCCATGGCTTTGGCGTATTTATTGGCGGCAAAGCAGATAAATTTCATCGCGGAGAATAAAATCTTTTTGGGTGAATTGGCTCTCGGCGGAGATCTAAGACCCATAAAAGGTATTTTGCCGCTTACTCAAAAGGCTATGAAAGCCGGTTTTAAAGAGATATTCTTGCCTAGAGAGAATGCCAAAGAAGCGGCTTTGATAGAAGGTATTAAAATATACGGCTGCGGCAGCCTTAAAGAGATTACCGACCACTTTAGCATCCAAAATAATTTTAATTTAAACGCGCAAAATGTTACGAAAATAAATTTAGATAAATTAAGAGAAGATATTTTATTTGATTTTGCCGACATTAAAGGGCAGGAGACAGCCAAGCGCGGTTTGGAGATTGCCGCCGCCGGCGGGCATAATATCTTAATGGTTGGCCCGGCTGGCACCGGTAAAACTATGCTGGCCAAGGCTTTTCCGCATATTTTACCGCCGCTTTCTTTTGATGAGATGCTTGAAACCACCGCTATCCACAGTGTTGCCGGCGCGCTTGCCGGCGACTTTCTTATTAACCGGCCGTTTAGGAGTCCGCATCATACTTCGTCTTATGTGGCCCTTGTGGGCGGCGGCGCGTATCCGCGTCCCGGCGAGATTACCTTGAGCCACAGGGGCGTGCTTTTTCTGGATGAGTTTCCGGAATTTGACAGACGAGTGATAGAGGCTATGCGACAACCCCTTGAAGATGGCTTGGTAAACGTATCAAGAGCCAGAGGCACAGTATCTTTCCCCGCCAGATTTATAATGATTTGCGCCATGAACCCGTGTCCTTGCGGTAACGCCAGTTCAAAAATTAAGGAATGCATTTGCTCACAGGGCGCGCTCATGCGTTATCAAAGGAAAATTTCCGGACCCATTGTGGACAGAATAGATCTCTGGCTTGAAGTGCCGCAGGTTGATTACAACAAATTATCGGATGATTCCATCTCTGGTGAATCATCCGAGATTATAAGAGAAAGGGTTATTAAAGCGCGGGAAAAACAAAGGGAAAGATTTTCTAAAGAAAGAGGGGGTAAAATTATTTCAAATAGCGAGATGGGCGTTAAAGAGCTTAAGAAGTTTGCTCCGCTTGGAGACAAGCTTAAAGAAGTTTTAAACCAAGCGGCCACACGGCTTAATCTTTCCGGCAGGGCGTATCATCGGGTTATAAAACTGGCTCGCACCATTGCCGATCTGGCCGGCGAAGAAAACATCAAACAAGAACATCTGCTGGAAGCGTTGCAGTACAGGCCTAAGTAGAGTTATGTATTATAACAATAAAAAAGAGGGCAAAGTATATTACTCTGCCCTCTAAACGCCGTATGTTGTATTTATTCTCCCATACGACGTATGATTCTATACTCCCTCCCCTCCTTTCCGTTGCGGATGGTATCCTCTGCTTCAAGAATTGTAATCTCAGCAGCGGCAATTTTTTCTCTTACCTCTCGCTTGATGTCAATCAAGGAGAGAACGCTTACTACTACCGCCGACACGCTGCCGACAATAATAAAAAACTTCAACCATTTTTCAATCCTAACCATTTTTCTTTCTCCTAAAAAATTTTAAGAATTTATAAGAACAAGAAACTATTTATTATAATACACGAAAGTATTATTTTGTCAAGGATTTTGAGAAGACGCGTTAAAAAGGATTTTTGGCGCCGCGCACTTCAAAGTGCAAATGGCAGCCGGTGGAACGGCCGGTGGAACCCATATAACCTATAACCTGACCTTGCACTACGCTCCAACCTTGAAAGACAATGTTCTTATTTAAATGAGAATATAGAGTTTGAGTGCCGTTTGAGTGATCTATTACTATATAATTTCCATAGCCGCCATTGTAACCTTCCGATCTGCTTATTATCACGTTTCCTGAAGCGGCCGCCAGAATGGGCGTACCGCAGGAATCGGCCAAATCCACACCATTGTAACCGTGCAGGTCTTGAGATTTTACGCCGCCCACAATCGGCCTTATATAGTATCCGGAATAATCCGGACCATTCGCGCCGCGCAACGGACTCGTTGTTTTTTTAGAAGGAGCTGAAACTTTTGGCGCCGGCACTTCTCCATTCGGCACAATAAGTATCTCTCCGATGACAAGCTGCTTATCGCTCGTGATGCCATTGAAGTTCTTTATCTCTTCCACTTCGCCGTGCAAAGACTTGGCTATGCTGGCGAGAGTATCTCCTTTTTTAATTGTGTATCTAATGCCTGACACCGGCAAGATCACAAGAGTTTGGCCTATCTTGATACTATTACCTTTACTTATGTCATTGGCCCACATAATGGTATTTACCGATACGTTGAACATGGCGGCTATCTGAGAAAGAGTGTCGCCGCTTCTGACCACATAAACGCTTATCTGGTCACTGTGAGCAATTCCTTCCTCTATATCCAAAATTGTGCCGAGCGGACCTGATTCTGAGAGTAGAGAACTGTTGTTTACTATGGTAACATCACCGCCGCCTTTTGCCGCGTTTGCGTCATAATTTGCCGCGCCTTCCAAAAGTTGGGCTGTTTGAATATTGGCGGTATTTTCACTCGCACCGATATAATTGTCTGAAGACATCAGTTTCTCAAAAAAAGAGAAAAAGCTGGCATTTGCGGTGTTATAAACTGCAAAAATGGCTATGAATAAAGCCAAAACATTAAAAGCGAATATTTGGGTCCACCGGCCTAATCTTTTACTGCTTGGCTCAGTGGAACTTTGTTTGTGAGTAGTAATAAGCCTAAATTAAAGGGTTTTTCAGATGTCTCTGTGATTCTGTGGCTATAAATAAGGATTTTCTAGAAAAATCAGTACCACAACCTTTATACTAATGATATGTATTTTTGATAAAATGTCAATGTTTGTAAAATTTTTTATCCACAGGCGGTTTTGTGTGCTATTATTTTTTTATGATTGAGAATTTTTTACTTGACGGGCTTAATGAAGCTCAGAAGAAAGTGGTTTTGCACAAAGATGGGCCGCTCTTGGTGCTTGCCGGCGCCGGCAGCGGTAAGACAAAGAGTATCACCCATCGCGTAGCCTATCTTGTGAGCTCCGGTGTTGCTCCGGAAAATATTTTAGCGATAACTTTTACAAACAAAGCGGCGGGAGAGATGAAAGAAAGAACGTTATCCTTATTAAAACAAATTGCTGACAATCCGACAGAACAAAAAAACAAAACTCCCTTCATAAGCACTTTCCACTCACTCGGAGTGTATATGTTAAAGAATAGCGGCAAGGCAGTCGGGGTGACCAAAGGATTTTCCATTCTTGATAAAGAAGAGAGCCTTGGGCTTATCAAAGAAGCCATAAAAGAGCTAAACATTGATCCCAAACAGTTCCAGCCGTCCAAAATGCAATCAATAATTTCCAAAAACAAAGGCGAGCTTATGAGCGTGGATACTTACGAAACGGATTTTGCCGGCGACTTTTTCCCCACCATGCTTGCTAAGATTTGGAGAAAGTATGAAGAGTATTTAGTTGCTCATAAAGCTTTAGACTTTGACGACTTGGTGTCTAAAACTGTTTTTTTGTTAAAGCAAGATGCCGCCGTGAGAGAGTATTATCAAAATCTCTGGAAGTATATCATCATAGACGAGTATCAGGATACTAATAAAAGCCAGTACGAGTTTTCCAAAATTCTCGCCGCTAAAAGCAAAAATATTTGCGCCGTGGGCGATATGGATCAATGCATTTACGCTTTTCGCGGAGCCGACTTCAGAAATATTATAAATTTTGAAAATGATTATCCCGATCTTGTGTCGGTGTCGCTTGAAGAGAATTATCGCAGTACGCAGAATATTCTTGAGGCTGCTGCCAAAATAATAGAAAAAAACAAAGTAAGAAAGCCGAAAGGTTTATTTACTAAAAATATCAAAGGCGCGGAAATATCCTTGTTTGAGGCCATGGGAGAACAAGAGGAGGCGGAATTCGTGGCTCATAAAATCAAAGAGCTTATCCGCGAAGGCGTGGAGCCTTCGGAAATAGCGGTGCTTTTTAGAGCCAACTTCCAGTCACGGGTTCTGGAAGAAGCTTGTCTTAAGCATGACGTGCCATATCAGATGCTCGGCACTCAGTTTTATGACCGCAAAGAGATTAAAGATATCTTCTCTTATATCAAAGCGGCTCTAAACAGAGAAGACGCGGTGAGTATAAAAAGAATTATAAATGTGCCGCCAAGAGGTTTGGGTAAAGTGTCGGTGTTGAATAAGTTTGCCGGCAAGAAGCTTCCTGTGGCGACGGAAGCCAAATTTGCCGAATTTAACGCATTGCTTGATAAAATCAAAGAATCATCTGAGAAAGAGAGACCGTCGTCTTTTATAAAATTTGTTTTAAGAGAAAGCGGCATGCAGAAGTTTCTGGAGAGCGGCGACCCTGCTGACGCGGAGAGATTGGAAAACGTTAAAGAGTTGGCCAGCATCGCCGCTCGTTATGACGGGCTGCCTTTATCTGAAGGAGTGGAGAAAATGGTGGAAGACTTCGCTTTAATGGCGGCGCAGGATTCTTTGGAGAAAAAGGAAAATAGCGCCAGACTCATGACGGCGCACGCCGCCAAAGGTCTTGAATTTGCTTACGTTTTCATCACCGGTTTGGAAGATGGATTGTTTCCGCATTCTGGCATGGGGAATTCTGTGGATAAAGACGAGGAGGAGAGAAGACTTTTCTATGTGGCTTTAACAAGAGCCAGGAAAAAGTTGTTTCTTACTTTCAGTGTGATGAGAATGATCTTTGGCAGCAGGCAAGCCAATATGCCTTCCAGATTTTTATCCGATATTCCTGAATATTTATTCAAGATGGAAGAATTTAACCGTGAAGTGGAAGACGTGATAAGATACGATTGAGAAAATTTGCACCAAGGTTTAACCTTGGTGCAGAAATCAAAAATATGATAAAATACGATTAGGTGATTTTTTATTGTAAAAAATGTAAAAATATGAAAAAAATAATTTTATTTTTAGTGGCGATTATTGTTGGTGTTCTTTTTATTTATTTTTTAGAGGAGAGAGACAAAATTAATAGTGAAAAAAGCACCACATCAGCTGGGCGTGACATTCATGTTATTGAAAATATAGGATGGCAAACATATAAAGACAACAGACTTTTATTTGAAATTAGATATCCAGATTTTTTAAAGCTTGTTGTTGGGGATAACAATCATGTACGCATAACGGATCAAGAAGATGGCATTCCCTACGAAGGTATCCCGTACCGTTTAAGTGTATACATTTATGATAATTTGAATAAATTAAGTCCGAAAGATTGGTACTCGGAATTTTATAAAAAAGAATTTGATAAAAGCGGAGAAAAAGATTTACCATTTACATTAAGAGATGTATCTCATGGAGAAGAAAAATCGTTTAACGATCATGATGCTTTTTATATAACACAGCGCGGTGGAGACAGTGTTAGTCAGGAGATCTATATAAATAGAGGGGTAAAAATATTTAAAATATTTTATTCTGTTTATCCTGGGGTTAATAATCCAAAAGAAAAAGAGCAGCAGGCGGTATATAACAATATCCTGTCTAGTTTTAAGTTTATAAATGAAAATAGTACAAAAGCCACTGGATCATATTTATATTTTATGAACAAAAACTCTTTACCAAGGGGTTTTGAGGAATATGCTTTCGGCAAAATTTGTTTTGAGCCGGCTCAAAAAGAAACTATAAATAATGGAAATATCTTTTGCTTTAGAAACACAGATGAAGCGCTCTCAGCTTTAGGTGTAGATAAGGAAAATCTAGATCTTTCTTGCGAAAGATATTGGAATGGGGCTGATATTAAAATATCTAATTTAATATCAAGTAATAAATTTCCAATATCAAAAGATGACAGATGCTTCCTAGATAACTCTTGTAAGTACAACGAAGCTGATTTTGTTGAGGTCGTTGAGTTTTTCAAAGGCTTATCAGCACCAAAATGCAAGGTTTAACCAATTATATCAAGGTTTAACCTTGGTGCAAAAAAATGGCTAGAAATATTGATTTTTCAATAGGAGAAAATTATCACTTATACGGAAGAGGTACGGATAAGAGAAAAATTTTTTTGAAAAAGGATGACTACGAAAGATTTATTTCTCTTTTGTATATCTGCAACAATAAAGACACTGTCCATATAAGCAACTTGCGCGATAGTACTCTTGAGGGTGTTTTAAATTTGAAAAAAGAAGATGATATCGTGAAGATATCGGCTTATTGTCTTATGCCCAATCATTTTCATGTACTAGTTCAAGAAATTAGGGAGGGTGGAGTAAGTAAGTTTATGCAAAAAATGATGACTGGTTATACTATGTTTTTTAATAAAAAATATGAGAGAACAGGCTCGCTTTTTGAAAGTAGCTTCAAGTCTATTCATGCTAATGACGACAATCATCTCAAGTATCTTTTAGCTTATATTCATCTAAATCCGGTAAAAATGGTCGATCCTCACTGGAAAGAAAATGGTATTTCTAATAAAGATAAAGTCGATGATTTTTTAAAACAATATAAATACTCCAGTTTTATTGATTATTTAGGGTTAGAAAGAAAAGAAGGATTGATTATAGATAAAAACGTTCTGCCTGAATATTTTGATGATACTTTGGAGCTTAGAAAATATCTTGATTTTTGGCTAAGTTATTGCACCAAGGTTTAACCTTGGTGCAAACCTTGGTGCAATTGCTGATGATGATAAAAGCTAAAAAAAGTTTGGGGCAGAATTTTTTAACTTCACGCAAGGTGGTGGAGGATATTGTAAATGCCGCTGAAATAAATGGAAACGACGTGATTTTGGAAGTGGGACCGGGTAAGGGCATTCTTACTGAAGCTTTGCTAAATAAGGCTAAAAAAGTGATAGCGATGGAGAAAGATGAGAGATTTGCGGAGTTTTTAAAAGAAAAATTTGCGTCAGAAATAAAAAACGGGAAACTGGAACTCCTTTTTGACGATATTTTACACCATCAAGGCGACGCCTTGATGGTGGGTGGGGGATATAAGGTAGTGGCTAACATTCCGTATTACATCACTTCTCAGTTTTTAAGAAATTTTTTAAGCGATAAACCGGAAAGCGAACAGCCTTCAATGATAGTTTTAATGGTGCAAAAAGAAGTGGCGGAGAGGATTGTGGGAACAAAAGAGAGTCTTCTTTCAATCAGCGTTAAGGTTTATGGCCGGCCGGAGATAGCGAGAAGGGTGCCGGCCGGCAATTTTTCTCCCAAGCCCAAGGTGGATTCGGCGGTTTTAAAAATCTCAAACATTTCCAAGGAATTTTTTAGAGACATTTCTGAAGAAAAGTTTTTTGAAATAGTTAAAAAAGGTTTTGCCAGCAAAAGAAAAATGTTGAAAGGTAATCTTGGAGTTGATGCCGATTTTCTGACCGGTTGCGGCGTAAGCGAAAAAGCGAGAGCGGAAGATCTGAGTATTGAGAATTGGAAATGTTTGATAAGCAAATAAGTTATCCACAAAAAGGCTTATTGCGTGTATAAAATATTTTAAGTAAGTGGTATAATTTAATTACGGCGGATGCCGTAATCTTTGGCTATCTTACCAAATAAAAAAATAGTTCTTTTCTTGATAATTATTATCCTTCTTTTTGGAGGGTGGTTTTACTATAAATCAATCAAAAACACCAGTCTTTCATACGAGGCAGAGAAAGACGACTCTCTTTTGGCGGTGAACATGACCGCCAAAGAAATATTGGTCAAAGACGCGGACGGAGACGGTTTGGCTGATTGGGAAGAAGCGCTTTGGAAAACAGATCCTAAAAATCCTGATACCGATGGCGATGGCATGAGCGATGGAGAAGAAATTGCCGCCGGCCGCAATCCCACCGTAGCCGGCCCCGATGATGAGCTTTCCGGTAATTTACCTGTAAACAAAACAAATGGCGCGGACGTGAATGAATGGATAAGCGATTCTAAAACCCAAATATCAGCCAGAAAAATGATGCTTAATTATTTGGCGCTCAAAACGGCAAAGGGAACGCTTACGGAAGACGACAAAAATGAGTTGGTAAATATGTTTATGGGCGACATTGAATCGGCCGGAGAAAATATTAAAGATGCTTACGATTCTTCTGATATAAATTTCACCAAAAGCGAAACGAGCGCGGCTATAAAAGCCTACGCCGATGAAATAAAAAAAACAATGTTTGACGAGAAAAAAAATACTCAAGAAAACGAAGGTCAAATATTTGAACGCATGCTTGGGAAAAAGAAAAATGATGAAAACATTGATGAAGAAATTTCCCTTTTGAAAGATTCGGCGAATTTTTATGAAACAATCGCGACGCAGATTTCGGAAATTAAAAATATTCCAAAAAGCTTGTCGGCTCAACATTTAGATATTTTGAATGGAATTAACAATGTCGGTTCGGCAGTAAATGATATGACTAAGATTGCAAGCGACCCCATATCGGCTTTGGCGGGTTTCAATATTTACAAAAATCAGGCAAAGAGAGTTTATTACGCCGGTCTAAGTATGCAGGAATTTTTTGACGATTATGACATAGAAGTTTTTGAATAAAATGTTTTTTTGGAAAAAAAATAAAAAAATAACAAGATGGATAATGAGTGTGTTTGCTGTTTTTTTGGCGGCAACTTTTTCTTTTAATGCGACAAAAGCGGAGGCCTACTCCGTAAATGTTAATTCTGACGTGAGCCAAGGGGCATGGGCGTCTGTTGAGAGCGCTGTTACTGGTGCTGCTACAGCTATTTCCGCAGGGGCACTTGAAATCAAAGAGTACGTCCTTGATGGTTTTGCGTGGACGGCTATCAACGTACTCATAGACACATTTACCGATCAGATAGTGGATTGGATAAACAGCGGCTTTGAAGGGAGCCCGATGTTTCTTGAGAACCCGGAGCAGTTCTTTGGAGAATTTGGCAATCAATTGAGCGGGGCGGTTATAAGTGACCTGAATCTTGAGTGGTTATGCGATCCATTTGGAAAGTTTAGTTTTAGTTTAGATCTATTTTTACCTGGCACAAGCAAAACTAAATATAGATGTACTTTTGAAGATGTTGTAGATAAATTTGAAGAAGGACTTGGTAGGAGTTTTAGTGATTGGATTGACATAGATATAAATATAAATCAGGAAAACATAGTAAGAGAATATGGTAGTGATTTTAGAAATGGCGGCTGGGGGATGTGGCTTTTTACATCAAACCCGAAAAATAATAAAGCCGGAGCATTTGGTATGGCCTACAACGACGCCATTAAAGAAGCGCAAAAAGGCCGAGAGCAAGAAAAATTTGGCGCGCAGCTCGGCAGAGGTTTCTTGGGTATAAGGCAGTGCGTGAAGTATAGCGAGCCAACAAGTCTTGGCAACAATTATAATGCTTTTGATCCAGTTTCTTCTCCCTCCACTGCTCCCATCAGCACATGTGCTGAGTACAAAACCACCACTCCCGGCGCCATAGTGCAAGGGAAATTGGATAAAACCCTCGGCGGTGATGAAGGTAGATTACAAGTAGCCGATGAAATAGACGAAATAATCGGCGCGCTGGCCACCCAATTAGTAAGCTGGATTGTTACCGGCGGATCTGGCGGAGAAGGCTTGAGTGCCTACACGAGCAGTCCGGACAGAGCCGGCAACAGGGATCAATATGGCGCGCTTGAGGACAGTCAAGACGCAAACGCAACGAAACTTAACTTATCTGAAAAGATAGGCAATATGAGCAAGTGGGAAAAGAAGTTTAAGAACTCGCTTGAGGAGATGAAGAGTACCTTGAAGGAAAGAATGGAAAAACTTGGAGAAATCGCCAACAAGCTTAAATGCATCCAATATGGCAAAGATAATAGAGGGGATATTTTGAATGATAATGAATATTGCGCCGACTTGCTTGACGAAGACAGTGGCGATATAACCGATTTGAATGATATAGAAGTTTTTAAGTATATTGATTTGGGTGAGGTTGAAACTGTGACATCGTGTGATGATGACGACAATAGTGATGATGATACAATAACCTGCGAAATAAAAGATATTGACGAAAAAATTAGCAAAGCGGAAAGCAAGCTTGGCGATTTTGAGTCTGGTGGGGAGTATTTTGATTCTGACTGGGGCCAAGATTACATAGGCATATCCGAGTGGGCGCTGGAAGTGCTTGAAAATTTTGACAATGATGTGCTTAAAGCCAAATCAAAAAAGAAAATAAACGAGATTAAAAAGAATTATTGCTTCAGTAATGAGAATTACAATGCCAATCAAGAAAAAGGCGATATTTGCGGAGAAATTAGCGGATCGGAAGAATTTGCCGTAAATATCTGGGCAAAAGAAACGGCGGTGGAGAATGGAGAAGACACTTACGTGTATTGGTACGCTACCGGCGCCGATTATTGCGAAAAAGAAGAAGGTTCCGGTGATAACGATTGGGATATGGATTTTAGCGAGAGCACATCCGGTTCTTACCGAACAAAAGATTTTGGCATTAAAGATGAAGACGGAGAATATGAAAGCGAAGAAAGAGAATATTCCATTACCTGCTATAGCGAAGACGGAGATTATGATACCGTGTCTGTGGCGATTTCTTCTTACGATGACGCTGAAGTCGTTACCGCCGTGGATATAACGACTTCGCCTTCGGAGGTGGCTTTCGGTAAAAGTTCCAAACTAAGATGGAGCGCTTCAAATGTTTCGGGAAGCTGTTATTTGTACGCGGAAGAAAAAGATTATATGGAAGGCTTAAGCGGCAGTCTGACAAGGCTTGATGAAGATGATGAGGTAGTGGATGCGGATGGAGATGGTATCGCAGATAATTGGCAATATGTCGGCGAGGGGTATTATTTGGAAGTTGACGCGAGCAATTACAAAGGTAAAGAAACAATAGAGTTTGAAGGAGAAGAAGGCGATAGCTCATACGAAGTGTCTTATAAGTTTATTTGTCAGGACGCCGATGGGGAAAAATTCTCCGACAGTGTTACAATATCAGCAGGCGCTCTTGGTAAAAAAGAATACACCACCAAGGGGGAGAAAAAGGCGAAAGAAGTAAACGAAGACACGAGTAATCAAGAGAATAAGACAAAAGACCAAGTTGAGCAATACACTTGCGTGTTGAATAAATATACAGACAACGAAGATGTTGACGCGAAAGATTGCGAAGATATTTTAGCGGATGCTTAAGTTTTTAATTTTGTTTCTTAATGATAAGTAAAATAAAAAAAATAATATTGTGTCTGATACTGGCGGTAACCATTTTTCAGACTTCCGCGCCGGCTATATCGCAAATTGGCGTTATTGGCGTTGCTTACGCGGAGGAGACGGCAAGCGATGAAACTGTTATGCACATTGAAGGTGTCTGTGGAGTAACTGCCGTCTGGGGATGCATAACAGCAGGTATATACTATATAACTCAGTTTATACATTATCTTTCAACTTTCGTAACGTGGGCCGGCGGAGAGATTTTTGACGGAGCGATGCTTTTTAGCATTTCAGGAAGCATATTTGAAGCAGGAATTATAGAGGAAGGCTGGAAGCTTATGAGAGATTTTGCCAATCTGTTTTTTATCTTCATTATTTTATATATCGCCATTGCCACTATTTTGCAGATAGGCACCTACGGAGGCAAGGAATTGCTTGTAAAAGTTATAGTGGTGGCAGTGCTTATAAATTTTAGCCTTTTGTTTGCCAGAATGATTATTGACGCTTCGCATGTATTGGCATGGAGTTTTTACAACAAAATAGACACGCAAGGGCAAGCTAAATTTCCGCAAATTCCCGGCGCTGTTCAGATTGTTGATATAAAAAAAGACGGGGTTGCTAAGGTTATTTCCTCAGCTGTAATTGTTGGAACGGGTGTGGCAGATGTTACAGCCGGTAGCTATCGGACATGGTCAAGTTGGACAAATTTATTGGAATCTGTGAAATACACAGGCAAGTCTTTGTTTGCTGGCGAATTTAAAAATGCGTGGTTTGGCGCGCCGGAGGAAGATGAAACCAAAAAAAGCAATCAAGAGAAATTGATGGAAGCTGTAGAGGAAGGAAAAGAAATATTGCCGGTTACTTTTATGCAGATGTCAGTTTTGTATATCCTCTCAGCCACTCTTAACTTTATTGCCGGTTTTATCTTTTTTGCCAGCGCGGCCCTCTTTATTATAAGAGTAGTTGTGCTTTGGATACTTATGATTTTCGCGCCGCTTGGTTTTATCTTGCCAATTATGCCAAAAGCGCTGGCGGCTCATGCCGGCAAATGGTGGGATACCTTAATAAGGCAATCTTTTTTCGCTCCCGCGTATCTCTTTATGCTTTTAATAGTAACAGAGATTATAAACAGCAATTTTTTGAAAGGAACCATCATAGCCGCAGAAAAAAGCGCGGCCAGCTCATTTCTTCCATTTAACGTGGATGAAACTCTCATAGTGATTTTCCATTTTATGGTGGTTGCGTTTCTTATGATAATGGCTTTATATGTCGCCAAGCAGATGGGAGCGATCGGATCGGACATGGCGATGAAGTATGGCAAGCAAGCCGGCGATTTCGCGAGAAATAAATTTGGCGACAGAGCGGCGATGAGATGGGGTACATATGGTGCAAAAAGAACCGCTGGATTAGCCGGAGAGGGTCTACTCAGATCTCAATTGGATAAAGACGGCAAACAAAACAAATTCGGCAAAATAATAGGAGCCATCCCTCTTGTAAACAGCGGCTTTGCTCGCGCTTCAACATGGAGGGAGAAGCAACTTAAGGCTGAAGAAAAATCAAGAAAGGAAAAATTTGGTTCATACAGTGATGCCGGTTTAACGGCGATGAAGGGGCAAGTGTTCACAAAATCGGCTTCTAAAACGATTGAAGGAATTGAAACGAAAAGATCAGCTGAAACAGAAAAGAAGAAAAGGATAGAATCAGAAAAAGAAGAGCTGAAGAATCTAAAAGCCGTGCAGTCTAACGCAAGTATTGCCAAAGATAAATTAAAAGAAGAAATAGAAAAAAATGAAGAAGTTTTGGAAGGGCTTGAAACAAAACTTGTTACTCAAAATTACAAACTGTCTAAGGCAATAAATGATGGAGACACAGACGGAGAAGCGTCGGCCATAAAGGCCATTGACGATACTAAGCAAGCAAGATTAAAGAAAAATGCGGAAAAGAAGATAAGAGAAGGATATATAAAACAAATTGAAAAAGAAGAAACAAGGAAAAAGGAGTTGGAAGATAAAGAAGAAAGAAGAAAAGAAACAGAAGGTCTTCAGGGCGCTATAGGTTCAAGTGGTGGCGGCGGAGGTTCCAAGAAGCTATAATATTTAAAAATAATTTTTTAAAAAACATGAAAGAATATTCGGATCAAGAAATAGAAAATATTTACTCCAATCTGCCGGAGGATTTAAGATCGGCTATTTTTAGTATAGAAACCGATGAAGAAATTGTTAAGATTGGGAAAAAATATAATTTAAATATAGATAAAATCGGCAATCTTGGAAATGAAACTGGCATGGTAATGCTTGGTGTTACCATGTCAAGCGAGTTTGTCTCCAATCTAGTCAAGCTGCTGGAAATTGACAAAACCAAAGCCGGAGAAATAGCCTCGGATGTGAATGAGCGGATATTTAAGAAGGTGAGAGACTCTTTGCGACGAGTGCATAATTTAAGAGACGATAAAGACGCGTTTGACGATGGCGAGGGGATCGTTGCCGCTGTTTCTGACGCAAAAAGTGATATACTTAAAGAAATAGAAAAAGAAGATGTTCCCGCGCCGTCTTTGCCTGTAAAAAATGAGGAAGAAAAAATGCCGGACATTTTTAAAGGCGTTACCAATCCGTTTGAGGCCAAGCTCAAAGATGACGTATACAGGGCGCCGAAGGAGGTGGCGGAATATAAAAAGCCTGAAGAAGTAGAACCGAAGACCTCCTCGCCCTTAGAAAATGGCAAGGGTTACGGCGACGCAGACCCTTATCGTGAACCGATAAATTAAACAAATGCGTTTTCAAGTTCCACAATTTATAGAAATTGAGAGTAAGCTTTTTGGGCCGCTTACATGGAAACAGTTTGTTTACCTTGCCGGCGGCGCGGGTCTTATTTTCCTTCTTTACGTGGTTTTGCCATTTCCGGTGGTGGTTTTTTTGGGTCTGCCGATAGGCGGTTTCGTGATAGCGTTGGCATTTTACAAAGTAAACAATCAGCCATTTATAAAAATTGTGGAGCATGGTCTTAAATATTACGCTTCGCCGAAAATATATCTCTGGAAAAAGGAAAAAATGAAAACCGCCAGTTTTACCGTTAGCGACGCGAGACGGCAAAGAGAAGGAGTAATGCAAGAGGAATTTATTCCCAAGCTCACCAAGAGCCGACTCAAAGATCTTTCTTGGAGTTTGGATATAAAAAGTAAGATAAAATAATTGAAAGTATGGTAAAATAAAAAAATGTCACCGGTATCATCAAAATCAACGCAAGAGTTCGTGCCGATAAAGGAAATAAGAGACGGCGTAATCATTCTTAAAGATAATTCTTTAAGAATGATTCTTATGGCTTCCACTTTGAACTTCGCCCTTAAATCTGAAGAAGAACAGAGCGCCATCGTGCTTCAGTATCAAAACTTTTTAAACTCCCTTGATTTTCCGGTGCAATTTTTTATTCAATCCAGAAAATTGGATATAGGTCCCTACTTGGCTATTTTAAGCGAAGCGGAAAAAAGTCATGATAATGAGCTTTTGCGGATTCAGACCAAAGAGTACGCTGAATTCGTAAAAAATTTTGTGCAAGTTACCAATGTGATGTCTAAGACCTTCTATATTACCGTGCCATACACCAACGTATCCATAGAAGTCAAAAAGGGAAGCTTTGGCAAATTGTTTGGAGGCATTGCCGGTGACGGTAAAAGCGGTTCCATGGGCGAGAAGTTTGAGCAGTATAAAATCCAGCTTCAGCAGAGATCGGATGTGGTGCAACAAGGTCTGGCGCGCGCCGGTATAAGAGTGGCTCCACTTAATACGGAAGAGCTTATAGAGCTTTTCTACGAGCTGTATAATCCGGGGGAAAGTGGCAAAGGAGTGGCGAATAGATAAGTTCATCAAGTTACCATGTTAGAAGGATTATTTAAAAAAAGAGACAGCATCAGTGGGCAAAACGAAGTAACGCCGGTTATTCCGCATGAGATATATAATGCCGGTATTTTGCGGTTGCAAGATATTATCGCTCCTTCAGCGCTTCAAATAAACTCAAATCATATTAAGCTTGGCGAGAAAGTGGCCAGAGTTCTTTTCGCGATGTCTTATCCCAGATACTTGTCTATGAACTGGTTCGCGCCGATTATAAATTTGGATAAGGTTTTTGACATTTCCATTTTCGTGCATCCTGTAGATACGGCCACAGTGCTCAGACAGCTCCAGAGGAAGGTGGCTGAGGTGCAATCGCAAATAAGCATAAGAGAAGAAAAAGGTTTTGTGCGCGATCCTATGCTTGATACCGCTCATCAGGATCTTGAAGATTTAAGAGATAAACTTCAACAGGCTCAAGAAAAGCTGTTTAACGTGGGGTTGTATATTACGATATATGCTGACAATGTGGACGAACTTAATCAAACCGAGAGAGAAATCAAATCTATTCTTGAGTCCAAACTTGTTTACCTTAAACCAAGCCTCTTCCAACAACAGGAGGGCATTGAAACCGTTTTTCCGCTCGGCACCGACAAGTTGGATATTGGCACGCAACTCAATTCTTCGCCGGTCTCAAGTCTTTTCCCGTTTGTTTCTTTTGATCTATCTTCCGATAAAGGCATCCTCTATGGCATAAACAGGCACAATAACAGTCTCGTGCTTTTTGACAGATTTTCTCTTGAAAATTACAATTCCGTGGTTTTTGCCAAAGCCGGCAGCGGCAAATCTTACGCCATGAAGCTGGAGATTCTGCGGTCGCTTATGTTTGATACGGAGGTTTTGATAATAGACCCGGAAAGAGAATACGAGTATTTGGCTGAAGCCGTGGGTGGCAGATATTTTAATATCTCTCTTACATCCAACCATCATATAAATCCATTTGACCTGCCGCCGGTAAGAGAAGACGAGTCGCCGGACGATGTGCTGCGCTCAAATATTATTTCTTTGGTGGGTCTTTTTAGGCTCATGCTTGGTGGTCTTACGCCGGAAGAAGATTCCATTATAGACAGAGCCATTACGGAAACTTACGCCGCTAAAGACATTACGCCGGACAGCGATTTTTCTAAAATATCCGCGCCCACGCTTACTGATCTTGAGCTGGTGCTTGCCGGCATGCAAGGCGCCGAGTCTCTTACGCAAAAAATGGCAAAATATATCAGAGGCACGTGGGCCGGTTTTATCAATCAGCCCACTAACGTGGATATAAATAAAAAACTGGTGGTATTTTCCATCAGAGATATGGAAACGGAATTGCGACCAATCGCTATGTATTTGGTAACTCATTTTATATGGAATTCAGTAAGAAAAGAAATTAAAAAAAGGTTGTTGGTGATAGATGAGGCGTGGTGGATGATGAAGAGCGAGGATACGGCTTCCTTCCTTCTTGGTTTGGCCAAAAGAGGCAGAAAATATTATCTTGGTTTGGCCACTATCACTCAAGACGTGGGCGACTTTCTTAATTCTCCTTATGGCGTGCCGATTATCACCAACTCTTCCATTCAGATTCTTCTCAAGCAATCGCCGGCCACCATAGATCTCGTGCAAAAAACGTTTAATCTTACCGATGAAGAAAAGTTCCTCTTGCTTGAGTCTGACGTGGGCGAGGGAATCTTCTTTGCCGGTTTAAAACACGTGGCCATTAAGATACTGGCTTCTTATACTGAAGATCAGATTATTACTTCCGATCCGGCTCAGCTTTTGGCTATAAAAAAGGCCAAGGAGGAATTTAAAATGGCGCAGGGTTGATTTTTAAAATATGGAAAATAATTTTAACAACGGAATTTCGCCGGAAGAAGAAAGCAAGGCGAGTCGGCTCAATCAGGCGAGAAACGCCGCCAAGCTGGCTAAAGATGTAACTTCGGCGGTTGTGGCCAAGAATCCAAAAGCGATATTGTCTCTTGGCGCGAGGTTTGCCAAGTATTGGCCGGTGCTCGCGATGGCGGCTGTTTTTGATTTGTTTGCCATTATCCCTTATTTAAGCGTGGTTATTAACTTGTGTTTCGGCTTGGTGTTGTTTTTGTATTTCGGGCCGAAGAAATTAACCGCCAGTTTCATGGTACTTGGTGTTGGCAGCGTTTTTGATTTTTTCGTGGGGGTTTTGCCGATTAATCTTGCCGCCACCGTGGCAAGGATAGTAATAAAAGAAATTGGATGATAAAATATATTTATAATGATGAAAGATTTTTCATATAAGATTATTTTCTTGGCAATGATGATTTTAGTGTCACTTTTCAGTCCTCAAGTTTACGCCATAGAGACGGATGCTTTTAATTCTGACTTTAGTATTGAAATTACGCCGAATAATCCGGCGCCGGGGACTCAAGTTTTGGCCGAGGTTGTGAGTTATCAGTTTGATGTGGACCGAAGCGTTATCACATGGGTGCTGGGAGGCAAGAAAGTGGCTGATGGCATTGGAAAAAGAAAAATAAATTTTGTAACGCCAAATTTCGGCTCAAACAATTCTTTGGTTGTGAGTATTGTTACAGACAAGGGAATGGAGGTCTCAAAAACCGTGAATTTTTCCGGCGACGATATTGATCTTTTGTGGGAAGCCGGCACGGACGCGCCGGATTGGTATAAAGGTAGAGCTTTGCCGGCAAAGAAATCATACGTCAGATTCTACGCGATTCCTCATGTCTTTTCCGGCGGGGTTGAACTGTCGCCATCATCGCTTATTTACGATTGGTATGTTAACAACAAAAAAATTCCAAAAGCTTCCGGCTTTAACGAGCGAGGCATTATTGTGCGTTTGAATGATGATGGAGAATACAGTATTGGCGTGGAAGTTTCTAATAAAAACAGAAGCGTTAAATACAAAAAAACAATAGAAATATCCTCTCAAGGCGTAAAGCCAAAAGCCGTTATTTATGAAAATAGTCCGACGAAAGGCATTTTGTTTGGAAAAGCTTTGGGTAGAACGTTTAATATGTCATCAAGGGATATGTCCATGATCGCGGAGGCGTTTAACTTTATTAAATCAAGCCCGCCCGCCTTAACTTACAAATGGATGGTAAATGGGAAAAAGATAAATCAACAGAATGAAAATAGTAATATTATTAATTTTAAGGCGGCTGACGATTCCGGCCTTGCCGATGTTAAAGCGTTGATATCTGGCGATATCGGGAGTATTTCTCAAAGCGCTAACAGCTCTCTGAGAATCAATTTTTAAATGTTTAAAAAAATATTTATCACAATTTTAATAAGTTTATGTTTAATGCCGTTTTTTGCCATGGCCGCGGATGATGATTTTGTTGGGCCTTCTCAACCGAAATATACACTGCTTGAGTCACTCCCTTCCGCCGGTGATGGCGACGATGTAACATTGTCAGAATATTTGGGCTGGATTTTTAAATTTGCTTTGGCTATGGCAGGTTTTTTGGCAGTGCTGATGATAACCGTTGGCGGTATTATCTATATGGCAAGCGGTGGCAACGAGAGTCAAATGACCAAAGCAAAAGAACGTATCAATAACGCGCTTTGGGGGTTGCTTTTGGCTTTTGCGTCGTTTCTTCTTCTTTATACCATAAACCCTCAATTGGTAAGCTTTAAATTCATTGACACTCTTGAAAATTATGAAGTTACGAGTAGTAGTGATAGCAGCGACAGTAGTAGCACCAGCAGCAGCGGTACTGGTGATAGTAGCAGTACTAGTGGAAGCGATAGCGGTGATGGTAAAAATGAAGTTATTATTGATCGCGATGAAGGTTCAGCTGGAAAGATTCTAAATGAGGATGGAAGTTATAATACATATGATGAAAGTCCGGCCGGAGAGCTTGAAGGTTGGGATGGAAGTTAATTTTTGGCAAGTTAATTTTGATTAAACCATGTCTAAAAAAGAAATTTTTATAATCTTAATAACGGCAATAATCTTCGCTCTCGCGGGGTTTGGCTTCTTTGTTTTCCTAAGGCAAAACACTTTTAAGACACCGATTGATGTTGGTGGCAGCGAAGGCGGTATCACTCCATTTCCTTCCGGCGGAGAAGATAGAACAAGCGTTAAGCCCGGCGGCGGCACCGGTTCCGGCAGATTTGTGGATCAAGACGGACAAGATACGCCTGTTAAAAAAGGCCAGCTCATACAGCTTACGGAGGATTTAGTAAGCGGGGCGGCGCCTGTTTCCAGCACCACCTTAAGATATATGGAAAGAAGCACCGGTAATGTTTACGAAGTAGGCTATTCCGGCAAAAATAGAAAACGCCTTACCAATACTACTATACTTAAAAGCTTTGAAACGTTTTGGACAAGTAAAGCAAATAAAGTTCTTATAAAATATTTTGAGGAAGCCGGCGCCGCGGCGGAACGGAGTGTAAAAAACTTTTTGGCCGATCTGAGCGGCTTATCTGGGGAGCCGAAAGAGCTTGGCGGAGTTTTCTTGCCGTCCGGCATCAAGGCGGCTGCCGTGTCGCCGGTGGAGGATAAAGTGTTTTATCTTATCCTTGCCGATGGTGAACATCAGGGAATCGTGGCTAATTTTAAAAATGAAAATAAAAATAGTATTTTTAGTCTAAACTTTGGCGAATTTAACGCCGAATGGCCAAGCAGAGATATTATCACTCTTATCACCAAGCCGGCGGCCATGGCTGACGGGTATCTCTATTTTCTAAACCAGAGAACGGAAAAATTTGAAAGAATTTTGGGCGGAATAAAAGGCCTTACGGCCAGAGTTTCTCCCGACGCTTCAAAGATTATATACAGCGCGAGTGACAGCCGCAGCGGTAATTTTAATACGAGAATACTTGATACCGCGAGCAACTCTTCTCCTGAATTTGATTTTAACACCTTGCCGGAGAAATGCGTTTGGGGCGCAAGCTCAAAAACCATTTATTGCGCCGCGCCAAAATCTCTGCCCAAAGCCGATTATCCGGATGAGTGGTACAGCGGAGAAGTGTCTTTCAATGATTCGCTTTGGAAGAAGGATTTTACGGATGGATCCACCGCGCTTTTGTATAAAGATTTGGGGTTTGACGCCATAAACCTGTCTTTGAGCGAAAACGGTGAATATCTGATATTTGTGGATAAGGCCACCGGCATCCTTTGGTCGCTAATTTTAAAATAACCAAAAAGCTTGCATTTAGAGATTTTTATGATAGGATACCATCAATGGCAATAAATCCGGATCAGAAAATATACGAGATAAGTTTTCTTATCAACCCTCTCACTCCCGAAGACAAAGTCGGCGAGGATGTTGCTGTTTTGAGAGAAATTATTGAGAAAAATGGCGGTTTTATCATGGGCGAAGAGCCGGCAAAAATGCAAAAGCTTTCGTATCCCATGAAGCTCAAAAGCGGCTCCAAGTCAAGCGATTTTGATAGCGCTTATTTCTGTTGGATGAAGTTTTACGTAAACCCGTCTTCAGTGGAAAGCATAAAAAAGGCTATTGATTTGAATGATAAAATCATAAGGCACATGATTACTGATGTTACTAACGACAAAACTCCTCAGTCAGCCCAGTCATCTTCCAAGCGCTCAACTCAGACGGTTAAAGAAGAAAAAGAGGACATCAAACCTGAGCAAATAGATGAAAAATTAGAAGAAATGTTAAATAAATAAAATTAACATGAACTTAAACAAAGCATTTATAATAGGCAATCTTACCAGAGATCCGGAATCAAGATCTCTGCCGTCCGGAGCTTCGGTGGCATCTTTTAGCGTAGCCACCAATAGGGTTTGGCGGGACCAGCAAGGCCAGAAAAAAGAGGAAGTCCAATTCCATAACGTGGTGGTGTTTGGCAAGCAGGCCGACTCAGTAGTCCAATATCTTAAAAAGGGCAATTCCGTATTGGTGGAAGGCAGGATACAAACCAGAAACTGGAACGCTCAAGACGGCTCCAAGAAAAGCCGTACCGAGATTGTGGCTGAACGCGTGCAGTTTGGTCCAAGGAAGCAGGGTGGCGATTCCGTTCAAGGCGGCGGCGCCGCTTCCGGCGGAACACCGCAGAAGGCTGAGGAACTTGAAACCATAGAATATCCGGAAGAAGAAATAAATCCTGACGATATACCATTTTAATTATGAAACAGTGTTATTTTTGTACAAATAATATAAAGACGATAGATTACAAAAAGACGGAAGTCTTAAAGCGTTTTCTCTCGCATCACGCGCGCATTTCTCCCAAGAAGGAGACTGGCGTTTGCGCCATGCATCAGAGAAAGCTTGCCACGGCGATAAAAAGAGCCAGAGTAATCGGAATCTTGCCATTCGTCTCCGCTTAATCCGTAAGCGGTTATATTGGCAGACAAAATACCTTGCTTTTAAAAAGGCAAGGTATTTGCTATTATTTAAGCAATGGAACAAGAGCCTAAAATAATGTCTCGTGAAGACGAGCTTGAGTACTTGAGAAAAAGAGTAAAAGATCTTGAGCTGTCTAAAGCCGGAGGCGATGAATCTTCCCATGAAGCGGTAAGAGAAGTCGTAAAAGGTTATGCCGAAGAAGAGCCGGATTATCTTTTGGCTGAAGAATATAAAATGCACTCCGATGAAGTGGCTGCCGAGTCGGAAAGAATATTCGGCGGAT
The DNA here is from genome assembly GCA_000996035.1 of Parcubacteria group bacterium GW2011_GWA2_40_143. Taxonomy (GTDB): domain Bacteria; phylum Patescibacteriota; class Minisyncoccia; order UBA9983; family UBA9983; genus UBA9983. The sequence goes on along the minus strand of LBYH01000002.1, from coordinate 11,600 downwards.
CGGGTGGCGTTTCTGAAGAAACGCATCTTGGTCATGTGGCTCAACTGGTGTCTCTTGCCAGAGAAAAAGGCGTTCTAAACGCGATAACGGTTGCCGCCAGATTGGATCCTCATTTGGAGGATGATTTCCATGATTCTTTAGTGGAGAGCTTGCATGGAGTATTGGCCGGCGCCAAAGTTGGCAACAAGAAGGTTAAACGATCTCTTGAGTTTGTTTTGTATGAGATTTCCATGCCGAGCGGAGCGCCTAAGGAAATGAGGAGTGGAGAAGATGACTTTAAAAAAGCCATATCGGCCATGGAGCAGTTTTATGCCGGCATGTCGGCCATGAATATTTATTATGTTTTGGAAATAGGACTGCCATTTATGGGAGACGAGGTGTCTTTCTATTGCGCGGTGGCGGAAGAAAATGGCCATATTTTTGAAAAGCAGGCGCAAGGCGTTTTCCCTAATCTTAAAATTACCAGAAAATCCGGCGATTATAATATTTTTAAACCGGAAGGCTTTTCGCTTGGCTCAGTGGCAAAGTTTAAAAAGAATCCAGTTTTACCGCTGAAGAATTATAATGATTTTGGCATAGACCCCATGAGAGTTGTTTTAAACGCTTTTACCAAATTCCAAAAAGACGGGGAGGGAGCGGCTTTACAGATGGTGGTAATGCCGAGCAAAAGTGGCCTAAGCTATAAAGTAAGTTCGGTTATCCATGAGATGCGCAAGGGAGAATCATTCAGCGCCGCTGTCGGCAATGGCGGCGGTTTTATTGGAGTAATAAGCGACCTTATTCTCGGTTCAGGCAAGCAAAAACGCAAAGACGCGCCGGAAGAAAAAAATCCGGCAGACGAGCAAACCATTAAACTCCTTGAATTTAAATCTTCAAAGCAAATTTCACCAGTAAACTTCAGACTGGCCGTGTCTGCCAAAGAGAGTGAGGATAGGGCGAGGAAAATGCTGGAAGAGCTGGAAATATCTTTCGCTCAATTTGCCGAGCCGATGGGTAATTCTTTAACCTTTGCAAGACCAAAAGGGGGTAAACTAAGAAAATTTTTCCATAATTTTTCTTACAGGATACCAAGCAAAGACGAAGAGATAGAGCTTAATGTGTCCGAGCTGGCCGGTATTTTGCATTTGCCTTTTGAGGAAGACGGCATGGTGTCTCATCAGCTCAAGCAAAACAAGGCTAAAGAGCATTCCGCTCCGCTTAATCTGCCTCATAGCGGCTTAATGCTTGGCAAAAATATATATCGCGGCGAAGAAAAACCGGTTTTTATAAAAGACGAAGATAGACGAAGGCATTTCTATGTAATAGGTCAAACCGGCACCGGTAAATCCGTACTGCTCAAAAATATGATAATTCAAGACATAGAAGCCGGTAAAGGTGTATGCTTTATGGATCCGCATGGACAAGATTTGCAGGATATATTTTCCCGCATTCCTCAGCACAGGATTGACGATGTTATCTATTTTGACCCGGGCAACGTAAACAGGCCGCTCGGACTCAACATGCTTGAGTACGATACACGCTTTCCGGAACAGAAAACCTTTATTGTAAACGAACTTTTAATGATTTTTGACAAGCTCTTTGATATGAAAACATCTGGCGGCCCGATGTTTGAACAATATTTCAGAAATTCGGTATTGCTGGTAATGGACGATCCGGCTTCCGGCAACACTCTTTTTGAAGTAAGCCGAGTGCTTAGCGATAAAGATTTTAGAGAATTTAAGCTTTCCAGAGCAAGCAATCCGATAGTAAAATCTTTCTGGCGGGACGTGGCCGATAAGGCCGGCGGTGAGGCGTCTCTAGCCAATATGGTGCCGTACATCACTTCCAAGTTTGATAATTTTCTCTCAAACGACATTATGCGTCCGATAATCGGACAGGAAAAATCCGCTTTCAAAATAAGAGATGTGATGGATGAAGGCAAGATTCTTTTGGTAAATCTCTCCAAAGGCAGGTTGGGCGAATTAAACGCTAGCCTACTCGGCCTTATTCTGGTAGGCAAGATTCTCATGGCTTCTCTTTCGCGCACAGATATATCGGAAGAAGATCGCAAAGACTTTTATCTCTATATAGACGAATTTCAAAACATTACCACTGATTCCATTTCCTCAATTCTCTCTGAAGCCAGAAAGTACAAACTTAATTTGATAATCGCCCATCAATTTATAAGTCAGCTCAAGGAAAGTATTTCTAAATCCGTTTTTGGCAATGTGGGGTCAATGGCCGCTTTCAGGGTGGGGGCGGAAGATGCCGAATTTTTGGAGAAGCAGTTTAGCCCGACTTTTAGCGCTCATGATATTATGAATATAGATAATTACAACGCTTACCTCAAAATACTTATAGATGGCCAGATATCAAAGCCGTTTAGCGTAAAAACAACACCATTTGAGAAAGGAGACTTGGCTTACGGCGTTGGCGTAGCGGAAATTTCTTCGCTTAAATACGGCAGAGACAGAAGAGAAGTGGAGGAAGAGATAAGAAAAAAGTATTGAATACACACAAGTGATGTTGCGGTTTAATCGTGCCAAGCTTATAATATAAATGTTATGGGTATGGAAAATTTTCCAAAAAATAATCAAGAAAAAAATAAGTCTTCTGATAAAGAAAGGGGGAAAATAATTGTGGAAGAACAGTATGGCAAAATAAGTGAAAATGACCAAAAAGAAAGACAGAAAATATTGGATGATGTTAGAAAAGCGCAAGAGAACAGAAGAGAGAGAAAAGAAGAAATAAAAGACATTAGAGAGAGAAAAGAGAGAGGCGAACTGCTTACCCAAAAAGAGTTGGCGATTCTTAGTATGGAAGAGGCTCCCTCAAAAGAGAATGCATTTTCTGATGTTGAAAAAACTGACCAAAGCAAATCAAAAAATAATCAAGAAAAAAACCAGTCGGCGGGTACTAAGGAGAAATCTAATAGAGAGGCAAAAAAAGAGATAAGCGATAAGGCGCTTGAGAAAGCCGATTTTCTTAATCTTAAAAAAGAAGATCTGGAGAAAATTGATTCTTTTGCCGGTCTTTCCGAGGCCAAGCAAATTCTGGTGCTTAAGAGTCTGAACCAGCTGGCGGTGGAAGAATCTAAGGCAAAAGCTTTTTCCAAACAACAAGAAGAAATGAAGCAAGCCGGCCTTTTTGGCAGGTTTATAAAGGGCTTTACCAAGGAATCCAAACTTATTAAGCTGGAAAGAGAGGCGTTTAATGAAGCTACGACGGGCGGAATCAAGGCTCATGGAAATGTTATTAAAAATTTGTCAGACATAGTAGGCAAAGGTCCGGAAATTGAACTGGAAAAAGATGGGGAAATTAAAATAAAATATCTTGGCGAGAGTGTTTTTGGCAAGGACGGGTTAAGTGGACCGGAAAAGAGACAGCTTGATTACTTTAACGATATCGCCAATAGATTAAGCTTAATACCGGAAGAGTATTCTTTTAAAACCGCTGGCAAAAAAGAGCAAAAAGAATACGCTCAAATGTTTGATAAGTATGAGGAAGCCAAGAAGAATATTATGGAAACTCTTGAGAAAAACGGTCTTGACGAGAAAACAATTTTTCAGAAGATGAATGAGGCGGAAAATAACATCAAACTCAATCAATTTTTAAATGCCAATCTGGATGTGGCGAAATATGTTAAAGGAATAGATGGTAAGAGCAGGCTGCCTAAAGAGCTTATGTATAAGGGTTTAGAGAGAACAGCCTATGGTGCGGTTGGTTACGCTAGCAGATGGGCGGCTATAGGCGCTTTTGGCGTCGTGGGAGCGCCATTGGGGGCGGCTGTCTTCGGCGGCTTCAGAGCCGGTCAGCGCGCGAAAAAAGAACTTATAAACAGAGAAAGAGCTTCAAGAAAGGGTGTAGAAGATACGGGAGCGGAAGCTAAGAATTTTATGACGGCAGAAAATCTATTCACAAAGATGGAGAACTTAAGAAAAGAAATTGAAGAGATTGACGGTTCGGAGTTGCCGAAACAAGAAAAAGAAAATCAGCTCAAAAAGCTCAACGAAAGATTAGCAGCCAGAATAAGCTACACGCAGGAGAAAATAGATGCCGGTTTAGTAAATTATGGCAAGGGCAGCGACGCAATGCTTAGTAGATTTAATCTTATAGAATCCCTTTCCGGCGCCATAGTAGAAAGCAAAATGTCGGGCTTTAGTGAGAAGAATCTTGAGGATATAAAAAAGCTTACAAGAAAAAGGGGGGATTTTGAGAACGGTGAGAAAATTTTCAGAAAAGGCGAACTGTCTTTTCAAGAAAAAGCCCACATGGAGATGATGGGTATACCGTATCGTGAAATTACCGAGACTCAAGAAAAGGCCAGAGGAGAAGCGAGGAAAAACTTATCTCTGGAAGACAGAATGAGAAGCTTTTTGGACTTCAGAGGTGAGGCCATAAGCGCCAGACAGAAGGATTATATTTTGAGAAAGGCGTTAAAAGGCGCTGGCATCTCGGCTGGCTTCGCCTTTGGCGGTTATATGATAAGATATGCTACTGATTGGTTTGTGTGGGGCAAGGGGGATGCGGAAGTAATTAAGGGAGAAACCCAGACAAGCGTAAAACTTGAACCGCTTTCAACAGGTATTGAAGAACCACCGGTAGGACGACACTCATGGTGGAAGGACAAGGAGATTATTCCGGAAGAAGTTCCAGAAGGAACGAATATTGGAGAGGGAACGTTGCGAGAAAAAGACAGCGTTGATTTAAATAGTGAATATGGCGCTGAATTGATAACAGAAAAACCCAACATTGGAGCCGAGGAAATTGAAAAGTATTCCTCTGATCCAAGATCGGCTTTTGAGGCGATGGAAAAAGAGCCAAAAATTAGCGCTGAGGATTATGAAAAAATTAAAAATTATTTTACTACTGACGAGATGGAAAGGTTTATATTTAGAGTCAATAATTTTCAAGATGAAGGCAAGATTATAGCCAATATCATAGAGAGTGGCAATGATGAATATATATCAAAAATTTTAAACCCTGATAATTATGAATTTTTGGAAGGTTTACATTACGCTAGAGATTTTGGCGGAGAAAAGGGTTTTAATTTGATTTTACATAAGATGGAAGATGGCAGCGTTAAGTTTGGCATAGATGGTCCAGGTGCCTTAGGCAGATATAATTGGGGTGAGGGTGGTAAGAGCTGGTTGTTTAAATCTAACGCGGACTTTACCGAAGATAATTTGCGCGAAGCTCTCGCCTTTGTAAAAAAAGCCGCCGATTCATTTTATAAAGGCCCGAGCGATTATACCAAAGAGGGTATGAGCGGATAGTTAAAATAAAAAAACCACCCGCTAAACTTCCATGTTTAGGCAGGTGGTGTTGGAGCCACGTTGCGCGACCCTTATTTTTCTTTGGTTGGTTCAACACCGAGGGCGCGACCTGTTCTATCCTATTCGCCGAAAAACTTTACATCGTCTGGTCGTCCAGCCACGGCAAACGCGCGGTCTTCATCGCGCATTGTCATGGCCGGTAATCCGGAGCGATTTTTTGCAAGCCCAAAGGGTAAAGGGAGTTTTTGGTTGCCTACTTGTCTTAAATAAACTAGCATTAACTAATATGGCGAATGTGAAAGAAATATTTAATTTAATGAAGAAGACATCAAAAAAAGACCTTGAGTTTATTGACAAGGCTTATAACTTTGCCGAGAACGCGCACAAAAACCACAAGAGAGCTTCAGGCGAACCGTATTTCAACCATCTGTTTGAAACAGCCAAATTATTAGCCGAACTGAATATGGATGCCGTCACAGTTTCAGCCGGACTGCTCCACGATTCCATTGAAGATGTTGGCGTCAAAGAGGAAGATATTAAAAAAATTTTTGGAGACGAAGTATTTTTTCTGGTAAACGGCGTTACGAAACTGGGTACCATAAAATATCGAGACAATAAAAGACATATGGAAAGCATGCGAAAATTATTTGTGGCAATGTCTCAAGATATACGAGTGCTGATGATTAAACTCGCGGACAGGTTGCATAATATGAGAACGTTGCAATACGTAAAAAAAGAAAAACAGCGTCGCATTGCCGTGGAGACTCTTGAGATTTACGCTCCTCTGGCCTACCGGCTTGGCATAAGAAAATTTTCCCGCGATCTGGAAGATCTTTCCTTCCAATATGTTTACCCTTTGGAATATGAAGAAATTAAAACATTGGTTAAAAAACAAAATAAAAAAACTCTTCACCGTTTGGAAAAATTCATAAAATCTTTAAGAAAAGCTTTGGCCAAAGAAAATATCTTGAACGAGCGAGTAGATTACAGAATCAAAGGGCTCTACAGTCTTTACAATAAACTGAAAAGAAAAAAGAGGGGTATTGAAGATGTGCATGACATATTGGCGATTAGAATTTACACGGAGACTGTCGGTGATTGCTATAAAATATTGGGAATAGTCCATGGCATATGGCGTCCTTTACATGGAAGGATAAAAGATTACATAGCTTTTCCGAAGACAAACGGATATCAGAGCCTTCATACGACTATCTTTACCGGAGATGGATCGATTATTGAAGTCCAAATAAGAACGGAAAAAATGCACAAAAACGCCGAATATGGAATCGCGTCGCATATTTTGTACAAAGAAGAAGATGAAAAAGTGCCTCAAAATTACAGTGTAAATTGGTTTAAAAATTTGTTTCCCAATATTTTAAATTTATCTGGAACATCTCAAACATACAGCGCCATCAATAATGGTGTTCCTGATTGGATAAAGCAGTTGGTTGACACCCAAAGCGGAATCACTGAAAATGGAGAATTTTTAAATACCATAAAATCAGACTTTTTTGAAGAAAGAATTTTCGCTTTTACTCCGAAAGGAGATGTCGTTGACTTGCCTCGCGGCTCAAGTCCGATAGACTTTGCTTACGCTATTCACTCACAGATTGGAAATCATACGGGAGCCGCAAAAATAAACGGCAAAATGGTATCTTTGTCCACAAAACTCAAAAACGGAGATATCGTTGAAATTATCACTAAAGAGTCCAATCATCCGACAAGAAAATGGCTTGATATGGTTAAAACAAGCATGGCAAAAAAGAATATCAAGAGCAAGATTTAATCATATTCAGAATTTTGGACCTAGGGAGAATCGAACTCCCGACTCGTCATTGCGAACGACGCGTAATGCCACTTTACTATAGGCCCCCAATGTCAAGGTTCAACCTTGACATCATTTTGCTCTTTCTACATATTCGCCGGTATCGGTATTTATGATTACTCTGTCGCCGACTTCCACAAACATAGGCGTATTTATCACCGCGCCGGTCTCAAGCGTTACTTGCTTGCTGCCACCTTGGGCGGTGTTGCCTTTGGTGGATGGCGGCGCTTCTTTTACTTCAAGCTCCATTTTGATTGGCAATTTTACACCGATAGTTTGCTCTCCGAAGGTAACGGCTTCTATTATAGTATTCGGCTTTATAAAACCAATCTTGTCGCCGATTAAAGAGTTTTCCATTTGGAATCTTTTGGAAGGATCTTTTTCTTCGCAAAACCAATGCTCGCCCTTATGGCTATAGAGATATTTTATCGGTCTGGTGTTTATTTCCGCTTCCTCAAATTTGTCTGATGGTTGGAAGTTTTTTTCCACCGTTTTGCCGGTTATCAGATTTTTTAATTTCGCTTGCATCACCGGCTTTCTTTGCTGCATTCTAAGAAAGGCGGCCTCCACTACCGTATAAGGCTGATCTTCAAAAACGATTACTTTACCGGATTTTAATTCATTGTAGCTTATCATGTTTAATATGCTATATAATCTTTTAATACTTGATATGCTACAATGAAACCATACCTCAATCAAGCTTGTTGTAATATTATGAAAGGTCGCCAGAGGGGTTAGTTTCAATAATATTAGTAACATGAAACAGTTAAGAGAAATAGACAACCAGACTCATGATCTTTTAAAAGACGAGGAGGTTTTGTCTATTTCTCTTAAAAACCCATCCGCTTTTGCTTTGCTGGTGGACAGGTATCAGATGGCCTTCATTAAGGCGGCTTATAAAATAGTAAAAAATAAAGAAGAGGCGGAAGATATAGTTCAGGAGGCTTTTACGAAGATTTATTTAAACGCCGGCAAGTTTAGAGAAGTGGAAAACGCCACTTTCAAAAGTTGGGCTTACAAGATAACGCGCAACGTCGCTCTTAATCATTACGGCAAGTTAAAGAAAGATTACGAAAGATACGGTCGGCTTGATGACGCGCCGGCGATGGCTTTCGCGGACAACAGCATGGAAAAAGAATTGGTCAGAGAGGAAACGGCCGGTTTCGTAAGGAAAACTCTTGAATTTTTACCCAAGCAGTTTGAAAGCGCGCTGAAAAAATACTACATTGAAGACAAATCGCAAAAGATGATAGCCGAAGAGGAGGGTATCACTCTGGCAACGGTTAAAATGAGACTTTTCAGAGCGAGGAAAATTTTTAAAGAAAAAATAAAAACAGAAGAAAGACAATTGTCATGGATAATATAAGAAAAGAATTTGATTATTGCGCCGATGATCTCAGCGCTTTCAAAAAAAGAATCATGTACAGAATTTATTGTATTTGGTTTTTAAGATCAGCCTATTCCAAGATGGCGCTTTTTGCTCTATTCTTCATTGTTTCTTCTCTATATATATCTTTCCCGAGCGTTATTAAAAATGCCATGCTTAGCGGCGTTTCATTTGGTGAGATATTCGGTTTTCTGTTCAGTAATTTTTTGATTGCCGACTTGGTGGCCAAATTTTTCGCGGTGATTATTGCTTTTACGGCCGGTTACGCGGCATGGGATGTTGCCAAAAAAATTAAATATTCACATATTCCAACTATTGCAACCAGATTTATCGGAGGAAGAAGAGTGGCGGAAGTAAATTAAGATCGGCAATGAGGTTAAGGACGAATATTAAGTAAAACAGAATAAAAAAGCCATAAAGCCCTATCAAAGGGCTGTTTTTATTTAAAAAATATGATATATTTAGCTTGTTATGATACTTTCAGACAGGGATATCAAGAAGGCTATTAAAGATGGCAGAATCAAATTTGATTCCAAGCTTAGCGCCGATCAGATTGGGCCGGCTTCCGTGGATCTTAAACTTGATAATAAATTTAAGATTTTCAAGCAAGGCAAATATCTTCATTTGGACGTTAAGGAAGGCATTCCGCGAGAGTTTATGGAAGACGTGATTATTAAAAAAGGCGAGGCCTTCATCTTGCATCCCGGCACTTTCGCTCTTGCTTCCACTCAGGAATATATTTATCTGCCCGATGATATCACCGTAAAAGTAGAAGGCAAAAGCACGCTGGCCAGAATGGGTATTTTGGTGCACACCGCCGGCTTTGTGGATCCGGGTTTTGAAGGTACTATTACTTTAGAGCTTTCTAATCAGGCAAATTTGCCGATTGCCATCTATCCGGATATGTACATTTGCCAGATTGATTTTCACACCATGTCCAGTCCATCCGAAGTGCCTTATAATAAACGCAAAAAATCTCTTTACTCCAAGAGCATCGGTCCCAAAAATGCCGAGACAAAAAATTTATTTGAGAAAAAATAATGAATTTTAAAGAATATCAAGAAAAATCTCGCAAGACGGCCTTGTATCCGGACAATGGTAGTAATTTCATATATCCGACTCTTGGTCTTGCCGGAGAAGCTGGTGAAGTGGCGGATAAAATCAAGAAAGTTTTAAGAGACAAAGGAGGAGTAATCAGTGAAGAAACAAAAAAAGAATTGGAAAAAGAACTCGGCGACGTATTGTGGTACTTGTCTCAGATAGCTAGTGAATTGGAGCTCTCGCTTGAAAATGTCGCTGTGAAAAATATAGAAAAAATATATTCGCGGCTTGAGCGTGGCAAGCTCGGAGGAAGCGGCGATAACAGATAATCTCTTTATTTTGCCGTCTTTTAGTGTTAAACTGATTTTATGGAAAGCCAAAATGACAATAAGTCCCAGACAGCCAAAAGAGAGGAAGAGACTCTGAAATTCTGGCAAGAAAATGATATTTTTAATAAAACTCTTAAGAAAGAATCGCCCAAGGGCGAGTTTGTCTTTCATGAAGGGCCGCCTTTTGCTACCGGTCTGCCTCACTACGGCAGTCTTCTCGCCTCAATAATAAAAGATATCATTCCACGCTATAAGACAATGCGCGGTTTTCACGTTCGCCGAAGGTGGGGGTGGGATTGCCATGGTTTGCCGATAGAAAACATGGTGGAGAAAAGCCTCGGCATTAAGAGCAAAAAAGAGATAGAAGAAATGGGAGTGGAAAAATTTAACGAAACTTGCCGCGCTTCAGTGCTTTCTTGCGCCGGAGATTGGAAAAAGTTTGTGGAGAGAATCGCGCGCTGGGTGGATTTTGATAATTCGTATAAAACCATGGATGTCTCTTATATGGAGAGTGTGTGGTGGGCTATAAAACAAATTCACGAGAAAGGCCTTTTGTATGAAGGAAGAAAGGTTCTTATGTATTGCCCAAGATGCGAAACGCCGCTAGCCAAGGCTGAAGTGAATATGGATAACAGTTATAAAGATATTACCGAGGAGGCCGTAACGGTGAAGTTTAAACTTAAATCCGGTCAAAAGATTGGCGATTTTACGACAGATAATAATACATATATTCTGGCATGGACTACTACGCCGTGGACGCTGCCGGCGAATTTGGTGCTGGCGATAAACGAAAAACTCGTTTATCAGGTCAAAAGTCAAAAGTCAAAAGTCAAAACTACAGATCAAAATTTAAAAATTATTATTGCCAAAGAAAGAAGTTTGTTGGCGGACAGCGAGTATGAATTAGAGAAAGAGCTTAAAGGTGAAGACCTCATTGGTCTTGAATATGAGCCTTTGTATGAAGTTGCGTTGTCGGAAGAAAAAGAAAAAGCATATCGCATTGCCGCCGCGGAGTTTGTAACCGCCGAAAGCGGCACTGGCGTGGTGCATATCGCGCCTATGTATGGCGAAGATGATTATAAGCTTGGTCTGGAACTTGTTTTGCCGGTAACGCCGCTTCTTGATCAGAGCGCGCACTACAACGCTAATGCTCCAGAATTTATAAGAGGTCAATATTACAAAAAGGGTGGCAAGCTGGTGAAAGAAGATTTGGAAAAAAGAGGTTTGCTTTTCGCCAAGGCTCAGCATACTCATTCGTATCCGCACTGCCATCGTTGCGATACGCCGCTCATCTATAACGCTCTATCCTCGTGGTTTATAAATATCCAAAAAGTAAAAGACCGTTTGATTGAATTAAATCAAACGATAAATTGGTATCCGTCGCACTTGAAAGAGGGAAGATTTTTAAATAATCTCAAAAGCGCGCCGGATTGGAATATTTCCCGCAATCGTTTCTGGGCCTCGCCCTTGCCGATTTGGAAATGCAAATGCGGCAACTGCGCGGTAATTGGCTCTATTGAAGAGCTTAAAAAGCATACTAAAAAATCAGGCAATAAATATTTTGCAATTCGTCACGGAGAAGCGGAAAACAACACTAAAAGTATCGTAAGCACTAAATTTGAAAATAGCGAACAGTATCCTTTAACCGAGCTTGGCAGAAAGCAAGCTCTTGCGGCTGCAGAGGAACTTAAGAGCAAAAAGATTGATCTTATTTTTTATTCCGACTTCAGCAGAACGAAAGAAACGGCGGAGATAATTGCCGG
>LBYH01000001.1 GCA_000996035.1 Parcubacteria group bacterium GW2011_GWA2_40_143 | reverse complement strand
AACACTTCCTTTTTCAGAAATTGATTCTTTTTCCCAAGCAGTAATCTGCTTGTCCATTTCTTCAATTTCAGAAAAAGGAAGCGACACTGATTGAAGCAGTGTTTGCAATTGCTAGAAAAGGTGTCAGGAACCTTTCTTTTCTTATATCTACATGCTAGAATAAAATTATGGGCAGACCGCAGAGAACAGATATCGGTGGATACATATATCATGTTTTAAATCGAGCAAATGCGCGAGCTACTATTTTTAGTACAGATAAAGAATATGAAGATTTTGAAAAAATACTTTTTGAAGCAGTAGAAAAGTTTAAAATGAGACTAGTTGCGTATATCTTGATGCCAAATCATTTCCATCTAGTTTTGCACCCGCGATATGAAGGTGAGATACAAAAGTTTATGCATTGGCTAACTCTTACTCATACCCAAAGATGGCACGCAACCACAAAAACAATCGGTTATGGTCATTTATATCAAGGTAGATACAAATCATTCTTGGTAGAAGAAGATTCATATCTCTGGACACTTTTAGCTTATGTGGAATGCAATGCGATTAGGGCCAAATTAGTAAAATCAGTCAAAGGTTGGAAATGGTCGAGCTATTACAAAAGATTACACGGCACAGCTTTACAGAAAAAATTACTGGCTACTGAGAGCATTGCTTGGCCTGATAATTATGAGAAATTATTATCTCAGTCTGAAGAACAAGAGAATCTGAAAACTATCCGAAACTCTGTTAATAGAGGCAAGCCTTTTGGCAGTGATGTCTGGACAGATAGGATATTGAAAAAATTTAATCTTGAAATTACTGAAAGAAAACGAGGAAGACCTAGAAAAGGTTCCTGACACCTTTCACCACCTTTCACTTGACCAGGTGGTGGAATTGGTATACACGTACGCTTGAGGTGCGTATGCCGAAAGGCTTGGAGGTTCAAGTCCTCTCCTGGGCACAACGAAGCGAAGCGCAGTTGCGCGCAGGAAGTAAGGCAACTGCTTGCTTTCCGCGCCCTGCAAGGGCAAGTCCTCTCCTGGCGTCTTTGTTTTACCAAGCTCGCACCTCTATTTCCAAAATCGCTGATGTCGCACGCGCGGAGCGCGTGGTGGCTTGAAACTAAATCGTACGCTTGTATCATTCCGCCACTGCCTCGCTTCACTCGGCAACCCAAAAAAGAAAAAATGTTCCTTGCATTTCTGATTTGGCGGGGGTGATTTTTTCTAAAATGGAAAGGACCTTTTTCTTTTTGGGGTCACTTCCTACAGAAGCTGTCCACTCATTGAGTCTTTAGTTTCGCTTCGCTCACAAAAGCCCTCAATGAATCTTGAGGAAGCTCCAAGTATTCGCTTCCTCACCCTCCAAGTATTCGGGCAGTGTGGCGGGGCTTCAATGTTAGTATAGTTGTGAGGGTTAGTTTCAACGCTCATACTTATACTATCATACTATGGAAAGCAAACAAAATAAAGAAATTGGGGATAAAATAAAAGTCCTCCGAAATAAGCAGGGATTGACGCAAGACGCACTGGCAAGAAAGTGCGATATTCCTTATACAACGCTGACCAAGATTGAATCAAATGTGATAACAAAACCGTCAATTCAAACAGTTATGAAAATTGCTAAGGGTTTAGGTGTCAGTGTTGATGATTTAATGAAATAAATTTATGACAAAAATCTCAAAATCAAATACATCACTTGATGAGCCGCTAGAAAAACGAGAGCTTCAAGAAGCCATTTTAGAAAAAGAAAAGTTGCTCATTGAGCTTATTGAAAAAATTGAACATTTTAAAATTGATTTGTCCGTTATTAAACAGGAATACGATATAAAAATCGGGCGACTATATTTGAAGTTAGACGAAACTGATCTAGAAATTTTGAAATTTAAAAAGATTGAAGATTTGATTAGTAAAGGTTTTTCTCTTGAAGAAGCGCAAAAAGTTGTAGAGGACACTCTGAAAAACAGACGTGAACAAATAGATGAAGAATACAAAAAACTTGATGACGAGGAAAAAGATATTGAGAAGCGAAAGACTATTTCTCAAGAGGAGCAAGAGGAACTAAAAAAGTTATTTCGTAAACTTGCTCACAAATTTCATCCAGATCTAACCGGTGGCGACGATACGATGATGAAAAAAATCAATAAAACCTATGCTGATGGTGATTTAGAAACATTGCGTGCAATTGATCAGGGTGAAGGTATTGGAAATGTTGATATCAAAACTATTGAGGAACTCAAGATTAAATTAGAGAGATTAGAAGAATCAATTAAAAAAGCCCTCTACGAGCAAGAGCAGTTAAAACATTCCGAATGGGCTATTTTAAAAGAAAGTATTGAAAAGGCAAAAAAACAACAGCGAGATATCTTGAGTGAGCTGGCTGAAAAGGTTGCAGAAGATATTGCTAAAAAAGAAAATCAGCTTGATGAACTAAAGAAAAAATATGGACGAAAATAAAGATAAAAAAATAATAAAATCGCCGTATTATTCGCTAGAAAAACTTAGCGAAGATTCCAGTCTTGTAAAAAGAGGGTTGAGAGATTTGAGCATATGGCCCAAAATTGAAGAATTATTTAAAAAATTAAAATCGCAGTACGAAGCTGAAAAATATCCAGATTGTATAATCACAGCTGAAGAAATTTTAAAAACCGACTCAAATCATTTTTTCACACTTTGTTATTTTGCACGTTCTCTTTACTTTGTTGAGAGATATGAAGAAGCCCTAAAAATTTTAGAGCGATGCTTAGAAGATGAGAAGGAATACTATTTTTTATGGTCGTTTCGAGGTGATGTTTATTACAAGATGGGTAAATATCTTGAAACAATCAATGATTATGATGAAGCATTAAGATTGGAGTTATATGAAGTTTGGTGTCAAGTTACGGGTGACGAGAAAAAGGCGGGTTTTCCCCAATATTCTCCAGAATATGCTAATGCACCTACTAAACCAAAGGCATCTTCGTTTTGGGAGAACGAAGATGATAGTGGTAGTCAAGAAGAAATTTTTTATTTTAGAAAAGCACAGTTTTATTTGTCTACGAGAGGAGCAATTTATAATGAATTTAAAGAAAATGATATTGGTAAGAAAAGAGCAGTCGAGGCGTTAAAAAGGGTAATCGATATTAACCCTAGTAATTGGTTTGCTGTTAATCAAATTGTTGAAGCTCTAGACTTTTTAGCAGAAAAGCAAAGGGGCGTTAATAATCAAGAGGCCTTTACTTATATTGATACGGCTCTACATTATGATCCCAATAACACGAATCTTCTAATATCAAAAGCCATATTACTTTATCATCTCGGAGAAAAAGAAAGAGCGGTTGAATTAATTAGCATGGTAAAAGAAAAATATCCTGACCATGATGGTGTAGATTTTATCTACAAGAAAATAAACGATTTAGAATAGTTTTTATGCAATTAAACAAAAAGAAAAACATGGCATTGCTTATCGATACCGCCTTTTTATTCGTGGCTTTGTTTGACGGCTGGCCTTATGGTTTTTTCACACTTTTGCGATTCATTGTTTTCGCAAGTTCGGCGTATATCGCATGGATATCTTATGAAGCGCAAAAAGAGAAATGGGTTTGGATTTTTGGATTTCTCGCAGTGCTTTTCAATCCGTTTATCGTTATTCACCTTGACCGCGAGATTTGGAGTATCATTGATTTTATTGTTGGGATATTTATGATTGTTTCAGTTTTTGCCTTGAAGTTGGGTCAAAAAACTCAATCTCATGGGGTATTGTAAAATTACTCAAAATATACTAATATCTCAAATATGACAGACAGCTGCCTTCAACGACAACTTGAATACTTCAAATCAAATCAAGATGAACTCATAAAGAAATATAAGGGGAAATTTCTTGTCATCAAGGATCAAGAAGTACAAGGTGTTTATGATACAGAAATGGAAGCATATACAAATGCTAAAAATAAATTTGAGCTCGGTACTTTTTTAATTCAACAATGTCTCCCAGGTCAAGAAAGTTATACCCAAACTTTTCATTCTCGGGTGGCACCTTCTTGACTCCATGCAACATCACGCATTTACTACTCGATATAACGGACAAGCGCGCGTACTATTTAATACGGTGAATGTGTGTTTGCCTGTTACTCCCGAGGAAGCACAGACACAAAAAGTTGAATTTAGAGAATATATCGCAATATGGGATACTGGGGCAACACATTCCGCTATAACAAAAAGGGTTGTAGATGATCTTGGTTTGCAACCCACAGGAGTGCGAGAAACGAGGCATGCCGGTGGAAAATCTTCAAATAATACATACCTCGTTAATATTGCGTTGCCAAATAAGGTAATGGTTCCCCATGTGCGAGTAACAGAGGTACAACTTATTCCCGACGATAATGTTTCAGACAATAAACAACCCCAGCTTTTAATCGGGATGGATATAATTGGTCTCGGTGATTTTGCTGTTACTAATGTCAATAACAAAACCATCTTTTCGTTCAGAGTTCCGTCGGTTCAAGAAATAGATTTTATACCAGATACTCAAGAAAATAATATAATGGAAGGTGGCAATAGACAACAAAGACGTGCTTTTCAAGCAAAGAAAAGAAAGGGATAGATTTAGAGAAGTTAAGCCCGAATTTCACCAAAACCAAACAGCGGAGCAAATGGAAAATTCCTCCCCAAAAAATAGTTTTTGCAAAACCGAGTCCGAATTGAAGCCCCGCCACCTGCCCGAATACTTGGAGGGCAGAACCCCAAAAAGAAAAATGGCCTTTCCATTTTAGAAAAAATCACCCCCGCGAAAATCAAAAGAGCAAGAGACATTTTTTCTTTGGTGTCCGCCGAGGCTCTACGAGGTGAGAAGCGAATACTTGGAGCTTCGCAAGGTCTGAGCGTGACGGCGCGAGGCGGGGTCGCGGAATTTTTTAGCCAAAAAATATCCGTGATGTGGCGGGGCTGATTCATTCGTCCAGTTTCCGCTCGAAAAAAGTTCGCGCAAAGTGTATGATTACAGCACCACAAACAGAACTCAATATGCGCGGACATTGCCAGATTTATTGGAAAGTGGGCAATAATTTTGATAAAATTGAAGAATATGATGCATAAACTCCCAAAACTCAAAGTCGGCGACAAGGTTGCTATTCTTTCACCATCGTTTGCCGCGCCGGGCAGGTTTTCGGCTGTCTACGAGTTTGGACTATCGCGCGTTAGAGAAGTCTTTGGTCTGGAGCCTGTTGAATTTCCAACCACAAAGAAGTTGGGCGCGAGTAGAGAGGATCGCGCGCGTGATCTCATCGCTGCTTTTGAAAACCCCGATATCAAAGCCGTGATTGCCACAATCGGTGGTGATGATCAGGTGACATACATTAAGAATCTCCCATCGGAGCCGTTTATAAATAACCCCAAGCCATTCTTCGGCTTTAGCGACAATTCGCATTTCGCCAACTTTCTCTTTTTGAACGACATTCCATCATACTACGGCGCGGCCGTGATGACTCAATTCGCCATGCAAGGAAATATGGATCCGTTTACTATTACATTCATCAAGCGCGCACTCTTTGATGAAGGAAAATTTGAACTGATTGCATCTGATGCATACAGCGATCAGGGGCTAAATTGGGATGACACCTCTTTACTTACAACCAAACGACAGCATTGGCCAAACGAAGGTCATATCTGGGATGGTGACGGAAAGGCAGAGGGCTTGCTCTGGGGTGGATGCGTGGAGTCGGTGGATGAAATGCTTCGCCATGGAGTAGTGATCCCCACACTCGAGCAATTTGAGAATATCATCCTTATGCTCGAAACCTCAGAAGAAATTCCTTCCGCTGACTACGTGTCTCGGATACTGCGCGCTTTTGGAGAGCGAGGTATCCTTGGTCGAGCGCGCGGCGTCGTTATGGGTCGAGCTAAGGCGTGGGAGTTTGATAAACCGCATACGCCGGAGCAGAAAGAGAAGTATAGAAAAGACCAGCAAGAGGCGGTGCTGCGTACTATCCGCAAATACAATCAAAAGATTCCCATAGTGCAGAACATGAACTTCGGCCATACTGATCCGCAGATTCCGATGCCATATGGTGGACGAGCGCGCATTGATGTCGGAGCGAAAAAAATATTTGCGGATTTTTAATCTATGGAAAAATTTTAATATGGACAGTAACTCAAAAAAACAACACTGGGAAAAAATATACCGAGAGAAAGATGCGGCGCGTGAAGCGAGCTGGTATCAGGACATCCCGAAAACTTCAATTGATCTTGGTAATGTCCACACACATATTGCACTTTTTGGGTAAGCTAAGGGTATATGAAAACTATGTTCAAAAAACATTGCAAAGATTGCGGTTTACCAGCCACCCATCATGTCCAAACATGGCTTGATGAAATAACAAGTACGCTTATTCCACGATTGAGATTTTCAAAGAAGTCGGAATCATTTTTTGATATTTTGTTTGAAAAAACTTTTGCGTTCGTTGGCTTGATAAAAATGAGAGACGATTTTTTGTTCTCTGAAATTCAAATGCGTTCGGCTTGTTTTATTGAGGAGGCAAGAAAACGAGGAGTGAAATTTAAAGCCGCAAAGGGGCCAGCTGGATATGTTAATCATTTTTGCGCTGAAATAGGCGGTCAGAAAATTCGTTTTGAAAGTTTGCCTGTTGCCGAGCATATCAGTAAATACGACGTCTCATTTGTTGATTGCAAAGAGAGAACAAAAAAACATCTAAAAAAAGGCGGCTTTCCGATTGCGGAAGGAAAATCTTTTTGGCTTTGGCAAAGAAGCCAAGCATTAAAATATAGTGTTGATGAGATTGGTTTTCCATTGGTTGTAAAACCGCGTGGTGGCTCGGTGGCAAGACATGTTACGACAAACATAAAAAGCAAAGGAGAACTACAAAAGGGAATTGATAAAGCGGTTATCTATTCGCCAGCGTTTGTTATTGAAAGGTTTGTTGAAAATTCTTTTGTCTATAGAGCTACGGTTGTTGATTTTAATTATGTTGCTGTGGTCAAGCAAGTACCAGCGAATGTCGTTGGTGACGGCAACTCAACAATTCAAAAATTAGTGGAAAAGAAAAATAACGATAAGCGAAGGGGCGAGTCGCACCAAAAAGAATTTACTTTGTATAAAATTATCATAGACGACACGACAACAAAGTTACTTGCGGAAAAGAATTACAATTTGCAAGCAATTCCTAAAAGAGACGAGACTGTGTATTTGCAGAAAAATCCGTTTCTTAAATTAGGCGGCGATCTTGTTGAGGTAACCGAAAAGGTTCATCCAGATAATATTCAATTATTTAAAAACATTGCAAAATTTTTTGATATTCGTTTGGTTGGCATAGATTTTCTCGCGCCAGACATTTCTCGTTCTTGGAGAAATCAGACCTGTGCCGTATTGGAATTAAACAGCGTTCCATGCATTGAAATACACCATTTCCCATCGTCCGGTGCTCCGCAAAATGTCGCCAATGCTCTTGTTGATTTATTTTTCAAATACTATCTATGATTTTTTTAATTTACATTTTGCTTGTTCTGATTTTAGGATTTTTTGTAGTAGTGTTGCCACTATTTCTTGTCTTTGCGTTGGATTCTTTGATTAGGGGACACGACCTACCTACAAGCAGACGAGCAACAAGAGCATTGGCGGCAATATTACAAAAATACAAACCAGACGCAAAAATTTTTTACGATTTAGGTTGTGCTCGCGGCGCTTTGTCATTAAGATTGAAAAAGATTTTGCCGCGCGTTGATATTTACGGCATAGACAACAGCGCAGCGCGGATTTTCTTTGCAAATCTAAAAAACAAAATTTTAAGGCGCAAAGTTAATTTTCAAAAACAAGATATTTTCAAAACCGATTTAAGTAATGCAGATGTGGTATATACCTATCTGTGGTATGATTTAATGCCAATGCTTGAAAAGAAGTTGCAGAAAGAATTAAAGCAAGGCACGGTGGTTATCACGAATACGTCGCATTTTCAAGATTGGCAACCAATAGAAAAAGTTGTAACATACCCTAAAGTTTCTAAAACTCCTGATTTTGAAACACTGCTTGTCTACATTAAAAAATAGATGGTCCGTCCGAGCGAAGTGATCTTAAGAAAATCTCTCAAGGAGCAACTGGCGGCGGAGATTCCAAGCTCGTTGATGAACTTCTGGAGCTTAGTTTTAAAAATATATTTAAAGAGGAAGATGTTATTCGTTATGTTGAAATTGCCGGTAAGCTTATAAAATCAAGCGGTTATCTCATCATATCAACCTTTTCTATGTCTGGACCTAAAAAATGCAGCGACCTTGATATCGCGCAATACTCCGAGGATTCAATAAAAAACACCTTCCATGAGAATTTCAATCATATAAAAAGTTTTGAGGAAATTCATACGACACCGTTTAATACAAAACAAAACTTTTTATTCAGTCTATTTAAAAGAAAATAATATTTAAATTATAGAAGTGTGGAATTACAGCAATAGTAATTTACTCTTCCCAATCCTGTTAATTTCTGCTATATTTCTGCTATGGAATTTTGGGGTTTTACCATTGGGCTTATTGGGAAGATCATGGTGGCATTTACAGCCATAGCTGTTCATCATCGCTTTTTGAAGGAGCACAAAGTGGATGAAGGTGTCTTTAAGACCATGAAGAGAGAACAGTTCGTTGGCATACTTGGCGTTATTTTAATGATAATCGGTTATTTTTTGGAAATACCTTCAAGATTTTTCTAATATGTTTATGGTGCCTATAGCTTAGTGGTAAAGCTCCGCTCTGTGGAAGCGGCGAGGAGGGTTCGATTCCCTTTAGGCACCCAAGATATCGTTTGTTATAACCTGAGAAATCCCCGCAGTAATTGGGGATTTTTCAGTTTGAGGTGTTTTGTACATCACCTGATTTAGAGCCGAAAGCTCTCGGAAGAGGGGGGAAGGAATGGATTTAATTATAATTCCATCTTGTGCTTCGAATTTTTCCCAGAAGAAGCTCAAATAATGCCTTTTAAGCAAGTAGGAGCCTTTCTGATAAGCTTTATAGATGTCTTTCGTAAATAAGAGCACTTCCTGCGCAATATCCACATTTTCGCCCCTTTCAGCCTCTAATTCAACGAGTTGTTCGTTGATTCTCCCTAATTCGTGATTTATTTCATCTTTAATACGCGTAAACTCCTCATCGGTGAGAACTTGTGAAAGGAGTTTGTTTTCGTTAACTTTTCGTTTTGCTTCGTACGCCGTCCGTTGATTGATTAAGGATTGCCTTTTTCTCTCATAATCAGCACGAGCTTTTTCGAATCGCAATCTTACTTTTTCAATAATTTCATCAACAAATCCCTCGCTAAATTCAAAGTCTTTGAATTTTTCCGCAATAACATTCTCCAACCCTATCTGCTCGATATACTTTCCGCACCCATTTCTGTTGGTGCAGTGGTAATAGGCGATTTTCTTTTTCAGGTGCCACTCTGCCGTATATTTGCATTTGTGTATTGGACAATGAAGATAGCCTGCCAGTAACCACTTGTATTTTCTGCGCTTACACCTGTTCCCATTATGAGCGTGGAGGACAGCCTGAACTTTTTCAAATAGGGACTCATCAATAAATAGTTCGTGTCGTCCTTTTTTGCAGTATCCTCCACCCCACTTTATTTCACCGATGTAGATTTTGTTCTTTAACATTTCATACACGCGCCCATATTGGAGCTTTTTACCTTTTCGATTTTTCAATCCTTTTTCGTAAAGCGTGTCAGTGAGCTCATATACATTGTAGTTGCCAGTTGAATAAAGGATAAACAGTTCTTTTACCAAGGGAGCCATTATTGGGTCAGGAACAATAATTCTACTAGCGATACCTTTGGTTTCTTCGTCTGGATTATCGATGTTCATGTACCCAACAGGAGCCGCGGCAGGGAAGAACCCCTCACTTGCTTTTGCATAAAGCACATCTTTGACCTTTTCTCCCGTTAGCTCTTTGTGCATCTCCGCAAAGGTGGCTAGGACATTGTCTGTTGCTCTACCTGTTGCCGTATTTTGAAAACGTGGCTGATTTATCCCAATTATTTCCACGCCGTTTTCAATACATAAATTGCGCAAGTAGATATGGTCTTCGAGATTGCGGGCAATCCTGTCGGTATGTACCGTATAGATTGCCGCTATTTTCTTTTCTTGTATTAAGTTGATAGCTTCTTTTACTCCACGCCTGTTTAATGTTCCCGCGCTCAAACCTTTGTCGTATATTATCTTTAGAAACTCATAAGGTCCTTGCTCAATTTCGTGCAGACATAATTTTGTTTGTACTTCTAGGGATATACCATGTTCTTTTTGGTCTTTTGTACTTACACGAACATAGCCAATTGCTAATTTACCGTTTTTGTTTTTTGTTTCCATAATTTTTTAGTTATAACTTTTAATTTTTCTTAACTATTCTTAATTCGACTTCGTGCTTGGCAAATAAGTTAAGTAGAGATACGTAATCGCCGAGGTTTCGGGATAGGCGACTGTGGTCTCTTACATACACCATGCCAATTTTATTCTTTCGAACACTATCGATTAATTTTTTCAGTCCCAATCTACGGATGTTGTTTGCGCTTCCCGAATCTGATATTTTTTCAGCAACAATGTACCCGTCTTTCTCAGCTTGTTTAGAACAAGACCTTATTTGACCGACAATGCTCTCAGATTTACCACATTGTTTTCCTGTTCCAACCCGCGCATAAACGAGGGCGTTATTATTTTTATTTTCCATAATACTTTTTAATTACTTTTTATAATGCATTGGAGAATCTTTTCTCCGATTAACGAAAGAATCCTGTAAAGCCGACCTGTCGATGTTTGAATCCGTGTTGCTTGGCGACTTCTGCCATTCCTTCGTTCAGTTCTTTTAATGGCGTTTCCGCCCTTGCCCTAGCTTCATCAAAAGAGATTTGAGCCGTTTTTAATAGGTATTTGATTTGGTCTAATTCTTCTTTCGCTTTTTTAGCTTTGGCAATTTTATTCATTTTATTGACTACATGAGTTATAAGTGTCTTAATTACTTTTAATTTTAATGTCATGCCGTAGTAGTTCAAGGCGCTCGTTATCCACCTAAGCAGAGGCACCGCTAATAAAATGGTTTTCGTCTTTTTAGAAGTTTTTTAATCCCAATATGAACCACATTTTTTGTCTGCAAAAAATGTTTTATATTTTTAGATATATTTAAATACAGTTTATATATTGTGTAGACTTTTTGGATACCTTTGTATCTAATTTTTAGATATGCCCTATCAAATAATTTGATAGGCATTCTAAATTTTAGAGTGGTGACAGGGTGTGGTGAGGGTGGTAGTGATTTCATGATTTAGTAGTTAGTTTCTTTTTTGTAAGTACTTCTAATTTTTTCTATGTAGTCGTTACAGATTTCTGTAAGTTCTAATCTCATGGTCTGATACTCGGAAATTCCAGCATTTTTCATCAAGCCCTTGAATTTCAATCTATTGAGTGAGTTGTAAATAGTCGCAGTAGACACATTGAGTCGCCACGCTAAATCCCTGCGAGATGAATAGCAGTAGCCACACTTCTTGGACAGGCTTTTAACAAGCGAAACAAGCATCGCGTCTGCTGGCTTCAAATCGAAGTTCTGACCCAAGCCGACATAAATAGTAAAATATGTCTTACTTATTTTTTGTTGATTTATTTTCATTACTTTTTTTTTGCTTGGTAGCTTGTTTTTTGTTTTTGTCGACAATCAACTGGAAAAACAACAGCGCGAGTTGGTCTGTCGCTTGTTCGATGAACGAATCTTTTTCTGTTGTTTGTTCTTTCGACATATTGCCAATACAAAACCGCCAAGGGCAGTGACTACCTTGGCGGTTTTGTATGGGAGTCACTGCTTGGTCAACAAGAAAATATCTCGTGACCTAATCACAAGATATATCAAGGCAGGAGCCCTGTAGTGGACTTTTATATATTCAATTAAATGTCACCTATTTTGTTCGTTTTATTTTTTGCCTATGGGCAATTTTGCGAATAGTCATCCAATCTAAATCTTCACAGAACCTATCTTTAACAAGCTTTGCGATAGCTTTTTCTCTTTTATATCCGCCCACTTCTTTAGAGGTATCCAGGTCTTTGGAATAGTAAAGCTCAAAAATATATCTGTCTCTTTCTTTGTGAGTTGTTGAGCGTATACGATTTGTTTTCTGTCCTTTTTTCAATTTATCTTTAGATTGAATTTTTCCCCAATGAGAGTCGATGAACCTCTTTACATCTGGTTTAGTTGCCAGATTGTGTATCAAAAGTTTCGTATAGGATAAACCCGCTTCGTCCCATAATTCTTCTTCGGATAGTGGCTTACCCTTCCAGTCAGACTTTTCTATTGCACATGGAAAGAAATACCGTGCTGATGTAATTTTTGTGTTATTTGTGAGCAGGTATTCCTCTACCATGTAAAGAAGCGTGATTGGCAACTCGTGATTATTGAGCAGGCGTAATAAATAAATTTCAAATTCTCTCTCTTCAAGAAGTTTTTGAGCCGTTTTCTTATTTTGTTTTAGTAAGTAATTAACGAGTTGTCCCCTGTGTTTTTCTCTCCATTTTTCAATTTCAAATAGAGTTCTAAATCCGTTTTCAGAAATTTTGTATTTCTTTCTCAGTGCTTTTATATCCTCAATAAAAGAGGGGTTTTCAGTAGCCCAATAAAATAACTCGTTAGCTTTTTTATCAATTTTGTCACCGCTCATAAAAAAGATTTTCTAATGCATTAGAGAAACTTGCGTGTTCGTCTTCTGCAACGAGGACATCGTCTGTCTTTAATATCTGTTGGAAGTCCTTTCATTGTTCGTTGCATTTTCCAAGCTCTGTACACATCCATAAAGCGCGGAACGAATGGCACATAATAATACTGAACATTACCGTCTTTATCTAAAATCGGCTCGCCATTCCGATATGTTTTGACTTTCTTCTCGCCGTGCAAGAGAAGCTCGTTCATTCTTATCAAATAGAGCTTGATAAGAATAACCATCTCCATATCTGATTCCTCCATGAGCTTTTGCATTTGCTTCTGTCGAGCTTTGTTCATCTGCTCGGCGAATTCCTCAGAATATGGGCTCAAACGCCCACGGCTAGGCTTAAACCATTCATCAATGGTTTGCTTCGGCACGCCTACGTGTCTAGCAATATCTTGGTGCGACATGCCCCTATAGCGATATTCGACAGCCCTGTGCTCTTTTAAGTTTAATGTTTGCATGAAATTTTTACTGGGTTCTTACGCTTTTTACCTATTTCTACCCATAAAAAGGTAATTCAATTATATGTGATATATAAGAAAAAAGCATGGTTAACATGCAGGGGTAAAGTATAAGCTTTCGTTTTCGCTTAGTTACGCAAAAGTTCCCAAGCTTCCAGTTCAAGAGCCTTCGCAATATCGTGGAGCTTTGTAATGGTCAGGTTGCGCTCTCCGCGTTCAATCATGCTTATGAAATTTCTGCTGACGCCAGCCTTAAAGCCAAGTCTCTCCTGAGACATGTTTCTTTTAAGCCGTTCCTGTTTCAGCCTCTTAGAAAACTTTATTGAAAATGGGTGTATCTTTGCCACATATCAATTGTGGCAATGCTAACTATGGTTGTCTGCCAACTATAGTTTGCATAATTTACACAAGTAGCTATAATTTTTATATGGAGGTCGAAACTAAAAAATGTACTGAATGTAAAAGCGATATCCCAAAGGACGCGAGAAGATGCTCACATTGTAGTGCAAAGCAATCAAAGCAATTTGGAATAGTGGCATTGCTTATAGGCGTACTGCTTGCAATCGTGCTTCCAGGGTGGTTTTTCAGCAGTGATATAAATAGCAATTCTTCCAGTAGCTATCCTAATTCTTCTGTCTCACAAAACGCAAATCAGCCAGTTTTTGACACTGAATTGTTAGAGCTTATGAGTTTCAATTGCTATACTGAATACGGCTACTTTCATATCACGGGGGAAGTAAAAAACATAAGTACAAAGTCTTTGGAAAATGTGTCTGCCGTGGGAAATGCTTACACTCCAAGCGGACAGTTTGTTAAATCAAGCGATGCTCTGCTTTCATACAATCCCATTTTGCCAGGTCAGACTTCGCCGTTTGAAGTCTTAATGACGGGGAATCCTGAAATAAGTAAATGCAGTGTTGATTTCAAGTATCTTTTCGGGGGTTCAATAAAGACGAAAAAATCTGAGTAGAATTATTATTAACTTAACTTTATTACAAATATGAAAAAGATTTTTACAGCAGTTTTATTATCAGCAATAGCCATTCCACTGTTTGCCGTTCAGGCTATAACGCCATTTGATGGCACCCTAATTGCTATAGATGCAGGTCATGGCGGAACGGAAACAGGTGCGGTCAACGCGACTTACGGCGTAGCTGAAAAGAATGTAAACCTTGCCGTTGTGCTTGCGCTTAAAGCAAAGCTCGAAAGCGCGGGAGCACAAGTTGTTCTCACTCGTGAAGGGGACGAAACTATTTCAAGCAGACGCGAGCGTGTAGGTATGGCGGTAGATAAATGCAAAGCATTGGCAAACAGGAAATGCGATGTACTTCTTTCAGTTCATCACAATGGAAGTTCTGATACGGCACATGACGGCGCGCTTGTTATCTACAACGAGAAGCAAGACATACCGCTAGCTACAGCACTCCACGATGCACTCGTACCACTTACAGGACAAGACGAGGGATATTTGAGCGGTGGCTATGGAATCACGGTATACAACCACCTTATTTCAGCTTTGACAGAAGCCTATTACATTACCAACGACACAGAAGCGGAGGCATTCCTAAACGGCAATCGTGTGCAGGAGGAAGTAGACGCTCAATTTGCAGGATTGGCAGATTATTTCACAAATAAAAGTTCCGATAGTGGCAAAGGCGGTGGCGGTAAAGGAAACGGAAAGGGGCCGAACAAGTAGTCTAATCAAAGACGCATAGGCTTCTCATTCGCAATACAATCGCCCACAACAGGCGATTGTTTGCTTTATATGCCTTTGTTATCTCGCAAGCCGAAATCTAACATTCGCGAGTTTACAGCGAAATGGAGCTACTCAAATAGTTTCCCTGGTTGTGCCGATGTCTTAGAACGCAATTTCGCAAACTCTAGCATTTCTTCAATCGAAGCCCCTTTATCTCTCCAATCCTTAAAGAAGATATCGCCGACAATCACATATTCCCATGTTGAGTTGCTTCTCATTTCGGCAGGAAGTCGGTTTACTCGGTCAATCCAATTCAAAGCGGATATTTGTTTTTTCTGCACATTCGGATGACTGATTTGGTCTTGTGCCTTTGTTTCCACGATATAGATTTTTCCGTTTGAGCATTTAACAAAGAAGTCAGGATGATACTGCGCCATCATGCCGTCATCTTTGAGATAGCGGAAGCGAACAAAATAATGCTTATCAACCAAGAGCTTAACAAACGCTTCCACGCCACTATCCGCATCCGCATATTCGGCAAATCCTTTTTCTAGTCCGCCGTTGCGAGAAGGATATGGCGTTCGCTCATAAATTGTTTTGCTCGTAGGAATAGAAAAAGTCTCGCGCATTCGCAAAGAAGTAATCTCTGATACTTTTCGCTCAATTACTTCTGGCTCACTCACTGTTTCCGTTTCGTGTAGTTTCAATATCGCCGAAGAAAGCTCGCGGATAACATGGTCGGTAACCAAGCTCATCATCAAAAGTCGCCAGTTATCATCCGCAAATGGGTCAATCTCCTGATTAAACAAACGCTTGCGAATATACTCATCCACCAATCCCGCAAGCTCTGGCATTTTCACCTGTATCACTGGAAAGCGTGTCTGCTCTTTCAAATGCCGTTTTGATACTGGCTCGGAAATAAGTACTGACACTCGATTTACCAATCTAGAAACAAAATCGTTGTAACTTGTCGCCGACATAATCCCTCCATGGATGCTGTAGTCGCCAAAGCGCGTACCTTTGGTCATTTCCTGCGAGATAAATTGCTCGCCCTTGGAAACCATTTTTTTGAGTTGGTCAAAGCTCGCCTTATCAAACGGCTTCAAATCTTCAACCGATAACTTTTTGTCTTTGATGACTTCCTCGGCTTCGCTCACAATGACAGGAAAAGCAAAATCATATTTCTCATATCCGTCACGAAGCGGTACGGAAATAATATCTCCAGTAACATCCGTTCCACCTGTAATTTCCGTGTCATCAACTCCTGCAAGCCCATCTTGCATCAACTCTTCGTAAAAGCCGATGAACGCAGGATGCTCAACAATACTCAAAATATCAAAGTAGTTTTTTGGACTCGTCTTCTCTACAAGCAGTCTGCGCCTGTTTTCTTCTTTGATTTCCTTAAATTCAGGTTCGCGCCACATCTGCCTCAATCCTCGCCCGATAGTCTGCTCCAGGAGAATAGGAGCTTGCGAGGAACGAAGCGGAACAATGACGCAAATGTTGTTTACATCAAAGCCTTCACGAAGCATAAGCACCGATACAATCACTTTCGGCGACTTGTGCTGGTCTAAGTGGAATAGCTTGTTTTTAATCTCCGCCCACTCGTCTTTGCCAACATCTCCTTTTCGGTTAGAGTGAATCTCTAAAATATCATCGGGAGACAATCCTTCCGCTTCTAAAAAACGAGCCACATGAGGCGCAACTTGCGTATCCTCACAAACAATCATCATCTTCGGGTACTTGTTCTTTTCAGGAGAGATACTTTCAAAATCATTCTCCAATATGCGGAGTTTCTTTAATCCAGCGCGAAGCATGACACGCTGTCCTTCCGATAGCCCGATGACTTTTCCGCTCTCATCTCGTTCGGCTTTGAAATCAAGCTCCATCGCCGCTATTTCTTTTCGGCGGTCAAGCACCAATGTTTTTACATATCCTTTTTGGATAGCCGTCTTCAATTCAAAATCAACAATGATGTGCGGAAAATATATTTTACTTGTTCCTACTTGGTTATAGGGAGTAGCGGAGAAGTCCACCTGTATAAACTTGCCGTCTTTTGGCTCGGCAATATGCGTAAGACTTTTCTGCCATTCCACCTCTGTTGTTTCCTGTGCTTTTCGGACTTCGTGGATGTGATGCGCCTCGTCATTGAAAACCACCAAGTCAGGCAAATCTCGCAGAAACGCCAACTCTTTACCTTGTCCGTATGAGTTATCAAGCACATTCAAATCGTTACCCGCGCTTGTGCCAGGACGAGCAGGAAGAATATCTTTAATAACTTGTGTCGGGTCAATATCGCCAGGAGCTTCCGTAACTTCTTCTTGCGTTTCTTCAACCCCAGCGAGTAAATGCCAGTTCGTAACCGCAACTAATCCATCACCTGTAACCTTGCTCCCGATTTCTTCTTTCTTTACGACAGACGATTTGAAAAAGCCGAATATCTCATCTCGATAACTTTCAGGTAAAAACAAATCTTGCGAATGGAATATGTCGGAAGTCTCAAAGTCGCGCCCATCGCCACCCTCGCGTTCTTTACCCAGAAACGCATCGAGCAGTCGTTCATACACGATTAAACCAGGAGCAACGACAAGAAAGTTTTTGCTGTAGTTTCCTTGTTCGTGCTTTGCATTCAAATACTGCCAAATGAGCGTAGCGGACAGCACCCAGGTCTTGCCCGTGCCTGTCGCCATTTTCACGGCGTACTTCGGATGACTGTATTTATCTTTGGCTATTTCAGAAAGCCCATTCGCGCTTTCAAGCAACAAATCAGGCGCAAGTTGTTCGTATGCTTCAAAGATATTTTTTACCTTCATCACTTCGTGCAGATAGATGATGTTCAAAATTGCTTGCTTTTGCCCTTCATGAAAATTCAAATCACGATTCTCGCAATATCGTTCATCAAACCAGTAAGTGAGAAGCTGTTTTGTTGTCGGAGTTACTTTCTCCAAGTATTCACCTGAAAGCCATGCGTCATTAACTTTCGCAGTGATATCCCTCGCAAATTGTAGCGGTGTCTGACTCATGGTTTATATTTCCTTTATGACTTCGCTCTCCCAACCAAACACATCAACCGCTTTAATACAGATTTTGCGTTTGCCATCTTTCTTTGGTACGCGGATTTTTGCCGTATGTACGATGCGGAGAGGGTCTTCGTCATTCTCAGTATTGCCTCGGTAGTCCTGCCACACACTTCTAAACACTTCGCCATCATAGTCAGGGTCAATACTCCAATACTCAATCAAGTCGAGCGGATTTTTTGCAATAACTTCCTGTAGCTTTTCTTTGTTTTTATCATCGAGCGGTAACGCATCGGGAGAGAGAAGCATGTAGTTATCAAGCGAAACTTCAATCTCATCCTCATTACCCGAAGCGGTAACTTTCGGCTCTTTGACTGTAATGTACTGCAACGATGAAAAGCGGATTTTGCCTTCGTCTTTGAGCTTCTTGTATGTTGCCTTGCTTGATAGCTTGTCGAGCAAGTCGGGAGGAATCACAAGCACTTCGAGCTTATCATCACCAAGGTTTTCTATAATTTGTCCGATGTCGGTAACAAAGTTCCAAGCGAGAACAGTAACCTTATCCCATCCGCCAAGATGAGAATCGCGAAGCTGTTGCGCTCGCTTTAATGTTGAAAGTCCGCAGAGCTTATTCGGAGAATCCGCGTAAACGAGATGCTTGGTGCGGGGCATATAGCCAAGATTTCTGTTTGGATTGTCTTCCTGCGGAAATGGCAACGCGCCAAACAAGCCCATCACTACACCTGCCAAATCACCAATGCGATACTTGCTACCCATTGTCTGTGATAACTGCTCTCGTTGATAATCGCCCAAAGATTGATATAGAAATGGCTTTGATTCTTGGTCAATCAATCTTTTTCGAGAAACCATAATAGCTGGCTTACCGATGTCGGAAGCAATCCATTTTCTTCCAAATCTTTCAGCTACGGTCGCTGTTGTCCCTGAACCTGAAAAGAAGTCGGCAATAATACCACCTTCGTTCGAAGACATTTGTACAATAGTTTCGAGTAGTTCTTCTTTCTTTTCTGTTTTATATCCAGTCTTAAACGCGGAAGCTGTTATGTCATCCCATAACGCATCTCTAAGAGAATTTTCACTCGCTTCAAGTTTATATTCTGGTCTACCTGTTTTTGGATGCTGTCTTAATCTTCCGTCTTTTATAGCTTCATCAGCTCTTTCTTTTGTCCAAGCCCAGTGGCGTCCTGCTGGCGGTTTATGACCAAATAAATCATAGTCCAATCCGTTCCTTAATCCTGCGGCATCGAGTGCGTGCCACCTTTCTTCTTTCGGGTCATATTTTTGTGGTGGACGAATGAAGTGTTCTTGTGATTTTGCGTAGAAATAAATTGAATCAACCGCCTCGTTCAATCTTTTTACAAGTTCTCTTTCTTGAATGTTTTTCTTAATTCGTTTTACTAAGATTTCATTTCTAAAGTTATCTTTTCCAAAAACTTCGTCCATGAGAATCTTTACATAATGTCCAACATGCCAATCAATATGAACATAAATCGCTCCCTTATCCGATAAGAGTTCTCTCATTAAAATAAGTCTTGGATACAGGTATTGAAGATAAGCAAGAGTGCCTTTTGTTTCTTTACCATTAAGCTCTCCTGCCCATGTATCAGAATAAGCAAATTGTTCTATAACAGTAGGTTTTTGCTCTAATGTCGCACCAGGTATTTCAACTTTCGTGCGGTAGTCTGCCTTGCTATCAAAAGGAGGGTCAATATAAATCAAATCAATTTTTCCTCGCATAGACGGCATTCCAGTGTCAGGGTCGCCAGCAAGTAGGGCTTGCATAAGCAAAAGATTATCGCCGTACACCAAACGATTTTTCCATGAATCATCTGCAAGACTTTCTGTTTTTACATTGAGCTGTCCCGATTTTTGCAGTTGCGTAAATAAATCGTGATAGTTGGATTCGCGTGAGGGAATAACAAGCTCATTCGTCTGCAAGATAAGCCGAGTGGAATCGGACAATGATTCAAGTATTTTGTTTGCCTCCTTGCGACCCTCGGAAACAACTTTTGGTAGTAAATCTATAATGCTCATAAGTATTTAAGATAAATATTGTATTTCATCAATAAAATATGGGGCTGGGTCAATATACCCCATGTGTCCGTTTCCTTTATCAAATTTAATTGGACGATATCCAAAATGTAAGTGCGGAGCTTCGCTTGCGGCTCCTGAATTACCACTGATTCCTATTTTAGAACCCGCTTTTACTTTTTGTCCTTTCTTTATACTAATCTCTGAAAGGTGTAGGTAGACACTTTCATATCCGTTGTCGTGTGCAATACGGACAAATTTTCCATTCCATTTATTTTCTATTGCTTCGGATATTTCACCACCCAAGACTGCGAATATATCTTGTGTCCATGTACCATCAGATTTCTTTGTTCTAAAATCCATACCGTTGTGACCTTTAGGACTTCCTAAATCTTTATAAAAACTAGGGCGTTCAGCGAAACGCTGAGTACAGATAAGATTCTTTAGTGGTTTATGCAAAATCTGTCCTACTTTATTATTTGATATGCTTTTCTTTGTACTTACATTTCCAGACCAAAAGAAATCACCCTCGGGTGTAAGATACCATTTTGAAATTCCGCCAATCTCCTGACCATCCAAAACATACCCTATGTAATTTAACATTGTCCCAACCCCAGCCTCTTTAGAAATTGGCGTGTTAGTGACCATTGGTTTTCCTTCACGTAAATTCAAATCCGCTGTTGTGGTCACAGCTCCTTTTTCAGGTACGAATTTATATTCTTGTATCTTCATTGTTGTTGCTCTAAAAATTCAATGACCGACTTCTTTTCGATTCGGTATCTCTTAAACTTCGGACTGGTACTTATATCTATCGCGCGTAGCTTGCCTTGCTCAATCAGCTTCTTAACCGTGAGCGTTGAACGGACAGGAAACCACGGCTCGTCTACAAGCTCTTGGGTCGTGTAATAGTCCTTTGTAATTTTGTTTTTATCTATTTCCATGTTTCTTAAAAAAGCTCGATAAATATCATTTTTTATTATATAGTATCTTTATCAGTTATGCGAGTTATATTTACTCTCCAAAATGGCAAAAGCAACCGAAAAATTAAATAGGGGTTCCGAATGGCGTAAATGGGATTTGCATGTACATACCCCTGCTTCTTATGATTGGGATTCAAAATGTAAAAAAACAAACAGCGATATTGTTGACTTGGCTGTAAAAGAAGGAATATCTGCAATCGCTGTTACAGACCATCATACGACTGAATCGGTTGATGAAATAAAGAAGCTAGGTGAATCTAAAGGGCTTTGCGTAATCCCTGGTGTGGAATTACGGACAGATAAAGGCAACGACAAAATACACATTATCGCGTTATTTGACCCAAGTGTTTCGGGGCAATCTATTTATGACAATGTGCTTTGTCCCCTCGGATTTAGTAAGGATGACGTAAAAAAAGCTACTAACGAGCAAGTCTATTGCGGTTTTGAGGATGCCTGTAAAAAAATCCATGAGCAAGGAGGACTTGTTTTCCTACATGCAGGGAATAAATCAAATGGCATAGAACAGCTTGATAGTGACCTGAAAGCTCTTTTGAAAACTGACTTAGCATTTTCAGTTGATATTTTTGAAATTAACAGCGAAAAAAATGCTGACGATTATCACAACATCGTTTTTCCAAAGATAAAGAAACAAATACCTTGTGTTATCACATCTGATTCTGTCGATAGAAGTAAATTAACCTATGGAGGTCACTCGACAGAAGTTATAGGCAGGGCAAGTACATGGATAAAGGCTGACTTATCGTTTAACGGCTTGAAACAAATTATATCTGAGCCAAGAGATAGAGTCTGTTTGAATATCGAGCCTCCAAAAATAATAGATGTTCGTAACAACCCTACAAAATATATAGATTCGGTTGCGATTGCACCAACATCTACACATTCCCCGTCTTGGTTTGACGATAGCATCCCATTAAGCAACGAGCTGGTAGCTGTTATTGGCAAAAAAGGAAGCGGGAAAAGTGCGCTCGTCGATGTGGTCGCTTTATGTGGAAAGAGCCATGTACCAACTGACAACTACTCATTTCTCAAACCAGCAAAGTTTAGAAAAAGCTCTGGAACAGCAAAGAAATATGAGGCTAATATCACTTGGTACGACAAATCAAAAATATCAATGAATTTAGTTGATAGTGTTGATGTTGCCACCGAACCAGAGCGTGTCACTTATTTACCGCAGAGTTTTGTTGAGAAAATTTGTAATGAAGACGGAGTTAGTCCTCTATTCCAAAACGAAATAAACAAAGTCATATTTTCCTATGTACCACAAGCAAATAGGTTTGGCACTACATCATTGGCGCAGTTGATAGAAAAACGAACCTCATCTGTTGATGAAGCAGTACAACGCAATCGCGAAGAAATAGACACGAAAAATCATAGCATTGTTGCATTGGAAGAAAAGCGTACAGACGAATATAAAAGGAAAATCGAGAAAGAATTAGCCGAGAAAGAGAACGAATATAAAAACATAAAAGACCCCGCTGTTGTAAAAGAACCTAAAGGGAAATTGCCAGAAGCTGACCAAGACAAGTTACAAAAGATTGAGGAAAAAATTACCGATACCGATGACCAGATTTCAAAATCAAAAGATAGGCAGATTGCTGTAAATAACGAATTGGCTTTCATTGATAAGCTAGTTGCAAAGCTCGATGCTCTAGAGGACAACAAGAAAAAGATAATCACTGAAATATCAAGCGAAGCAAAGACTTATGGCTTTGACCTGTCGAAAATCATCAAACTCTCTATAGAGCTGAATGGGATAAACACCAAAAAGAAAGCACTGACAAGTGAGCAGGAAGAGCTTGAAACAAAACTAAATGAAAACGGCACAGACCCTAAAAAGAGTCTTTTTGCCAAAAAGAAAGAGCTAGAAACTTCCAAAGAAGCAATTACAAAATCTTTTGACGAGAGCAATAAAAAATACCAGCAATACCTTTCTCAGAAAAAAGCCGCCGAAAATCGGCGCAAAACACTAATGGGCGTAAAGGGCGATTCTAGCCTAAAGACCATTACTTCTCTAAAGGAGGAATTGGAATATCTTTCTGGCAAGATAGGCACAGACCTAGAAAAACTTTATGGGAAACGAAAAACATTGCTCAAAGAATTGTACAAGGCGATATCTAATAAAATCACTTTGTATAAGGAAATATATAAACCACTCATTGACTTTATTGAGAGAGAAAAAACCGAGCAAGAAAAATCTGGGAACACACTTACTTTTGACGCTGGTATAGTCTTTAATAAGAGTGCGTTTAGCGATTCATTTCTAACCTTTATCAACCATACAAAAGACGGCACTTTTCAATTAAAGGATGGCGGTAGCAAACAACTTAAAGATATCTTTGGAAAGTATAATCTCCAAGATGAAAAAAGTGTGGCTGATTTTGCAGACGACATCGTTCATAGTTTGCATTTTGATATTACAAAATCACCAGAAAAGCCAAACGAAGTTAAGAAGCAACTAAACCAAAAATACACACCGACTGATATATACAACTTTATCTTTAACCTCGAATATCTTGATGTTCAGTTTAAGATTTTGTTTAACGGGAAAGACCTAAACGAAAACGAATTTTCGCCAGGAGAAAAAGGTGCTTTGTTGCTCATTTTCTATCTCCTTATAGATAAAGAAAAAGTTCCTCTCATAATGGACCAACCAGAAGAAAACCTAGACAATGAATCAGTATATTCACTGCTGGTTCCTTACATTAAAAAAGCAAAGCAGAAGCGACAGGTAATAATCGTAACCCACAACCCCAACCTCGCTGTTGTCTGCGATGCGGAGCAAATCATATATGCCCACATGGACAAAAAGAATAACGAAATTCGCTATGAGAGTGGAAGTATTGAAAGCATAGAAATGAATAAGCGAATCGTAGATGTATTGGAAGGCACAATGCCAGCATTCACGAAGCGTGACGAGAAGTATTTAAGAAATTAAGAATAGATATTAAAATAAAATTATGGAACTAACACACGAACACAAAAAGCAACTGGACAGCTATTTTGAGGATTTCAAAAAAGACTCGATGGTTGAGGATAAGAATGTCAAAATGCCGTTTGGTACTTTTGACCAACAAAGAAAGGATGCAGTCCCTGACCTAAAAGCAATGGTTGCAGATTTTCTTACTGGCAAACTATCGCTCACGGATTTTAAGGAAAAGAGTGATTCCATGAGCCGTTCCGTTCCATACTGGGGATTCAAAGGTTTTAGCGGACAGATGCAATTAAACCAGTATGTAAACAACATTGAAGATGCCGAGAAAGAAACACAACTAAAGAATGCTCTCGCGCTTCCGAAATCAATGGAAGAAGCGTCGCAAAAGATAAACGCAATGGCGGAATATCTAAAGCGACTAAAGACTGAAACGGATAACCCAAAAAGCATTCCGCGTACCAACCAATCTTTCATGCTTTCGTATTTCTGGGAGGTACAAAATTCTGAGCTTTATCCAGTCTTCTTTGGTTCTTCAAAAAATATCCTTGAAAGTATCGGCTTTGATTTTAAGAGCCAAGATACACCGGGTGATGAATATAAGTATTTTGCCGATATCATTTACGCAATTCGCTTATATTTTGAAACTGAAAAAGGTATCAAAGAACAATTCCCGATATGGTTCGTTGAGCATGTGCTTTGGAGGGGTTTTAAGAAGCAACACGCTGATACTGAAGTGGTTACCACTACAAAAAAAGATATTCCAATTATTAGAGAATCTAGACAAATACCTGGTGAGAGTTGGATTCCGCCTATTATTGCTGACTTGGAACAACTTGCTCTCAATCAGGAAACTGAATGGTCAAAGAAGCGTGGCGTTAAACCCGAAAAAGCGTTTGAAACGAAACTACGCTATGCGTTTACGATTCTCGGCTTTGATGTAACAGAGCTTGGACAAGGCAAAGGCAGAGAGCCAGACGGCGTTGCCATTTCAACCGATGGGCATTCAGGTTACTACGCTGTGATTTATGATGCGAAAGCGAGAGAGAAAGAATACGCAATCGGTACTGGTGATAGAGAGATAACCGAGTATATAAAAAACAAAGAGCGTGAATTACAGCGACAGAGAGTAAATAAAGTATCGTTTCTGATTGTGTCTTCGGAGTTTACCGAAAGCCCCTCACTTGAAAATTCATTGAAAGACATTTACCGAGCTACGCGCGTTCCCGTCATTTTGGTTAGAGCAAAAGACTTGCTCAGCGTAATCGAGCGTAAATTATCTAATGCCGATATTGACCACACGCAACTCGAAGACTTATTCCTAGACACTGGTGTCTTAACCAAAGACAAGATAGTTGATATTTTGGGGTAGCCATGAGTACTGAAACCGATAACAAAGATGATAAAGATAAAATTGATGATGAAGGAATGAAAAATCTTGTTGGTTTCTTTTCACTTTTGCTAAAAATAGACCAGAGGATTCAAAAAAATAAGATAGAAAAGCCTAAAAAAGAAAGCACTGAAATAAAGTAAGAAAATAAAGGGATATATCGTCTAAATAGGTGAAGGGGAATACGATATCCACACTTCATTGAAAATTAAGTCAAAATCACATATACTATAAACATCTCATTTACCTAGCGTAAAAGGAGTTCTTGAATCGCCCGCAAGGGCGATTCTTGCTTTTATGGGTTGGCTTTCTTGTATGAGGCGTGAGCTTTTAAATGCTTGCGCTTTTGGTTAGGATTATCGACATAAATTGCCGTAATTAGATAGTGGCCGTGTTTAATTTCTTGGAGAATAACGAGAAAATCCCCCTCTTCAAGAAACAGAAATGTACGGGTTGCCCATCTTTTTCCTGTCTTTTGTTCCTTTTCCCACACTAAGACTTTTTGGTCATTCTCATTTTCAATCACAGCTTTTATCCATGCAATTCGCTCGCATCGTCTTAGACATATTTCTCTTTCTTTTGTTTGCCAATTTTCCTCAGTAGTAATGTGAGTAAATGCTTGCGGTTTGCCTCCGTCGTCTTTTTTATCAAATAAAACTCTTTTACCACGAAAAGCAGGAGAGGATTTTATAAAATCTCTTTCAAATATCTCAAAGAGCCTGGCGATATATGCTTCCGCGTCTCCATTAAAATCTTCTAACCGTACGAGCGGTTCGAGCCAATCGGGTAGTGAACTCATGACTCTTACACATTATTCTGACCTTTCCAGTAAAAGAGGTTCGTCTTCTCCTCTCTTACCAGAGTGGATTTTGACAAATCATATCCCGACCGAGTCTTTATTCTTTCGATGACCTGTTTCTTAGCCTCACTTTTTACATCCTCTCTATTGAGGAATTGCATAGCCCCAATAAGCAGGTCTGCCAACTGCAACACTTCTATCTCATGAGAACGAACGAGCTGAA
This sequence comes from Parcubacteria group bacterium GW2011_GWA2_40_143, assembly GCA_000996035.1. Taxonomy (GTDB): domain Bacteria; phylum Patescibacteriota; class Minisyncoccia; order UBA9983; family UBA9983; genus UBA9983. Next base: position 88,053 of record LBYH01000001.1, on the reverse strand, counting down.
TACGCTGGACGATGCTTTCGTCAAAGTCATACATTTTGTTTGAAAGTACCTCGCGTAGCTTACGGACCTTCTTGCTTCCTTGCGTGTCTTTAATATCAAGATAGACACAATATTTGTTTTGGGGGTCTAGTATTTTGCTTAAAAGTTCAAAATACATCTTGTAATAAAAGTCGTCGTGCGTTTGATTGAAGTTTTTATGGTCTAGTGTTTTTTTGTTTATGATAATGGCTCGAAAGTGTAAGTCGTCGTTGTCATAAAAATAATCGATAACATCAAGGTAAAAAGCCACTTTATTAGGGGAGACTTTTACCCACTTTACTTCCGTGTCGGGGGATATCTTGTGTTTGACCTTAATTTCTCGTAATCGCTTGTTCGCAATCTTAATTTTTTCTACAGGGCCATAAACAGCACCAAGCACCATGGTGGAGATACCATCCGATTCAAGATGGTTACTTTCATCACAATAAATGTTTATGGAGTTCATGTTTTCAATTATATAGGAAAATGAGTGTTTTATCACTTTTTTTCGTGGTTTGGTATAATGATATTAGGAACTGGTTTATTCTGCGTAAAAACGCAAAATTACATTGCCATTTCCGCGAGCTCTGATTCTTGCAAATCTTTAATGAAAGCCAGTTGCGTAGCCACGCTTTGCATGTAATTGTTGTCCGAAAGGAGCTTTATAAAGTTATTTGGAATAGGACCCAAAGCGAAGCGTAGGGTGACTAAAGCAGGCAAACTGCTTTGCCTGCATAGGGAATCGAAAGGGTTTTTGTTGCCGTAAGGCCAAAAACCGCCTGCCTATGCAATAGGCGATTCCCTTTAGGCACCCCTGTTTTACTGTCCAATAAAAGTGTTATAATAATTTTGTGCAAAAGATTTTATTTTTAATTATTCTAATTTTTGTTTTAATTATTATCTTTATCCTTGGGCTTCTGGGATTATTCCAAGCGATAGATATTGTTAGTTGAGATGATTGTCTGAACTTCGTTCGGGCTGCTGGGAATTGAACCCAGTCTACACGCACCCGAAGCGTGCGTACTACCGGTATACTACAGCCCGTATTGGATTAGAGTATATAGCTTTTGGCTGTTTTATACAAATTTTAAAAATGATTGACTTGTTTTGGTTTGTAGTGTAGCATTTAAGCATATTGATATTAATAGCCCTCATGGGGCTTTTTTAGAAAGACAAGCAATGAATAAGCTTATAAATTATATAAAAGAAACAAAGGCGGAGCTTAAAAACGTAAGCTGGCCATCAAAGAGGCAGACTATGGTTTTTACCGCTATGGTGGTGGCGGCATCTTTAGCCACGGCGGCATTTTTAGGCTTTTTTGACGTAATTTTCTCTTTTTTACTTAAAGAATTTATCATATAATCATGAGTAAACAAAAAGTACAAGTCGGTAGAAAATGGTATGCCGTGCACACCTATGCCGGCTATGAAGACACTGTTGTAAGGAATCTTAAACAGAGAATAGAGTCGCTTGGCATGGAGGACGTTATCTTTAACGCTGTAGTGCCGACAGAGAAAAAGATTAAGATCCAAAGCGGTAAGAGAAAGGTGGTGGAGGAGAAAATATATCCTGGTTATGTATTGGTGGATATGGTGGTAACCGATAATTCTTGGTACGTAGTGCGAAACACTCCCAGAGTTACCGGCTTCGTTGGCGCCGGCACTACGCCAGTGCCTCTTGATGAAAAAGAGATTAAGATACTGTTTGATAGAATGGGCGTGAGTGAGCCGAAATATAAACTTGATGTTAAGCTTGGAGAGGTGGTAAAAATAACCGATGGGCCGTTTAAAGATTTTGAGGGCAATGTAAGTGAGATAGACGAAGAAAGAGGGAAGATTAAAATACTCATCTCCATGTTTGGTCGCGAAACCCCCGTAGAGATAGATTTCTTGCAAGTTAAGAAAATTTAGATTTTATTTTTTAGATTTTAAATTAAAACATATGGCAAAACCAATAAAAACAATAATAAAATTACAAATTCCGGCCGGCAAGGCCAATCCGGCGCCGCCGGTAGGACCGGCTCTCGGTCAGCATGGCGTAAATATCGGTGATTTCGTAAATAAATTTAACGAGGCTACCAGAGAAAAGATAGGTGATATTATACCGGTTGAAATAACGGTATACGAAGACAGGACTTTTGATTTTAAAATGAAAACGCCTCCGGCGGCCAATCTTATCTGTAAAATGATAGGCATAGAGAAAGGTTCGGGGAAGAATCTCGCTACTAGAGCCGGCAAGATTACTAAAGATCAAGTAAGACAAATCGCTGAGCAGAAGATGGAAGATTTGAATGCCAACGACATAGAAGCGGCTATGAAGATTATAGAGGGCACAGCCAGAAGCATGGGGGTAACGGTGCAATAAATCTAAGAAATAAAGTGGCGTAAATTAAAATTTTGAGACGCGTCTCAAAATTTTAATTTACGCCACTTTATTTCTTGCTTATTTAAATAATTTGGTTTACTATTGAATCAGATAAAATCGTACTTTATTTTTTTCCTTATTATATAAAGGAGAGGAAAGATGAAAAACAGTAATGGATGGACTTGGGCGCCCAAACCGCCCAAAATCAGTGTTAGTATGAGAGTTTTAAACGTCTTTTTTTCTTTATTTTGTATAACCTTAAAATCTTGCTCATGGTTAATCAGAGCATTATCTTGGGGAAATGTTGACAACAAGGTCGTTGAAAAAGACCTTAAAAATCGTTTATTTTAAGTTAAATTCTATTTTTAAAATATCTTAGAGTCCGCTGTTTTTCAAGGCGGACTTTTTTTATGCCGCCGCTTCTTTTATTTTGAACAGCGTATGTTTACCGCGGAGATAGAGTTAAATCAGTTCTATTTTTATCCCAATAACACCATATTTTTTTTGTTCTTCTTTTGAGTAAAAGGTTTCAATTTCTTTAATTAATTCATCTTTTGAATTGCTACCGAAATATTCGGGAGGAAAATCAGAAAATAAATCTTTAAACGATTCATATCTGTAAAGCGCTTTTACTTTTGTAGTAACCTTTTTTTTCGGTTCATCATTGCAAGAAAACTCTATTTGGTCACCAATATTAATTTGTTGGCGTTTTTCATCGTATAACCTTGATTCAATAATTTTCTTGCCATTCGTTATTTTTTCAAAGGGTAGTCCGGATAATTTCATTGTGTGAGTAGTCATATTTTTTTGTCAAGATATTAATGGTTAATCTTGCGGACTTTTTTTATGCCGCCGCTTCTTTTATTTTTTTCTCCAGCTCTTGAGTTATTTTTGGGTTTTCTTTCAAGAATTCTTTAGCTTTATCGTAGCCGCGTCCAAGAGAAGTGGCGCCGTAGGAATAGGAAGCGCCGGATTTTTTTATAATTTCGTATTTCTCCCCAAGATTTAGTATATCGCCCTCGTAGGATATACCCTCATTAAATACAATATCAAATTCGGCTATTTTAAACGGCGCCGCCACTTTATTTTTCACCACTTTGCATTTTACTCTGTTGCCCACCACCTCTTCACCTTTTTTGATCTGCGCCGCTCTTCTTACTTCCACGCGCACGGAAGAGTAGAATTTAAGGGCCTTGCCGCCCGGGGTAGTTTCCGGATTGCCAAACATTATGCCTATTTGCATTCTAACTTGGTTTATAAAAATAACGATAGTATGAGACCTGGCGGTAATGGCTGTAAGCTTTCTTAGCGCTTGCGACATAAGTCTGGCTTGCAAGCCTACGTGAGAAGCGCCCATTTCTCCCTCAATCTCAGCTCTTGGAGTAAGAGCGGCCACGGAGTCTATCACTACTACATCTATGCCACCGCTTCTTACCAGACTTTCCGTAATCTCAAGAGCTTGTTCTCCATTATCCGGTTGCGACACCAACAAGTCGTCTATTTTAACGCCGAGTTTTTTGGCATATTCCGGATCAAGAGCGTGTTCGGCATCCACGAAGGCGCAAACCCCGCCTTTCTTTTGGGCTTGGGCTATTACGTTTAGGGCGAGCGTGGTTTTGCCGGAGCTTTCCGGACCGTAAACTTCTATCACTCTGCCTCTTGGCATGCCACCTACGCCAAGGGCGATATCCAGACTCAAGGAGCCGGTGGATATGGCGCCAATATTTACCTTAGGTGTTTCACCAAGCTTCATGATTGATCCTTCGCCGTATTTGGCTTTAATGTCTTTTAAGGCGTTTTCCACGCCGATGTTTGTTTCTTTTGGCGCCTTGGCGCTTTTTTTCGTGAATGCCATATAATTTAGTATTTTCTATTGTTTATAGATTATTTCCAATAATTTTTTTGTTTCTCGCCCGAATTTATCTTCTCCTCGGGCTTCTATTATATTATAACCCGCCGCCAAAAGCATCTCCGTTTCAAAGTTGCCGTCTCTGTCGGGGAGAATCTTCCGGCCATTTATAAATAAATTGGCCATGTTTGAAACCTTGCCGATTATTTTAATGTCGGAACGATCCACCGTTTGACCATTGCTGACGGAGCTGAAGGCAATACCGGGTCCGGCCAAGAAATCTCTGGCTTTGTACGCGCCATATATGCCAAAAAAGAAGAGTAGAGTGGCAACAAGGCTTATGCTGGTGATGGTTTTAGTTTTGGTTCCCATTTTTTTCTATGTTTTGATCGGCGTCTTTATCGGCCAACCCCGCTTCGCTTGGCGAGGTCGGAAAAGTAGAAACGCTTTCTTGTTGATTTATTTGTTCGCTACCATCGGTCTTACTTCCGTTTTCATCTTTGTAATCATCAACAGCGTCGGCGAAAGCGTCCCTGCTTTCCACTAAAACTTGTCTTGGTTTGGCGCCGTCTCCTTGACTTATAATTCCTCTCTCTTCAAGCATATCCATAAGTCTGGCGGCTCTGGCGTAACCGACCTTCAGTTTCCTCTGGAGAAATGAGGTGGATGCTTTGCCAAATTCTATTACCGTGGCTCTTGCTTCTTCGTACATTTCGTCGTCGGCGTCTTCGTCCATGCCGACTTGGTCTAAGTCTATACTGATGGCGCCGCGCGCCTTGGATGGCGAGCCGCCGTTTTCCGCGGATGTGTCTATGTCTTCCAAATCAAAATCTTTATAAGTGTCGGCCAAGAAATCCACCACATTTTTAATTTCTTTGTCTGTTACATAAGGTCCTTGCACGCGTCTCGGCTTGGCCGAATCTCCCACTAAATAGAGCATGTCTCCATTACCAAGGAGTTTCTCGGCGCCAGACATATCCAGTATTGTTCTGGAGTCTATCTGAGAGGCCACTTGCAAGGCCACACGGCTCGGAACGTTGGCTTTTATGAGACCGGTGATAACTTCTACCGATGGTCTTTGAGTAGAGAGCACTAAGTGTATGCCCACGGCGCGCGACATTTGCGCCAAGCGCACGATGGAAGCTTCCATCTCTCTCGGATAGGTGCTCATTAAGTCGGCGAGTTCGTCTATCACTACTACGAGATAGGGCATGGGTTTTTTGTCAGAGGCTTCTTCTTTGCGATAAGATTCTATGTTTCTTACGCCGGCGGAGAGTAGCGTGTCATATCTTCTTTCCATTTCTTTTGTAAGCCACTTTAAAATGAGAATAGCCTTTTTGGTTTCTGTGATAACTGGAGTAAGCATATGCGGGATCTTGTTATATACGGTAAGTTCCACGCGCTTAGGGTCTATCATGATAAAACGCAAATCTTCAGGCGAGTTGCGGTAGAGCAAGCTCATAATGAGAGAATGAATGTAAATTGATTTCCCGCTGCCCGTCGCTCCGGCCACCAAGAGATGCGGCATCTTGGCCAGATTGTAGAAGGCCGCTTGACCGCCCACGCTGCGGCCAAAAGTTACAAGCAGGGGATGAGTCCCATTTTGATAGTCGCTTTCTTTAAACAAGGTGGCTAAACCGATGATGGTTTTTGTGCTGTTTGGGATTTCTATGCCTACAAGAGATCGGCTGGGGATAGGAGCTTCTATTCTAATGGGATGGGCGGCCAGAGAAAGAGCCAGATCATTTTGCAAGGCCACTATCCTGGCCAGCTTCACGCCTTCAGCCGGCTTGAGAGTGTATTGAGTTACCGATGGGCCGATGTTGATTTCTCCCATCTCCACGTCTATGCCGAAGTTTTGGAGAGTTCTTTTTATGATATTGGCGTTTGCCTTTATATCGCCGCTGGACGGCTTGCCCCTGTCGCCCTCAAGGAGTTCAAGTGGTGGCGGTATGAATGCCACCTTGTTTTGCTTTGGATAGGAAATTGAGCCTTCTTCGTACTCTTCTTCCTTGTCTTTACCTGTTCCTTCTTTTCGTTTTTTGTCTTTTTTGATTTCCATCGCTTTTCCCGCTCCGCTTTCAGCTGGGACATGCGCGGACTCTTTGGCATTTTCTTTTTCTTCCACCGCCCCGCCGTTTTCGTTAAAATGATTGGCTTGGATGATATCGTCATCAGCTTCTCTGCGTTTTAATTTGAAAGGAATAAAAGCGAAAATCGGCTTATTGATTATCAGGGTCGCGGACACCACGAGAATGGCGGAGAGGATGATGATTGACGCCCAAAAATCAAAAAGCTTCATAAGTGGCAGGGAGGTCAGATAGCCAATGTATCCTCCCGCGTCTTTACCCCAGATGGTTGCCATGATCCCCAGATTGCCGATTAGAAAAACGGCAATACCGATGAGCGTTCTTTTAAGGAAAGACGGCTTGATTGAGAGAGCTAATATGCCAGCCGAAGCGAAAAGCGCGAGCGGCAGCAAGATTGAGCCATTACCGAAAAGTGAATCAAATATATTATTTATGTATTTTCCGGCCGGTCCGGCTTTATTGAAATACGAAAGAGTAAAAACCGTGCCAAAGGAAAAAAGGACGATGGATATGATGAAATTTTTTGTTCTATCTTCCAAGGCATTTAGAAAGCTTTCTTTTGGTTCGTCTTCTTCTTTTTCCTCCTCTTTTTTGTGTTTAATTTTTTGCTTTTTTGCTTTTGATTTTGATGACATTGAGTTGTTGTTCAATTCTGCTAATTTACTTATTTATTATACAACTTTTACTTTGAATTATGAAATAGTATTGTTTGCGAAAGTTTGACTACTATGATGTGGATTGGTTTTTTCTTTACAGAACCGGTTTGTCCATTAAGATATGTTTAAAGGACATATTTAAGCAATAAAAAATGAACGGCAAAACACAAAACAATCAAGATAAAGAGCTAAAGGACATTTATGGACAAATAACGGACGGAATACAAAGAATAACCGCTGCTTTATATAGGGTTACAGACTTGATGTCCGATAAGGAACCAATCAAATGGACACTAAGAGACACTGCCATGCACCTGCATGAGAATGTTATGTCCATTAGATTTATAAAAGACAAAGGGCGATTGATTGAAGAAACAATGGGGAACTTCTTTCGTATTATTAAGACTCTTGAGCTGGTCTCCATTGGCGTGTATGTGTCCAATTTAAATTTTGATATTCTCAAAAGGGAATATCTTAATCTCAAAAATTTTATAGAAGGGAAAAATAAAAAGATTACCACCGGTGACATTATCGCCCCGATAGGAGAGATTAGATTGCCCGCGCCAAGCAAAACCGCCGCTGTTCCCACTTATCGCGGGACAAGTAGCGGGGCGGGCAGAGTGTCGGAAAAAACGTTAATTTTAGGAGAAGAAAGTGGGGGCAATACAGCCGGAAAATCGCTTGATCCGGAAAATCGCAAAGATAAGATAACGGTGTTTTTGAAGGCCGGCGGTCCAAAAACCGTGGGCGAAATATCGGCTATTTTTGAAGGCTCCGTGAGTACCAAGGCCACCCAGAGAGATTTGCTTGATCTGGCGCGCATGGGAAGGGTACTGGCGAAAGGAGATAAAAGATGGCGAACTTACGAGTCTGTCTAAAATCAAGGTTTAATTGACATTAAATATATCCTAGTGTAATATTTAATAGTCCTTTGCACCAGTTTTTTAATGTTTAAAAATAAGGTGTTTTGGGCTAAGCAAGTCTTTATTCGCATACAAGCGCCTAAAGTTATCCACATGTGTATTTGTCAGTAATGACCTTAGTGTATTATAATTACAGAAAGGCGGAACGAATGTATGATTTTTGTAACTTGCTTGTTTTAGATTTATTGCCAGAACGTTGAAAAAAGAATAAAGAAACAAGATGGAAAAAATTTTCCGAAACACTGACACCTCACTATATGATAGAAAGATTCGCGAGAGACAAAATGTTAATCAGTTAAATTTTCGCCGTTCCGTTTTTAGCGGAACGAGCCAGCCTAAAATTAAAAATTTTAAAAGAGGCTGGCTTTGAAATTATTGGTTAGTTAATGCGTCGGGCATTTGGCGGAAGTCGAAACCAAATTAAGTCCGCGCAAAAATGGTTTTGCGGTTTGACGCAAGCTTTGTTTAAAAACGAAGCAAGTGAGAATCGTGGAATCGTTATTATAAAGATATAAATAAATTATGAGTAACATTAGAAATACCAGATTAGGAAAAGTTGTTTCTGTAGTTCTTGGATTCGCAACCGCTTTGACCCTTTCCGTTGGAGTAATGGCCGCGCCTCAAACGGCGTCAGCTCTTACTACGGAAGAGACAATAGCTCAGTTGCTTGCGCAGATAACGCAGCTCCAAGCTGAGATTGCCGCTCTTGGCACAGCGACTGGCGGCACTGCAACTGCAGAATGCGCCTTCACGAAGAGCCTTACAATAGGTTCACAAGGAAGTGACGTAACATGCTTGCAGGATTATTTGAAAAGCACGGGGCACTATACATTCTCGGGAGGATCAACCGGATACTTCGGACCGGTAACGAGAACAGCGGTGGCCGCGTGGCAATCAGCCAACGGCGTATCACCGGCGGTAGGATACTTTGGCTCGGTTTCGCAAGCCAAGTACAATTCGTTGGCGGCTTCAGTAACCACGACCACGACCACGACGACCACGACGACCACGACATACCCTGAAGGTTGTACTTCAGCGACAGGATTCAGCCCGACAACGGGTCAGTCTTGCGCCACAACCACAACGACATACCCTGAAGGTTGTACTTCAGCGACAGGATTCAGCTCGACGACGGGCCAGTCTTGCTCAAGTGTCATCACAACCGTTCCGACAGGCACAGGCTTGGCGGTAGCCAGCCCGACGCAACCGGTAGCCACATTGGCTCCGGAAAGCGCGGCAAGAGTTCCGTTTACGAAAGTTACCCTCACGGCGGGAGCCGATGATGTAACCGTAACCGGCATCAATATAGAAAGGACTAATTTAGGAAGCGATTCAAACTTTTCCGGAATAGTGCTTTTAGATGAAAATGACACACAGCTTGGTTTGGAGAAAACTTTGAACTCAAATCACCAGGCTACGGTAGGAGACACTTTCACGGTAAAAGCCGGCACTTCAAAAACTATGACGATTGCCGGAAACATGGCAGCTGACAACAGCACCAGAGCCGGACAGATTGTAGCCCTTACTATAAATGGCATCAACACTTCAGCCACGGTATCAGGCATACTTCCAATTACTGGAGCGGTTCACACCATAAACGCTACGCTTTCAATCGGTTCGGTTCCGACATTGGCCGTGGGTTCAATAGACCCGGGATCAGGTCAGAACAAAGAGGTAGGCACCACCGGATACACTTTCTCTTCAGTTAAATTCACAACTGGTTCAGCCGAGAAAGTAAGATTCAATTCCATAAGATGGAATCAATCAGGTTCAGCCGCCACTTCCGACATTGAGAACGTAAAGACATACATAGACGGTGTTGCTTACGACACAACAGTTTCCTCAGACGGCAAATACTACACTTCCACTTTCGGTAGCGGTATCGTAGTAGACAAAGGAGGAAGCATTGAAATGTCTATCAAAGGAGACATTGTAAGCGGTTCGGGCAGAACGATAGATTTTGATATCTACAAGAGAACAGATGTAAACGTAGTGGGAGAGACCTATGGTTATGGCATAACGCCGGCCAATGGAGCTACAGATCCCACGGATGACACCGGCGCCTTCTCAAGCGCTAACCCATGGTTTGATGCTTATCAGGCTACAGTTTCAACAGGCTCGCTTACGATAACCAAGGCCACTTCGGTATCCGCTCAGAATATTGCCGAGAATGTATCTGATGTAACGCTCGGAGGTTTTGAGATAGAAGCCAAAGGAGAAGCCATATCGGTAGCGCAGCAGGTTTACCACTTCCAGATTACCAGCACTGCCGGCCAAGTTGAAGATATCACAAACATCGCTTTGTTTGATTCAAACGGCAACATAGTAGCCGGTCCGGCCGACGGTTCAGGAGCCGCTGTATACGGTACAGTAACCTTTACCGACACCGTAACTTTCCCGATAGGAAAGGGAACATATACACTTAAAGGAAAATTGGGTACGGATTTTGCCAACAACCAAACAGTTGTTGCTTCTACTACCCCTTCATCCGACTTCACTAGCATTACCGGCCAGACAACAGGCAATTCAATTACGCCTTCATCAGCTGTTGTAACCGGAAACACAATGACAGTTAAGGCTGCGGCTTTGGCCATCAGCGTTTCCACTAATCCGGCCGCTCAAACAGTGGTAGCCGGAGCGCAAGAATTCACTTTTGCCAACTACATTTTTGACGCTACGGCATCAGGAGAAGATGTAAAAATCAATTCATTCCCATTCGCGTATGAGAAATTCGGTAATACCGCCACGAACTTGAACAATTGTGTTCTATACGACGGCTCAACAGCATTGAACACCGGTTCAAATGTGCTTAGCCCGACTTCATCCTCAGCTTCTTCCACGACCTTCACGCTTGACAATCCGCTTACTATATCAAAAGGCACCGCGAAAACGATTTCTCTCAAGTGTAATATTGTTGCCGGAGCTACCGGTACTTACGCTTGGGGTTACGATAGCGAGGCTTTACCGACAGTTACAGGCGTAACTTCAGGTCAAAGCGCTGCTCTTACTGAGAATGACTCAACTGGTCAGGCTATGGCGCTTACAGCGAATGGCACGCTTACTGTAACGGAAAACACATCACAGAGTCCGGCCGCGAACGCCGTAGCTGCTTCAGGTTCAACGGTTACGCTTGGAGTAATTGACTTTACTTCAGCAAACGAAGCCATTGAACTTACCTATCTAGGACTTACGCTTACCAATACAGCCTCTTCCTCAGTTTCTGATTTATCTCAGGTAACTTTGTGGGATGGTTCAACGCAAGTTGGCACACTTATCCTTACGGGTAGCACAGGCACATCAACCATACTTACCAACACTGATGGAACTTCAAAGTTCATCATTGGTAAAGATGAGACAAAGAGTATGACAGTTAAGGCTGATTTAGCCGCCATTGGCACAAGCCAGGTGGGTACTCAGGGAGCACTCATTGCCGTTGACTATATTGGAGCCGGCAATGCGCAAGGTAGAGGATCTTCCAGCGGTACGACCATTACTTCAACTTCAGGAGCCACTTCTTTCTCCGGCGTAAGAATGTTTAAAACATTCCCGACGGTAGTGAGACTTTCCGGCATAGAATCATCTTTGTCCGGTACGACAGATGAGACTATCATGGGCTTCAGCATCACTGCTGACAGCGCCGGCAAGATGTCCTTGTACAAACTTTCCTTCAATATTGCCACCACTGGTGTAACGGCAGACAGCTTGAATGTTTACGCTTATGACAGTTACAGCAACGGTTCATTTACCGGACCGATTTCCGGAATAAACTCAGGAGGCAAGCTTATGAACACTGATGTTGATTTGGAAGCCAACTGGGCTTCAGCTTCAACCGACCTTGAAATTTATCCTCAAATTAGCACCGCTTCTACGACAATAGAGATTCCAGCCGGCGCTACGAGATACTTCAAGGTAGTGGCTACCATAACAGGAGTTTCTTCAGGAGATTCTTTGACGGTAACCCTCAAGGGTGACAATGCTTATCCTTCCTTGGCCGGATTGGTTGATAACTACGTAAATATTGAGGCAGCGGCTACAGCAGCCAATAACTTCATCTGGTCACCAAGAGCTACTACAACGACAAACTCAATAAATGACTACGATTGGATAAACGGCTACAACGTAACGTCGCTTCCGTCAGGAGGTATCAGCTACACCAAATCTAAGTAATCTAACCATCTTGTGTCTCGCTTTTAGCGGGAGGTTAGCAAAAACCCCGTTCTCGTAAGAGAACGGGGTTTTTGTATTTTCTATCTTTACCCAACATAAAGTATCCAAGGACAGTCCTTGGATACGGACATACTAAGAATGAAAACTCCCCACCATCAAGGACTCCCCTTGATGGTCTTGATGACGAGGTTTGACGCAGGATAAGGAATTATTTAATATGTAAGTACTATGAATAAAAACAAACTGATTTTTATAATTTTTATCTTGCTTATGGTCGGCGGAGTAAGTTATTTTATATCCAAAGATATCTTTACTAAGTCCGGTTCGGATTTAGCTTTAAACTCAAAGGAGAATGCTGCCGAAGATATAGAATCCGCCTCTTCCACCATTAAGACTATAGAAGGGTCAAATTTAGCCATTGAAGGCGATGGTGATTTTAAAGTTAGTCCCATAAAAATAGAGGAAGAAAAAAAGCTTGATAGCGAAGGCGCCACTCTCTTAGATAGAGTCGCTCAACCGATAAGTAGCATAGACCAAGTCTTGGCGGAAAGAGCGATGGAAAAGATCAATGAAATCTCAACCAGCCTCAGAGAGGATCCGAAAAATGTGGAAAACTGGCTGGTGCTCGGGATATATTGGAAAATAATAGGCGATTATCAAGGCGCGGCGGACGTGTGGAATTACGTTGGCAGAATAAGTCCGGATAATTATGTATCATACAATAATCTGGGAGAACTTTACGCTTATTATCTTAAAGACAACACCAAAGCGGAAGCGAGTTATAAAAAGGCGATAGAAAATGGTAAAAACATGATTTTCATTTACCGCAATTTCTATGATTTCTATAGAAATTTTCTCAAAGACGAAGCCAAAGCCAAAGCTCTTCTAGAACAAGGCATCGCCGCCAACCCAGACACATCCCAAGACCTCCAAAATCTTCTTCAAAACTTCCAATAAATTTATAACATCCCCAACCATCAAGGGGAGTCCTTGATGGTTGGGGATAAGTGTCTTAAAATAAAAGCATGGAAAGAAAAATAGTTTTTTCTGTTGGTGAATATTATCACATCTACAATCGTGGCACCGAAAAAAGAGATATTTTTTCGGACAAAGCCGATTATTTAAGGTTTCTTGTTTTGCTTTATATTTCCAACAATGTTGATGTTGTGCACATAAGCAACCTCATAAATCAAGGGGAGTCCTTGATGAAGATATTAAACATAAATAAAAAAGACTCTCTTGTTGATATTGGAGCTTATTGTTTGATGCCTAACCATTTCCATCTTCTTGTTAAAGAGAAAAAAGAAAAAGGCATCAGTAAATTTATGGGCAAGCTGGCTACAGGATACTCAATGTATTTTAATAAGAGATATAATAGGACGGGGGCTTTATTCCAAGGGGTTTTTAAGTCAACTCATGCGGATAATGATGAGTATTTAAAATATCTTTTTGCCTATATTCATTTAAATCCAGTTAAACTAATAGAGCCGGAATGGAAAGAAAGTGGCATTAAAAATAAAAACACAGCTAGTTCTTTTTTGAACGAGTATTCTTATTCAAGTTATTTTGATTATAGCGAAAACGGTAACAGGCCGGAGGGAAAGATTATTAACAAGGAGTCTTTTCCTGAATATTTTTCAAATCGCAAAGATTTTGATGATTTTATAAACGATTGGCTTTTGCTTAGCACCACCATCAAGGACTCCCCTTGATGGTGGTGCTAAGCAAGGAAACTTTTCCTGAGTATTTTTTAACTCAACAAGACTTTAGCACCATGATAGATGATTGGTTATCTTTCCATTAGAAAAAGCTAGAAAAGTTATCCACACCCCATCATCCAAGGGTTACCCTTGGATGGCATATTTGGACAGTGGGTGTGGTATAATATTAGAGTTTAAATGGGGTTGTTTTAGAAAATTTGGTGTGATAAAATCAATTCAACTAAATTTTACAAAAATAAAATACGCCGGTAATTCTGTTGGGCGCGATATTAGGGTCGAGGTTAAAGCCTTTGAAAAATTTTTCCGAGTTGATAAAAGAAGCGTCGGTGTTTTGAAGGTGATTGATTGATATTTTTATGTCTGGAAAATTTTTTTCAAAAGCCATCGCAGTGATTTTTGGGATAATTATCGCGATTTCATTTTTAGCATTTACTCCGCGTTGGAATAAAAAAGAAGAGGTTTCTCAGGTGGTAAAGCAATTAAGTCAGCCAGTCATAAAATGGCAAAAAATTACCATAGAGGATGAACCAAAAAAGTTCTTAATAAGTTTAAGGATTCCCGATGTGGTTATTTACACCAATGATTTCTTGGCCGAAAAAATTAACGAGGATGTTGCTGGATATATCGGAGCGTTGAAGGATATTTTTATTCGGGGTGTCAGAACCGCCGCCGATGATAACGGGGAAGCAAGCACTCTCAATATAGATACGGAAATATTGCTTATGTCTCCGCGTTTGATTTCCATGGCTTTTACATCATCAGACCATTTGTCTGGCAGTAAAGCCAGCGACCCCAAGCGAACATATCTTATTTTCGATCTTGAAAAGGGCGAAATGATGAGAGAGGGAAACGAACTGTTTCGCGATGATTTGGCTTGGGCGGAAGCGGTAAGGATAATGAAACCGCTGCTGCTTTCTAAATATGACGGAGAACCAAGCTGTGATTTGATGTTTGCCCCGAAACGGGAAGCTTTCTCGGCCTCCTGCGTCGGAGTTGATTATAGTAATGAAGACAAAGGCCCTTTTTCTATATTCGGAGATATTCCAATTTCAGCGATCCAAGAATTTATGGCTCCTTGGGCGTTAAAGGAGATTTTCCAACCCGGCGAAAGCTAGAAAAGTTACCCCCACCATCAAGGGGAGTCCTTGATGGTGGGGGGCGGGGTTGTTTTAGAAAATTTGGTGTGATAAAATTTTGATAATGAGGATGAGAAGAAAAATAATTTATGGAGTGGGGATTTTTTTTGCTATTTGGGCGGTACTTATTGGCGTGATAAGTTTTTTGGAGTGGCGAGATAATACTAAGTTTGAGAGAAATATGACTAAGATTGATAAAATGGTGGAAGACAGAGAAAAAGAATTGGCAAAAGACACTATTGGCGGTAACACTCCACAAGAGACTTTGGAAATGTTTATTGCGGCCGTGGAAGCCGGCGATTATGAACTGGCCAGTAAATATTTTGTGGCGGAGAAGCAAGGGGAGGAATTGAGGATATTAAATAATGCTCCACAAGAAAATATTTATAATTTGATGAACATCTTAAAGACAGCAAGTGAATGGAGATCTGGTGCTGGTAGTGATTCTTTTATTATGGAAGCGAAATTAAATTCAAAACCATCTATGTTTGTTAGCTTTATAAAATACCCATCAGATAATTGGAAGATAAATGAAATTTGATTTTAGTAAAATCACTGTCCCGCTCGTCTTGGCGGGAGTTTTCTTAACCGGCGCGTCGGCGCTGGCTTTTGACGATCTTACCACTCATCCGGCCATTACGGACGAAATTGTGGATTTTTATAACATATTCGCCGAAGATAAGTTGAGCGCGGAAGAGAAAGAGTGGATTATATCAGGCGTTGTCTCGGAAGATACGCCGCCAAGATGGGTAAACCATTTTTATGATCCGGTGAATAAGACAGGTTGGACAGGAGAGAATACTGGCCGGGTGCCGGCTTGGTTGATGCGCTACTTGGCGGAAAACTTTCTGTCCTTCACTGCTCCCGTGCCTGCGCCGGACTGGCTGCATAATCAAGAGTTGCAAGCGGAATATTACAAATACCTGGGCAATCGCACTTGGGAGAAAGCGCTTTATGAATACGCAAACGGCAATAAAAAAGAAGCGTATGCGACTCTCGGCCATACTTTGCACTTGATGGAGGATATGGCCGTGCCGGACCACACCAGAGACGACCCGCACGCTCATGAGGCCAGAACGATTACCGGCGATTACGGCAGTCCGCTGGAGGAATACGCCAAGGATTTTACCAGAGAGAATTTTAAGGTGGCTGACGAGTTGGCAGTCAAAGGCATGACTCCTATCCAAAGAGGCGAGGTGGATAATTACTTTTACGCTTTGGCTAATTATTCCAATGGATATTTCTTTAGCAAAGACACTATAAACGATCCTAAATATGCTAATCCTAAAATAGTGAGAGAAGATGAAAGTTTTGGTTATGGGTTGGATAAGAATGGAGAGGAGTTTGAGCTTATTAGGGCAAGAACTATTCCTGATAATCTTCTTAATCTAAAAAAAGAATATCTTTTGGAAACCAAAAAGGAAACAGAAATCCTTTCTCAATATTTCTCCCGTCTCTCTCGCGAAGCTATTATAAATGGTGCCGGCCTGATAGAGTTATTTCATCAAGAAGCGGAGGCAATAATAGCCGGCCAAAAACCGGCACCGGAAATTTTTGTTAAAGAAAATGGAGTTATTAAGAAAATCGTTACTTTAAACGGCTACATTGGCGGAGTGTCTGTTGTGGGTGAAGGGGCCAAAGCTTTTGCCTTTGCTAAAGATTCTTATAATTCCGTTAAAGAAAATATTTCTGCCGGCGCGAGTAAGATCGCAAGTGTCGCGTCAAGCTTGACTGGCAAGATTACCGATATTTTTTCTCTTGAGGCGAGTCGTTCGCCGAAAGATGGCGATGGTTTGGCTGTGGCGGTGGAGGCTGTTACCTCATTGTCAAGGTTGAACCTTGACAATGAGGTAAGCGAAGTCGTTGATCTAGCGGTTTTTGATACAGTGGTTTCCGAGGCGGCGGAGTCTTTCTCAAATTTGAGTTTTTCCGCTTCAATCACTCAAATTCAAGCTTCCCTGGAAGATATTAAAAAGCAAACCATGGCGTTAGTGGAAGAGGATAAGAAAAAGAAAGACAGCGAGAGTGAGAAAAAACAAGCGGTGTTGAATCTTGTAAAGAGTGAATCAACTGATGAGGATGATACTGCTAGACGCGCCGATTTTAGCGCGTCTCGTTCCTTAGGAGATTTTGATAAGAGCGAGGCTGACAATCAGCCTCGCATTATTTTTCTAGGTCTTCCGTATTCCGGTTTCGGCGGCGGGGCGGCGCCAAAAGTTTCTCTTGTCTCTGAATCCGAGCAAGAAGAAGATCAGGAAGAAGAGGATGAGCAAGAAACAGTTTCACTTTCCGCGCCAATCCTTAGTGTTTCCCAATGCGATTACTCTTTGGCTACCGATGGCTGTCTTCTTGCCACCACCACCGTAACTTTTTCTTGGCAAGCGGTTTCCGACGCGGAACATTACGCCATAAGTAAGAACGGAGAATACGCTACCACGACGGCACCGAGCTTCATCGCCAACATCTCCGATTTTTCCGAGTACACTTTTTCTGTATCGGCAATTTCTTCGGCCACGACAAGCGCCACTTCTACTCAAGCCGTTTCTGTCGCCACCATTCCTCTCGCTATCAACGAAATCGCGTGGATGGGAACGGCGGCTTCCGCGTATGATGAATGGCTGGAAATAAAAAACAATACAAGTTATACGCTAGATTTGTCGCAATGGGCAGTAGAATCAACTGACGGCGCGCCGTTTATCGCCCTTGTCGGAGAAATGGCTCCTTATGAATATCGCATTCTTGAAAGAAGGGCAAACACAATAACCGCCAGATCAACTGTTTCCGTTTATGGCAATGGGTCATCTCAGTGGGCGCTTGGTAACAATGGAGAACAAATCATTCTCTCTCACTCATCCACCACTTTAGACAGAACTCCTGTCGCAACCGACGGATGGTCCGCCGGAGATAATACAAGTTCCACTTCCAGAAAGACTATGGAGAGAGTAAACTCCAAAGAGTCCGGATCTGATACTTCCAATTGGGCCACATGGGGGACGAACATTGATTTCATTAAAAGCGGACAAGATGCCGAAGGCAATTCCATCTCCGGCACGCCCGGCCAATGTAATTCCGTCAGCTTTAATAATCTCAACAACGGCCAAAGCATATATCAAGACATCACTCTTGAAGAAGGTGGTTGTTACTATGTTTCCCAAAATGTTCAAGTCTCAGCCACTTCAACTCTCACCATTGAGTCCGGCGTTCAAGTGAGCCTTTACTTAGATGACCTTGAAGTCAATGGCGTCATCAACGCTAACGGAGAAGAAAACAATCCGATAGTCTTTGATTCTTTTTCAGACACATCAACTGCGAATAAAATAAAAATTAGCGGCAATAATGGAACGAGCACTTTAGATAACGTTATAATCTCCAATACGGGAGGTATAAGCCTAAGCAATGGAGCCGATCTGGAAATAACCGATTCGGAATTTATCAGCAATAACGCCGGCATTGAATTGAATAATAATAGCGTGGTCATAATTGAAAATACCACTTTTGCCAGTACCACGAATGAAGCGATTGCGGCGTACAGCGGAAGTTCCGTTTCCATTGCTTCTTCCACGATAACCAATACCATAGACGCGGACGCGGTATCCGTTTATAATTCTTCGTTGACAATGTCTTCAACCACCATAGATACGGTTCTTGATGGCGATGGCATAGGCGCTTACGAATCAACTATTGTCATAGCCAGCTCCACGATAACGAATGTTTTAGATGGCGATGGTATAGGCTCTTACGATTCCGTTATCACAATCGCGACATCAACCATTAGCGACATATTGGACGGAGATGGTATCGGTTTATACAACGGTTCTTCAGCTACTTTGTCTGATGTAACAATAGAAAATGTCTCCGACGAAGGAGTGGTTGTTGCCGGAGGCAGCGAGATCTCCGGCAACGCGACGATAGAGGGAGAGGAAATAGAATATTAACGAAGGTCCGTCCTTCGCGCGATTGTCGTTGACAGTTTCGGCGAATCGTATATAATAATAAGTAATTAAATATTGGTCGTAGAAAGCAGGTTTCTCGCCGTTTGGCGAAATAAATCCTGCCGAGACAAATAATTGCTTTAAGGCGATTTTGTATTCTGCGACTTTATAAAAGGTCGTTTTTTATTTGATTAGCATGTAAAAGAATGGCAATAACAAAGCAAAAAAAGGGTGTGATACTGAGAGATCTTGAGGAGAATATAAAACAAGCCAACATGGTTATGTTTATAAACTTCCATGGTCTTAACGTGGCAGCCGCCAGCGAACTTAGAAGAATGCTTGGAAAAATCGGCGCCAAAATCACGGTAGCCAAAAAGACTTTAATCAAGAAAGCTTTTGTCGCCGCCGGATTTGAAGGAGAGATGCCTTCTTTGGATGGAGAGATAGCCGTTGCTTTTTCAAGCGAAGAGCCGACCGTTGCCGCCAAAGCCGTGCAGCAATTCGCTAAGAAGAATGAGGCTATAAAAATAATCGGCGGCGTGTTTGAAAGCGGTTATATCGGCAAAGAAAAAATGATAATGCTCGCCAATATTCCTTCAAGAGAAGTGTTGCTTGGCCAATTTGTAAATGTGATCAGCTCACCAACAAGAGGCATGGTGGTAACGTTAAACGGCGTGATAAAGAAATTTGCCGTGGCTTTGTCTGAAATAGCGAAGCAAAAGCAGGTAGCGTAAAATTATTAATCAAAAACTAAAAAAAATAATAAAAATATGACAGAAGAAAAAAAAGTTGTGGAGGTGCCGGCAAAGTTCAAGGACATTGTTGAGAAAATAGAAACAATGAGTGTTCTCGATCTTTCCGAGCTTGTAAAATTATTTGAAGAAAAATTCGGCGTATCAGCTCAAGCTGTGGCCGTAGCCGCGGCTCCTGTCGCCGGTGGAGATGCTGAAGGCGGTGATGCTGTTGGACCAAGTAAAGCCAGCGTGGAACTTAAGAGCGCCGGCGATCAGAAAATCCAGATAATCAAAGTGCTCAGAGAAGCTCTTGGTTTGGGTCTCAAGGAAGCCAAAGACATGGCTGACAAAGCTCCCGTTATGGTAAAAGAAGGCGTGGATAAGAAAGAAGCGGAGGAACTTAAAGCCAAGCTTGAAGCTGCCGGAGGAACAGTTGCGCTTAAGTAGATAAAATGTTAAAATAGCGCGTGATGAACGATAAACTATCAAAACTTTTTGGATCATCCGCCCGGATAAAGATCATCCGACTGTTTATGCTTAATCCGGAAACAGTGTACTCTTTGAAGGAAATCTCTCAACGCGCCAAGGTGCCGGCGGCATCGGCGCGAAGAGAGATTTCTCTTTTAAAAAGTATTGGACTGGTGCGGCCCAAGACAGAAAAGTTCTTAGAAGAATTAAAATTAAAAGACGGGAAAATTAAAACAAAAAAAGTGGAGACGAGCGGTTTTGTTTTAAATCAATTGTTTCCATTTCTTTTTCCGCTCAAAAATCTTGTTTTAAATTCAGCGCCTCTTGATAAAGAGAAACTGATAAAGAATCTTGGCGCGGCCGGCAAGGTGAAACTGATGATTTTGTCCGGCATATTTACCAACAACGAAGGAGGCAGTAGCGTGGATCTTTTGTTGGTGGGAGACGCGATAAAGGAAAGCAAGTTGGACAGAGCGCTTAAAAATGTGGAAGCTGAATTGGGCAAGGAAATCGTGTATGCTGTTTTTTCTACGAAAGACTTTATGTATCGCTACGGCATGTATGATAAATTCGTAAGAGAAATAATGGAATCGCCTCACGAGAAAGTGGTAAACAGACTTAGCATATAGCAAGTAAAAAGACGGGTCGTTGACCCGTCTTTTTACTTATCCACAGTGCTATGGTCAAAAAATCTTAAATTGATGTATAATTTAAGGTAAGCTTTTTTATTAGCTTTTTAAAACGGTCGTTTTAAATTATTAACAATAAATAAATTTTAATTTTATGACAACAGAAATTTGGACGGGGGTTCTTACGGAATCTTTCCAAAGTCTATCTGACGGCGTTTTGTCTTTCGCGCCTGTTTTTATTATCGCTTTAATCGTGTTTATAGTCGGCGCGATAATATCTTCCATTGTAGGAAAGTTTGTCGCGAAAGTGGTGGATGCTCTTAAGGTTGATAAAGCTCTTCAAACTGTTGGTGTTGATGAGATGATGAACAAGGCCGGCTTCAGCTTAAATGCCGGAGCGTTTATCGGCGGACTCATAAAGTGGTTTCTCATTATCGTTTTCTTGGTCGCTTCCATAGATATTCTTGGCTTGAGTGACGTAAACAATTTTTTAAGAGACGTAGTGCTTGGCTATTTGCCTAACGTGATAATCGCCGCAATCATTTTGGTGGTTGCCGCTTTTTTGGCTGGCGCCATGCAGAAGCTTGTAACAGGTTCAGCCAGAGCAGCCGGAGTGCCTTCGGTAAATATTTTGGGTGGGCTTACCAAATGGGCGATATGGATCTTCGCCATCTTGGCGGCTCTTTTCCAGCTTGGTATCGCTGGAGCTTTCGCGCAGACTCTTTTTACCGGCTTTGTGGCCATGGTTGCCATTGCCGGCGGTTTGGCCTTCGGTTTGGGAGGTAAAGACGCGGCCGCGAAATACATAGAAAAGCTCAAGAAGGACATAGCGGAGTAAGCTTTTAAAATAAAGGAAAAACTCAAAAAGACCCCTTCCTTTTAGTCGGGGTCTTTTTGCTTGACTTATTTTCTCCATCATATATACTCTTAAATATTGATGTATAGAAAAATAAAAAGCAAAAAAATGAAGCGGAAATATTAGCCCTGGCAATTTATTGTTTTGGCTAAAACCGCCTCAGAGGCGGCTTTTTATTTGGAATTTTTCGGAAAGACTGCATTTTGAAAAATCAATATTCAATCAAGCAAAATGTAGGTAATTTGTATTTAAACCAAAACAAAAAAGTGGTTACGAGTGAATCTAGAAAGGAAGTTTATAAATTTCCTAATAGGAATAAGGGCGTATGGTGGATGCCTAGACTTAAAGAGACGATGAAGGACGTGGCTTAGCTACGATAAGCTTCGGGGAGGCGCTGAGCGGCCTTTGATCCGGAGATCTCCGAATGGGGAAACCCAACACCGTAAATCGGTGTTATCCCGCCTTTGGCGGGAAGGAAACCCCGGGAAGTGAAACATCTCAGTACCGGGAGGAAAAGAAAACAATGTGATTCCCTGAGTAGCGGCGAGCGAAATGGGAATAGCCTAAACCTTACTTTTTATTAAGTAAGGGGTTGCAAGGTAATAGCGAATGAAGCAATTCTAAGTGAGTTTTAATCTTGTTAGCTGAATCCGTTGGAAAGCGGAGCCAAAGAAGGTAATAGCCCTGTAAACGAAAACATGATTATACTTTCAGTTATTATTCTTAAGTACTTCGAGACACGAATGGCTCGGAGGAATCTGCCGGAACTAACCGGCAAGGCTAAATACTCTTTAAGATCGATAGTGAACAAGTACCGCGAGGGAAAGGTGAAAAGTAGCCCGATGAGGGCGTTGAAATAGAACCTGAAACCATATGTCTACAAGGAGTCGAAGTCTCGACGCAAGTCGTGGACGACGGCGTGCCTATTGAAGAATGAGCCAACGAGTTAATTTGTGTTGCTGTCTAAGTCCGAGAGGACGGAGACACAGCGAAAGCGAGTCTTAAAAGGGCGATCAAAAGTATTACAAATTAGACCCGAAGCCAGGTGAACTTGCCATGGGCAGGATGAATTCCGCAGAAATGCGGGAGGAGGTCCGAACCGGTTAGCCGTGCAAAACTATCGGATGACCTGTGGTATGGAGTGAAAAGCTCATCGAACCTGGTAATAGCTGGTTCTCTCCGAAATAGCTTTAGGGCTAGCGTTTGTCTTACCTTCCGGGGGTAGAGCACTGGAAGGATTGAACAGGGGGAAACCTCGTCAATCCTATCAAACTCCGAATACCGGAAGTAATTGGCAGACAGTTAGACTGTGAGGGCTAAGCTTCACTAGTCAAAAGGGAAAGAGCCCAGATCTCAATCTAAGGTCCCTAAATTTCTACTAAGTGCACTTAAGGAGGTGAAATTTCTCAGACAACGAGGAAGTTGGCTTAGAAGCAGCCATCTTTTAAAGAATGCGTAACAGCTCACTCGTTAAGAGATCTTGCACCGCAAATAATCGGGGCTAAGTAGAGTACCGAAGGTGAGGATGTTCCGCTTTTAGCGGAACATGGTAGGAGAGTGTTCGCATCTGCTGTGAAGCTGTGTCGTGAGGCACGGTGGAGCGTTGCGAAGTAAGAATGTTGGCACAAGTAACCACAATCAGCCTGAAAACGGCTGACGCCGAAAATCCAAGGTTTCCTTGGCAATGACGATCAACCAAGGGTTAGTCGGGCCTAAGGCAATGGCGAAAGCCGCAGCCGATGGACACACGGTTAATATTCCGTGACTTCCGTATTTTTAATGGAGTGACGAAGATTAGTATGCTAGGCGCATTACTGGATTTGCGTTATTGGCGTAAGGAACGCAGGCAGGAAAATCCGCCCGCGCCCGCAAGGGAAATTCCAAGCGCAAATGAAATATTCCGTTTATAGCGGAATAAATTTAGCAAAGCAGTCTTCCAAGAAAAGCTTCTAAGCCCCGCTTTAGCGGGGAAAGAAATACGGAAACCGTACCGAAAACCGACACAGGTGGATAGGTCGAGAAGACCAAGGCGAACGGGTGAGTTCTTCCCAAGGAACTCGGCAAAAAAGCGACCGTAACTTCGGGATAAGGTCTGCCCGCCGCAAGGCGGGCCGCAGCGAAAGTTTCTCTGGCGACTGTTTATCAAAAACACAGCTCCCTGCGAACTCGTAAGAGGATGTATAGGGGGTGACACCTGACCAATGCGAGAAGGTCAAATACGGAGGGTTTTCGCCGCAAGGCGGAAGCTGGACTGTATAAGCCCTCGTGAATGTCGGCCGTAACTATAACGGTCCTAAGGTAGCGAAATTCCTTGTCGGGTAAGTTCCGACGCGCACGAATGGTGTAACGACTGGAGAACTGTCTCGGGAAGTAGCCCGGTGAAAATACAATACCGGTGAAGATGCCGGTTACCTGCAGCTAGACGAAAAGACCCCGGAAGCTTTACTATAGCTTGGTATTGGGTTTAGATTTTTAATGCGTAGCATAGACGGGAGGCTTTGAAGTGTCGCTTTTGGGTGACATGGAGCCGCCAGTGAAATACCGTTCTTTAAAAAGCTAAATTCTAACCTTTGCGGCAAAAACGCAAGGAGACAGTGCCTGGTGGGTAGTTTAATTGGGGCGATTTCCTCCTAAAAAGTAACGGAGGAGTTTAAAGGTCGGCTAGGCGCGGATGGAAACCGCGCTGATAGCGCAATGGCAAAAGCCGGCTTAACTGCAAGACGGACATGTCGAGCAGATGCGAAAGCAGAACATAGTGAACCGACCATTCGCTTTAGAAGCGGTGGAAGATTAACGGATAAAAGCTACTCCGGGGATAACAGGCTAGTTCCGCCCAAGCGTCCATAGCGACGGCGGAGTTCGGCACCTTAACATATCGGGGTGCGGCGCGAGAGATCGCGCAGTCTGGGTTAAAGCATATTTAGGAGAATATGTTTTGATTAAAATATTTGGCTTATAACGGTGAACTCCATGATATAATATAATCATGGACAATACCGTGGGAAGTCTAACTAAACTTGAACGATCGATTATAATCGGATCTCTCTTGGGAGACGGGTACGTGAGAATCATGCCCGGCAGATCAGACGCTTTTTTAGAAATAAATCATTCTATAAAAGCGAAAGATTATGTTGATTACAAATTCAAAAAATTAAAAAGAATTTGTGAATCTGCACCAAAGGAAAGAGTGTCTGGTGATAATCGTCGTGCGTGTAGGTTTTTTACTAAACAACATAAAGATTTAACTAATCTTTATTATATGTTTTATAAAAACGGACGCAAAATAATACCAAAAGACATTGACATTGATCCTATTTCCATAGCCATTTGGTATATGGATGATGGGAGTAAATGTAGAGATGGCGATATCTATCTTAATACTCAACAATTCAGTTTAAACGATCAAAAGATTTTATTGAATTGCTTAAGAAAATTGGGCATAAATGCTCGTCTTAATAGAGATAAGAAATATCATCGTATTAGAATCTTGAAGGAAAGCATAAAAGGTTTTATGGATATTATTAAACCTTTTGTTGCGCCATCAATGAAATATAAGTTAGTTATGACCCCGTAGAGACTGAAGCGCAAGCTGAGAGTGTTTCAAATGAGAAACGCTAATACGCCAACTCCTAACTGCGAGTGATTATCGCAGAAGGAAGAAGATATAGTCCATACCATTAGTAATAATGGAGAAATATACGATGTCGGCTCATCTTATCCTGGGGCTGGAGAAGGTCCCAAGGGTTTGGCTGTTCGCCAATTAAAAAGATACGCGAGCTGGGTTCAGACCGTCGTGAGACAGGTTGGTCTCCTATCTGCTGCAGGCGTTTGATTCTTGAGGAGATCTGCTCTTTGTACGAGAGGATCAGAGTGGACTAACCTCTGGTGTACCAGTTGTTCCGCCAGGAGCATTGCTGGGTAGCTATGTTGGGAAGGGATAACCGCTGAAAGCATCTAAGCGGGAAGCCCACTCCAAGATTAGGAATCTAAGACAGGTTGAAGATGACAACCTTGATAGGCTTTAGGTGTAAGTCCGGCAACGGATTAAGCCGAGAAGTACTAATTGTCGTCCTATTAGGAACTTTGTAAATTTCAGCCACTTATTTGTTTTGAAATTTAAAATACTTAAAATCCTTGTTTGAATATTGATTTAGCGATTAAATACTTTGTTCTGGTGACTTGACGCGGTGGAACTACCTGTTCCCATTCCGAACACAGAAGTAAAACGCCGTAGTGCCGATGATACTCTTTTGGGGAAAGTAGGCAGTCGCCGGTACAAAGTATTTAATCGTTCAAAGCACAAAAGCGGGCGTTTCGGCGTCCGCTTTTGTTGTGCTATAATATGTTCATGAATTGGGCGGCAAAAAGACAATTATTTTACTTTTTGATATTTTTTCTTATTATCGCCGGTATCGGCGGATTGTTTGCTATCAAAATCACCGCGCCGACTTGCGATGACGATAAACAAAATCAAAATGAAGAAGGTGTAGATTGTGGCGGTTCTTGTTCTAAAATGTGTCTGGGGGACATAAAAGATCTTGTTTCAATATGGGTGAGACCGCTTAAGGTGGAAAATGGTAATTACGATGTTGTTGCCATGGTTGAAAACAGGAATCTTTCTCTTGTGTCCGAAGCAATTAAATATCAATTCAAGCTGTATGATAAAAATAATGTGCTCGTGGCGGTAAAAAGCGGACAAACTTTTGCTCCGCCCGGACAGAAATTTGCCATCTTTGAGAGCAATATAGATACGGGCAGAAGAGAGCCAATCAAAGCTTTTATTGAATTTGAGAAGGATATAAAATGGGATATCAATAGAGATGACAAGTTAAGTATCATAGTAACCAATAAAGAATATAATGATGACCGGTTTCCAAAACTTTCAGCCACTCTCGCGAATAAATCCATCCAAGATGCCAAGGGTGTTTGGGCGACGGCTATTATTTATAATTTTAATGGTAACGCCATCGCGGTCAGCGCCACCCGTTTGGAAGTTCTTGAAGCGGGCAACAGCAGTGACGTATACTTTACATGGCCGTACGATTTTGAAGACGACGTGGATTCGGTGGAGTTAATCATTTCTATTGAACCATCCAGCTTTAATCCGTAAAAAATATCATGAGAGCGATATATAAAAATGCCAGCATAGACTGGGTTCTGTTTATTGCCACTTTGCCTCTTCTGGCGGCAGGGCTTATAAGCATGAGGTCTTTCGGGCTGGAATCGGATTATTATTTTACCAGACAGGTTTACTGGATAATTTTCAGCATGTTCCTGTTTTTTTCTTTCAGTTTTGTGGATTGGCGTATTTTTAAAAAAACGGAAGTTTTAGTTGTCTTGTTCTTGGTGGCCAATTTCTTTTTGATGATTTTACTGGTGACCGGCAAGGTTACAAAGGGAGCGGCCAGCTGGTTTGATCTGGGGCTCTTTTCCATAGAGCCGGTAGATCCGCTCAAAATACTCATAATTTTCATATTGGCAAAATATTTTTCTCGTCGGCATATAGAGATAGCCAACATCAGGCATATTATAATCCCGGGTCTTTATGTCGGCATACCAACTTTTTTGGTTTTTCTGCAACCGGATTTTGGCTCGGCCATAATACTTTTTCTCATCTGGCTGGCTATGATTATGGTGGCTGGCATAAGCAAGAGACACCTCATTGCCATTGTTCTTATTTTAACCACCCTCCTGAGCATTTCTTGGTTTTTTGCTTTTGAGCCATACCAAAAAGATCGTATTCTTACCTTTTTAAATCCGGCGAGAGATGCGCGCGGCGCCGGTTATAACGCGCTTCAGTCCACCATTGCCGTTGGTTCCGGCGGAATGTTTGGCAAAGGCATAGGCTTTGGCAGCCAGAGCAGGCTTGAGTTTCTTCCGGAACATCAAACCGACTTTATCTTTGCCGCTTTCGTGGAAGAATGGGGTTTTGTCGGCGCTATGTTTGTTTTTATCTTTTATGCTATTGTAGTGTGGCGAGTGCTTAAAAACGCTTATCTTGGGCAAAGCAATTTTGAAACTCTTTTTGGGATCGGCGTAGCTTCTTTTTTGGCCGCTCATTTCTTCGTGCATATAGGTATGAATATAGGCCTTCTGCCGATTACGGGTACTACTTTGCCGTTTTTAAGTTATGGAGGTTCGCACATGGCCACGGTGTATATGAGTCTCGGAATTTTAATGGGCATGAGAAGATACTCAAGGCATGCTCGTTCGGAAGAAATAGAGGCGGAATATTTGGAATCTAAGTTTGATTAAATTTTAAACATGATAATAGACGGAAAAAAAATAGCGGAAGAAATAAAACAAACGCTTAAAGAAAAAGTTTCTCAATCAGGCAAGAGGCTTTGTCTTGCCGTTGTTCAAGTTGGCAAGAATGATGTGTCTGAGAGATTTATAAAGATGAAGAAAAAATTTGCCGAGGAGATAGGCGTGGAAACCGACGTCATTAAATTGCCGGAGAGCATAAGTAAAGAAGATCTTAAAACTAAAATAAAAACAATTTGCGCCGATAAAAATATTTCCGGAGTAATTGTTCAGTTGCCGCTGCCGGAGAGTCTGCGCCAAGCTCAGAAAGAAATTTTAGATAATATTTCGTCGGAAAAAGATATAGACATGTTGTCTTCTTTTTCTCAGAAAAATTTTAAGGAAGGTAATAGTGTTATTTTGCCGCCGGTAACAGGCGCGGTAAAAGTTATTTTAGAGAAGATTGGTTTAAACGCTAAAGATTTGGCTTTGAAAAATATAGTAATTTTCGGCCGAGGTTCTCTGGTGGGCAAACCGGTTGCGACTTGGTTTGAGAATATTGGCGTCAAGACCGTTGTTATAGACAAGCAAACGATAAACCCCAAAGAGAAGACAATCGCCGCGGATATTATAATTTCCGGTGTCGGCGCGCCGGGTATCATCACTTCTGATATGGTAAAAGAAGGGGTAACTATCGTAGATGCTGGTACTTCTGAGCAAGGCGGCAAACTGGCCGGCGATATGGCGCCGGGAGTGGAAGAAAAAGCTTATTTTTTTACCCCGGTGCCCGGCGGCGTGGGACCTGTAACCGTGGCGGTTTTGTTTGAGAATCTTGCATATTTAAGCAAATGATATTATTTCGTAATTCAAAGAATATCATATCAAATGAATATTAAAGACATAGAAAATTTTTTGGCTGAAAATGGCCACAAACCTTATCGTCTTAAAGAAATTAAGAAGGCGGTGTTTGTGGATTTGGCAACGAGCTGGCAAGATATAAAATTTTTGCCGAAAGATTTGCGCGACAGTCTGGATGAAAAATTTGCTTTTTCGTGTCTTAAAAACATAAAAACTCTTGAATCAAAAAAAGGTGATTCCGTGAAAGTGGTGTTTGAGACGAGTGACGGCTTAAAAATAGAAACCGTGCTGATGAAGCATCTTGCGACCGGCTCAGAACAAGTGGTCGGCCGCAATACCGTATGTATATCTTCTCAGGCCGGTTGCGCCATGGCTTGCGGTTTTTGCGCCACCGGCAAGGCAGGCTATAAACGCAATCTTGCAAGCGAGGAGATTGTTGAACAAGTTTTATTTTTTGCGCGGTATTTGAAGTCTGAAAACCATCAAGGGGAGTCCTTGATATCAAGGACTCCCCTTGATGGTCGCATTGATGGTCGCAATGCCATAGACAACATTGTCTTTATGGGCATGGGCGAGCCATTTTTAAATTACGATAATGTAATGGAAGCTGCAAGAATATTAAACGACAAAGACGGCTTTAATCTTGGCATAAGGCATATCTCAATTTCCACTTGCGGCATAACGCCGGCCATAAAGAAATTTGCGGAAGAAAAATTGCAAATAAATCTCGCTGTTTCTCTGCACGGCGCCAATGACGAAATAAGAACAAAACTTATGCCTATAAATAAAGTTTATCCGATCGCCGCTCTTATGACCGCCATAGATAATTACATTAAAAAAACAAACCGAAAAGTAATGTTTGAGTATCTGCTTATAGATGGGGTAAATGACAGCAGAGAAGACGCGTATGAACTTGCCAAGCTAATGAAAGGGCATCTGTATCATGTAAATCTCATTAAATATCATGATACTGGCGGAACATATAAACCATCGCTCAAGGCTAAGCGAGACGTTTTTTTTGACACGCTTAAAAAGCTTGGCGTATCCGTAACTCAGCGTGTTTCTTTCGGGGAAGATATTCTTGCCGCTTGCGGTCAGTTGGCGGGAGAGTAGCTTACTCTATTATTTTCCCAATATGCTATAATTATTTATTATAGGCTTTTAGTATCAATATTATGAATACGGTTACATATATAATAATAGGTGTTGCTGCCATAGCGGCGGCTTGGTTTATAGCCATATACAACGGTTTCGTGCGTCTTTTAAACCGCACTAAAGAGGCTTGGGCCGACATAGATGTGCAGCTCAAAAGACGCTATGATCTTATCCCAAACTTGGTGGAGACGGTAAAAGGCTACGCCACTCACGAAAGAGAGGCATTTGAGAAGGTAACTGAAGCCAGAGCCAAAGCACTCGGCGCTCAAACAGTGGCCGAGAAAGGGGAGGCGGACAATATGGTGAGCTCTGCTCTTAAGTCTATTTTTGCCATAGCTGAAGCCTATCCGCAATTGCGCGCGGTAGAGAGTTTTACTAAGCTACAAGACGAGCTTTCCGATACGGAAAATAAAATTCAAGCGGCCCGTCGTTTTTACAATACCAATGTGCGAGATTTTAACATCAAGCTGGAAACATTTCCAAACAATATCGTTGGCAATATGTTTAAATTCAAAAAACAAGATTTTTTTGAACTGGAAGAGGAAGCGGCCAAAGAGCCGGTGAAGGTTAGTTTTTAATGAATCTATACACTCAACAAGATAAAAATATTCGTCGCACGTGGGCGCTTATGGTCATTTTTTTGGTGGCGGTTATTGGTATTGGCTGGGTATTCTCGCAGGCCTTTGGTGATCCGTCTTTCGTTTATATCGCCGTGGCCTTTAGTTTATTTATGAACTTTTTCAGTTTCTGGTATTCCGACAAAATCGTGCTTAAAATTTCCGGCGCTAAGCCGATAAAAAGAGAAGAACATTTGGATCTGGTAAGAATTGTGGAAAATCTTTGCATTACCGCCGGGCTTAAAATGCCAAAACTTTATATCGTAAACGATCCGGCGCCAAACGCTTTTGCCACCGGCAGGAATCAAGAACATGCCGCCGTGGCCGTTACCAGCGGCTTGCTGGATGTATTAAATAAAAACGAAATGGAAGGAGTAATCGCGCATGAGCTCTCTCACATTGGTAATAGAGACATCTTGCTTTCTACCATAGTGGTGATTTTAGTTGGCTTTGTGGCTCTTCTTTCCGACTTCTTTCTGAGGTTTACTTTATTTGGAGGTGGGAGAAGCAGAGATAGAGATGGAGATGGCCGCGTTCAGATGATAATGATGTTGGCCGGCATTGTCTTAGCTATTCTGGCGCCCATTGCCGTAACGCTCATTCAGCTTGCCATATCTCGCAAAAGGGAATTTTTAGCCGATGCTTCGGGATCGCTTCTTACCCGATATCCTGAGGGACTGGCCTCGGCGTTGGAAAAAATTTCAAACTATAAGATGCCGATGAGGCGATACAATAAAGCCACCGCTCACTTATACATATCCTCGCCTAAGTCTAGTCGCATAGCCGGTTGGTTTGCCACTCATCCGCCGATAGAGGAGAGATTGTGCGCTTTGCGAGATAAGAAAGAAGGGGTATAATGTACAGTAGAAAATAGTATCTTAAATTTATCCTGCATTTTTTATTTTTCATATAGAAAAAGGAGGATCAAAATGAAGAAAGAAGATTTTTTAAGAATTGCTCTTGAATATAATGTTTCCGGAGATTTACATCAAAAAATCTGGGAAGATTGGGAGAATTATTGCCACGCAAAATTTTGCACCGGTGGTATAGAAAAAACTTTATCCATTTTCCTTGAGATTTTTTCTCAAAATCTTGAAAAAGCCCCATGATAGAAATATCATGGGCGTTTGTTTTAATTGGTCATTTTGGTCGTTTTTTGCTATAATACTTATGTTTTGGAGGGAGTTCCATGTCGCGAACCCGAACATTAATTAAATAATATAAAAAAGGAGGGTTCGCATAGTGGTCTAGTGCGCAGTCCTGGAAAGACTGTGTGGGGCAACCCACCGAGAGTTCGAATCTCTCACCCTCCGTAAAATAATGAACGAAGTGAATATATTTTACGAGAGGGTAGCAAAGCCTAGTATACGATATTCATGGAATGCATTTTATGCTAAATTTAGTTAAAATACATTATGAGCAAAATAATTACCGACAATCAAAAAGAAGGAAAATGGTTTACGCAGGACGCTGAAAATAAATTCAGAAACAAGATAGTTCCGCATATTCCGCGTTTTATAGAAACTTATCATCTCACTTGCTTAACTTTTCTTTGGAGTGGCTTGATTGTTTTGTTTGGCTGGCTTGCGCGAAACGATATAAATTGGCTATGGTTTATTTCTTTGATGATAATTTTCCAATACATAACCGATCTGTTTGATGGAGCGCTCGGCAGATACAGAGATACCGGACTTATCAAGTGGGGGTATTATATGGATCATTTTCTGGACTATTTGTTTTTAAGCTCAATCATTATCGCTTACGCCTTATTGTTCCCGCCCGGTTTTGCCATACTCTTTTTGATTATACTAACGCTCTCTTCTTCTTTTATGGTCAGTGTTTATCTTTCCTTTATATCTTCAAGCAAACTGGATATCTCTTTCTTGCGGATGGGTCCGACTGAAGGCAGGATAGCCATTATTTTACTTAATACTCTTTTGATAATCTTTGGCGTTAATTTGGCTCAAAAGGCCTTGCCTTTTATAATTGGCGCGGAAGCAGTAGTAATGATCTTAATGGTTTACAAAATGCAGAAAAAGCTTTGGAGAGAGGATATGGCAATAAAAAAGGAGAAAGAAAATCAGCAACACAAAAACGAAAATCTATAATATTTGCCAATCATAATTTTGGCACACCCAATCAATTAAAGATGTCATGTCGGCGAAGTGATCATCCGCGCCGAGAACGATATTTATAATATGACTATTTTCAATAGGCGATTCGGTGACAAGCAAAAGATTCTTGCGAGCCAGATCCGTGGAGCCGGTTTTGCCGCCTAATATTTTAATGGGTTTACCGGCGCAGGCCAGCGTGTCGCCAAACTCAAGAAGCTTGTTTGTGGTTTGGGCTTTGTGATTAAAGCCGCCTTTAAGTTTGTAAATATCGTATTCTTTAAGCGTGGTAACGGGAAAGATTTCAGATTTATTTTCTAATATATATTCCGCCAGCACGAAGATATCTTCAGCGGTGGAGAAGTTTATAATGGGCTCTCTGTCTATGTTCGGATCAAGGCCGGTGGGATTGCCGTAGTAGGTATTTATCATGCCTATCTCGGCGGCTTGAGCGTTCATCATTTTTATAAAATTATCTTTGCCGAGCGTGGCCGCGAAAGCGTTGGCGGCATCGTTGTTTGATTCTATAAGCATGGCAAAAAATAGATCCCGAAAGAAGAATCTATCTCCCGCCCAAAACTTAAGAGAGCTGTCTTCTTTTATAATATCTTCCGTTATCACAATCTCTTGTTCCGGTGATATGTTTTGATAGGCGATTAGAGCCGTCATCAGTTTGGTAACGCTGGCCAAAGGCATTTTTTTGCCCGGCTCTTTTCCGGCCAGTATTTTTGATTTTCCGTTACCATAAGAAAAAACGGAAAGAAACGATCCGGTCGAAAGCGCGGGTGGCACCGGATTCGCCAAGACAATTACGGTGCTGGTGCCAATCTGCATTTGCTCCTCCACCTGCTTTACGGAGGGGAACTTGAGCGGCTCTTCTTCCGCCTCTGCTTCTTTGCCACCGATTTTATCACTGCTAAATACGCCGGATGAAACCAGCAAAATGCCACCTATAACGATAAGTAAAAAGATTTTTGCCTTAAGGTCGCTTTTTTGTTTCGGTTGAAAATTGTATTGTATATCCATGATTTAATTACTTTATAAATTTAGCATAAAACAGGATTAGTCAAAATCTTGACATAAATTCCAAGTATGATCTAATTAAATAAGTTCGTTTAAAACTTATTTTTACTTTTTTTAAAAAAACAAAAGCAGGCTTTCTTGAAAAGCCTGCTTTTTCTTATGAAGATTTTCTTAGTGAGCGATATTTCTGCTATAATCAGAGTATCGCATTATGAAGACAAACAAAGAAGAAATATCTCAAAAAATAAAGGATTTGGAAGGGTCCATGCAAACCGCGGACTTCTGGCAAGACAAGATTAAGGCTCAAGAAGTGATAAGGGAAATAGGTGAGCTTAAAAACAAACTTGAAGGCGTGGGTAAATATGATAAGGGTGACGCCGTGCTCACGCTCTTTGCCGGCGCTGGTGGCGATGACGCGGAAGATTGGGTCGGGATACTTTTTAACATGTATCGCAGATACGCGGAGAAGCAAAATTGGACGGCGAAAATACTTCACGAGCACAGAAGCGAAACCGGCGGATACAAAAACATTTCCTTTGAACTTGAGGGAAAAGGAGTATATGGTAAAATAAAAAAAGAAGCTGGCGTGCATCGCTTAGTGAGAGTATCGCCATTTTCCGCCAAGAAGCTTCGTCACACCGCTTTCGCTCTTCTTGAAATAACGCCAAAGTTTGTGGCGCCGGAGGAAGTGGAGATAAAAGAAGGAGATTTGAGAATAGACTTGATGAGAGCCGGCGGCGCGGGCGGCCAAAACGTAAACAAGAGAGAGACGGCGGTAAGAGCCGTGCATCTGCCATCAGGTATAGCGGCGCACGTGGACAGCGAACGGTCACAAGCGCAGAATAAAGAAAAAGCTATGCATCTGCTCAAAGCTAAACTTTACAAAGCAATGCTTAAAGAGCGGGAAGAGGAAAAAGACAGCATGAGAATTGCTCAAAAAGTAGAGCCGGAATGGGGAAGTCAAATAAGATCTTACGTCTTCCATCCGTATAAGATGGTAAAGGATCACAGAACGGAAGTAGAGACAAGCGATGTGGATGGTGTGCTTGAAGGAGATATAGATGAGTTTATAGAAGCGGAAAACTTAAATTAAAAATGATTTATTTTAACCAAGTATTCAAAATATATTCAGCTGATTCCGTGGCTTTGAAAGATATCAATCTTACCATAGAGTCTAAAGAGTTTGTGTCTTTGGTAGGCAGGAGTGGCGCTGGCAAGAGCACTTTGCTTAAAATTCTTCTGGCCGAAGAAGCTCCAAGCAAGGGGGAAGTTTTTTTTGAATCCGTAAATATCCACTATATGCCCAGAAGAAAATTGCCTTTTTTAAGAAGAAAAATCGGCATGGTTTTCCAAGATTTCAGACTTTTATCCGGTAAAACCGTTTTTGAGAATATTGCTTTCGCCATGGAAGCTTCCGGCCGCAGCACTAAGGATATAGAAGAAAATATTCCGTACGTGCTTGATTTGGTGGGTCTTACTGATAAGAGCCATCGCTTCCCTCACGAACTCTCAGGCGGCGAGGGGCAGAGAGTAGCCATAGCCAGAGCTATTATAAATCGACCGGACGTGGTGGTAGCCGATGAGCCGACCGGTAATCTTGATCCAGAAAACACAAGAGAGATTATACGAATATTGGAGAAGATTAACGAACTTGGCACCACCATCATTCTGGCTACGCACAACAAAGGTGTTATAGATTCACTTGGTAAAAGAGTAGTTACCTTGGAAGATGGTAAAATAATAAGAGATGATAAAAAAGGCAAATATACGTTATAATATTTAGAAATAATAAAGCAAATGTTTTTCACAAAATTAAAAAGAGTCATAAGGGCGGGTTTTATGAGTTTTTGGCGAAATGGCTGGGTGTCGCTCGCTTCCATTCTGGTGGTGGTGATAACCCTTTTTACTATCGGCTCGCTGGTGTTTTTTAAAGGTGGTCTTGACGCGCTCGTTGCCCAGCTTAAAGACAAAGTGGACATAACCGTATATTTCAAGCCGGAGGCTCAAGAGCAGGACATAATGACCATTAAAACAGCTGTTTCTAAATTGTCGGAAACGAAGGATGTGGCGTATGTTGACAGAGAACAAGCCCTGGAAAGTTTTAAAGAGAGAAACAAAAATAACGCTCTCCTTATGCAATCTTTGGATGAATTAGGTGAGAATCCTCTTGGCGCTTCTTTAAACATAAAAGCTAAAGAAATTTCTCAATATGAATCAATCGCCAATTTTTTGAATAGTCACATGAATTCCGGCGCGAGTGATTATATAGACAAGATAAACTATTTTGAAAATAAAAGAGTCATAGAACGTCTTTCCGTGCTCACAGATTCGGCGCAGAGATTCGGGGTGATTATTAGCTTGGTGCTTGCCGGTGTCGCCATATTGGTTACTTTCAATACTATCAGGCTTACTATCTATTCCTCTCGCGAAGAGATAGAAGTAATGCGCTTGGTGGGAGCTAGCAATAAATTTGCCAGCGGGCCGTTTATAGTGGAGGGTGTTATGTACGGCGTGGTTTCGGCCATTATTACCATGATTATGTTCTTTCCCGTTACCATGTGGCTTGGCGCTCTCACGGAAAACTTTTTAAGCGGCATGAATGTGTATAATTATTATATCCAAAACTTCGGACAAATCTTTGTAATTCTTTTGATAATCGGCGTGTTGATCTGCTCTGTTTCCAGCTTCATCGCCATAAGGCGGTATCTGAGGGTTTAGCCTATCCATACGACTGGTCTTTCAAGAGTTCTATAAACTCGTCAAAACAAGCTTTTATTTCCGGAGAGACCGCCACATTATATTTAAACCATATCACAAAAATTGGATTTTTGGCCATTTTTCTGGTAGATTGGGAATGTAAAAACATTGTCAAGAACATATTGCCAGATCGTCTAATGGTAGGACACAGGTCTCTGAAACCTGTTATCTAGGTTCGAATCCTAGTCTGGCAGCCAACTTGAGCTAGCTCAAAGATAGAGCTAATCAGGAAGATCTATACTTAAATTGCATACCTGCTGAGAGCAGTATTCAGAACACAAAGCCACCCGATCGGGTGGCTTTGTGTTCGACTATTACCTTTATATTAATTCAAGATTATTGTAAAATGAAGTTATGCTAATGACCACAAAAAAAGCTATAAAGGAGATTCAGAACACCTTCAATATTAATGCAATTTACGCACAGAGAGTATTCTCACTTGCCGACAAAACAAATCTATTAGAAGACTCTGGAAGAATTATTGATGAAAAGCCAAAACCTTTTGTTAAATGGGTTGGTGGGAAAAGACAGCTTCTCGCACAATTTCGTTTAATGAATCTATACCCACCTGAAAAATTTGATATTAAAAAAGGAAAATATTTCGAGCCTTTTGTTGGCGGAGGTGCAGTGTTCTTTGATTTACTTCCAGAGACAGCATATCTTTCCGATTTAAACAACGAACTTGTTATCACTTACAATGTGATAAAAAATGATGTTGAAAATCTAATAAAATCACTTAAAAAACACAAACTAGATAAAGACTACTTTCTAAAAATACGAGTTCAAAACCCAGAAAAACTCTCTGACTTAAATACTGCTTCTCGCTTTATCTATCTGAATAGAACTTGTTTCAATGGTATGTATCGCGTGAATAGCAGAGGCGGATTTAATGTTCCATTTGGTAAATACACAAATCCTCTTATTTGCGATGAAAATAATCTTAGAAAAGCATCAAAAGCATTAAAAAATGTTGAAATAAAAAAACAAGATTATAAAGAAGTACTTAAAAAAGCAAAAAAGGGAGATTTTGTTTATTTTGATCCACCATATTATCCAGTAAGTAAAACTGCATCGTTTACTTCGTACACTTTTGCTTAATTTATGAACTTAACTTTCGATACTAAACTAGCTGACACTTACACAAGTTATTCTCAAAAAGCCCGTGTTCTAAGTGAGGCTTGGGTTCTTAATGAAATATATTGTCCAAGTTGTGGTGATAGTATTTACGATTACGACAACAACAAACCTGTTGCAGATTTTTATTGCAAAAAATGTTCCGAAGATTTTGAGTTAAAATCTAAAAAAGGCAAAATTGGCAAAAAAGTTTCTGCGGGTGCTTACTCTCAGATGATAAAGAGAATCAATTCGTTTCAAAAACCAAACTTCTTTTTTATGGGTTATATGGTCGAGATGTGGAATGTGAATGATTTTTTTGTTATCCCAAAACACTTTTTTGTATCTGAAATTATCGAAGAACGAAAACCTCTCGCAGAAAGTGCCAGACGAGCTGGTTGGGTTGGTTCAAATATTCTGTTTTCAAAAATACCAAAAGCAGGGCAAATTTTTTATATTGAAAATGGAAAAGAGCTTGATAAAAAAGATGTATTGGAAAAATGGCAGAAAACAGTGTTTCTAAAACAAGTTAAAAAACCTGACGCTAAGGGTTGGATTTTAGACATTATGAATTGCATTGACTCTCTCAATAAAAAAGATTTCACACTGGAAGATATGTATGCTTTTGAGCAAGACTTATCTGTCATTCATCCTGAAAACAAAAATATAAAGCCGAAAATAAGACAGCAATTACAATTTTTGAGAGATAAAGGTTATCTTGAATTCGTTGAAGCTGGAAAATATCGCTTGACATAGAAATCGATTCGATCAAGGATCTAATTATGGAAAATGAAACAAGAAAGTACCCAAAACATGCATGTCAACACTGTGGAGCTGAGCGTAAATATGTCGAGACAGTTATCGATGATGAGTTTTTCTGGAGCAAAAAGGAAAACATATATCAGCCAAACGGTTTTACCGACATGTTTGAGCACACTGGCAATAACCGCTGTGCTGAATGCGAGAAAGAGTGGACGGGCACATAAATCTGACTGGTGTGGAAACTGGTCGCCAGAAGTAGCTCGCAATCTTATTTTGCGTTACTCAAAAGAGAAAGACCACTTGCTCGACTGCATGATTGGCGGAGGTACTACCGCAATAGAAGCAAAAATTTTAAATCGTCATATTACTTGTATTGATGTTAATGATGAAGCGTTAGAGAGAACGAAAAAATCTCTTGAATTTGAAGTTGATAATAAAGCGAAACAACGGATCGCGAAATGCGATGCGAGAGATATGAGTTTTATTAAAGACAATGAAATTGATTTTGTTCTAACTCATCCTCCATATGCAGACATAATAAAATACAGTGAGGGTAAGATTAAGGAAGATCTTTCGGGAATACACGACATAGACGCTTTTGTTGATGAAATAGAAAAAGTTGCCAAAGAGTTGTTTCGAGTTTTAAAGAAAGGAAAATACTGTGCAATTTTAATGGGAGATACTCGAAGAAATAAAATGTATCAACCACTTGCTTTTAAGGTAATGCAGAAGTTTTTAGATTCAGGTTTTGTTTTAAAAGAAGATATAATAAAAAGACAGTTTAATTGCAAAGCAACTGGATTTTGGGTCACAAAATCAAAAGAATCAAATTTTTTGTTGATAATGCACGAACACCTTTTTATCTTTCAAAAAGGTGTGTGATGAATTCTTTTGTTTCAGTGGGTAAGCGTCTAAGTTTATTGAACTATCGTAATCTCTTTGTTTTTAAGTCTTATCTGGCCATTTAAACATCCTAAAAGTTCTCTTCTTTCAATATCCTCTCCTTCTTTTAGTATGTATTTTGCATAATTACGAATATCAATATCACCGATCACTATTTTCTCTCTCTTACCCAAAAGCATTTGCTGAAATTTCTTAAATCGTTCAACATCTTTTTTGATTTTTTTTTATACCAATCCCATTTATCTCGATTCGATCTATTAATTTTTCAAACTGCTTTAACAGATCTACCTCATTTATGTAGCCACATTTACAGTACTTGTCTTTGGACTTTGTACATCCGTAGTAAATATGTCTGTTTACAGATCCATCTTTCAATTTCTTAAACTTTTCATCAGCACAGATTCCAGACCCGCAGAGTCCGCAAGTCATCATTTTAGTGAAAGCGAATTCTTTTGGTTCTTGCACTCTCAATACTTGGCTCTTTACCTGCCCTTGGACTTGATCAAAGAGTTCTTTAGAAATAATTGGCTCGTGCTTTCCTGTGTAAAAGTTCCCGCTTTTTCTCGGGTACTCAAAAACTCCATAATAAAACGGGTTTTGTAATATAAGATATATGTTGCTCAAGGTTAATCCTTTGTTGCCACTTCTTGTTGGCCCGGACCCCAAAAGTTGCACGTTGACCTTGTATAATTACTAGTTAATATACAAGCATATGAAAAGACAAAAAATCGACAATAGAATGCAGTGGGTACTCAAGCTTGAAGAATTAGAGCAAGCTGGAGAAACCCCTATTTATTTCACTGAGTATGAAATATGTTCAGAAGTGAGAATACCTGGCGTTTTTACCTATGGCGATGGAATGCTTGAATGCTCGTTGTATCAAGAGGCTGACGATAACAATCTCTACACTTATATCTTAAAGATTAAGCACGTTGAGAAAGTTTTCGATTACGATGAGAGTAACTACTCAAAAGACGGGTATTACTTTAAAGAGGGATTAGTTGGAGAAATTATTGCTTTATTCTCTTTCTATTTTCAGGCACGTTTTTATCTCAAAGCAACAATTACTGGAGCTATGACTCCTCAGAGTATAAGGATGCGATTGGAAAAGAAATTTCTGTATAAAAAAATTAACGATGATTTAACTTGTTTGAATCTTGAAATGTTCTCAAATCACGATAGGAATTGGTGTAAAGATAATGGTCTTTTAAACTTTCTTGATTCCACAAAGACGGTTGATGAAAAGCACCACCAAAACCTCATTAGAGCGGTTCATTGGTATTCTGTGGCTATTAAAGAAATAGGAGTTGATCATGAGTTGTTTTTCATAAAAATGGTTTCCTCAATTGAGGCACTTTTAGATATATCTAAAGTGGAGTCTGATAATTTAGAGAAAAAGCTAATAGAACTTAAGGACAAGGAGTTATTTATTCCAGATGAGTGGGGGCAGATTGAGAGGTGGCTTCAAAATAGAAAGATCTGTAAAAGGTTTGTAGATTTTATCGAACAGTATGCAGATGGATTTTCTGGCGAGGTTCCTAAGCAGGCTTCTCATTGCTATATATCAAAGGGTGACGTGTCTAAATATGCTAAACGCATCTATGATGCACGGTCTGCATACTTACATACAGGTAAGCCAATGTTTTTGAGTATGGATATGAGAGGAGATGATGTGAAGAAATGGGACATTGATTCTTCTGTGGGAATGAGTATGGATAGAAAGAAAATATCTGAGAAAGAGAAGTTGCCGCGTACCCGTTGGTTTGAAAGGATAGTAAATTATTCTCTGAAAAGTTTTATTGATAGCAAATTACTGTCAAAATAGAGTTACATCATTGTGTAACTTTACATAGCGATTCACTGTCACTTTTTATGAAAAATAAAGATAAAGGAAATCCGAAGAATTGGACTAAAGAAGAGCTAGATAGAGCCGTAGGTTTCTTTAGTTTGTTGCTGAAAATGGACAGAAAGCAAAACCCTGATTTGTATAAAAAACCTACTGCTCAAAGACCGTCGAAATGATAAGATAAAAGTATTGAAAATGTCCTTACGGGGCTTGACCGACCGCGGTTCTTACTCAAGGACGCCAGCCAACATTTCGGAATTCGCTTCCAGCGCTTGTGGCAGTTGTGAAGTGGCGGGAAAAGGCGCGACTTTGAAGAGTGAAATTTCCTTGCGTGAGCCGAAGGAGATTTTGGAGGAGATGAAGAAATCAATTTTGAACAAGGCTTTTAAAGGCGAGCCGTGATAAAGGGTTGGCGTGCTTGTTTTTATAAAATTTGATATTATATAAACATGAAGTTTACTCGTACGAAAAAACTGGTTTATTTTAATAATAAGGGGGGAGTTGGGAAGACCACTCTTGCCTATAATACAGCGGTTAAATTTGCGGAAATGGGCTATAAAACAGTATTGGTTGACTTAGACCCTCAATGCAATCTTTCTCGTATTTCTCTTGGGAATACTTTTGAAGAGAATCTTTTTTCAGATAGCCAGAAAACAATATATACAGTTTTGCAAGGCGTAGTGAGAGGTGGGGCTGATATTGACACAAGCGTGCAATTTGAAAAAATCGGCTCTTCTGGTAATTTGTTTATATTGCCCGGAAGTTTAAAGCTTTCTGAGTATGAAAATTCTCTTATTTCAGCGTATGGAGAAGCTGCTCAAGGATCAGAACGAGGCTTCTTTAGTACTAGCGCTATCGATCGATTTTTAACTGAAAAAGGTTTAGCGGAAGAAATTGATCTTTTTATAGTGGATACTTCTCCAAATCTAAATCTTTTAAATAGGGTAATTTTTCTTGGTTCGGATTATTTTATAACTCCGCTTATGCCTGATGCTTTTTCCGTGCAGGGAATTGAAAATCTAGGAAATACTTTTGAAGCATGGAAAGATAATTGGAAGAAAACAGCAAAAGTTTTGGCGAGAGATAAGGGTATACCACATAATAAGGTCTTAGATGGAGAAGGGTTATTTATTGGCTATATTGTAAATTCATATAATCAATATTCTAAAAAACCGATCAAGAGCAATGAAGAATGGATTGAGAAAATACCAACATTTATTAAGAAGTATTTATCTGAAAAACATTGTCGCAATGGTCTTGTAGAAAAGTCTTGGAGCAGTCCACTCGCGCTTATTAAAGATTATGGTCAGTTGCCACCACTTGCTCAGATTAAAAATAAGGCTATTTTCAATCTTGATCCAACAATTGATGGCTTTGAGAATGTTAAAGGGACTAAAGAGAATTTAGAGCAATCAAAAAAAGAATTTGCTTCTCTTTCTGAAAATATTTTGGATGTTCTAAAAAACTATTAAAACTTGTTATAATAAATATTATGGCGCGACCATGGTACTCGTTCACATTAGAAAAAATATTTGAGAAGCTTGAGAGTTCGGATTGGGGGCTCTCGCTTGAAGCGGCAGATGAGCGTCTTAAGCAATACGGCGGGAATAGTCTTCTGGAAGAAAAGCCGCGATCCAAGCGAAGACTCTTTTTAAGTCAGTTCCAGAGTCCGCTTATTTATATCCTTCTTGTCGCCAGCGCGGTTGTTTTTGCTATGGGCGAGACCATGGACGGCTTGATTATTCTCACCGTACTTTTGTTTAACGCCATTATCGGTGTTATTCAAGAAGGTAAAGCCCAAAATACTCTCCTCGCTCTCAAAAAATTCGTGGCAACAAGCGCGACGGTCCTTCGTGATGGAAAAGAATTTATCATTCCGGATATGGAGGTGGTTCCCGGCGACATTCTCATTCTTCAGGAGGGAGAACGAATTCCAGCCGATGCTCGGGTTATTTTCTCTCAAAGTTTAAAAATAGACGAGGCTTCTTTGACCGGAGAATCCGAGCCGATACATAAAAATACTAATGTTCTTGAAAAAGATAATCTTCCTACAGCGGAGCAAAAGAATATGGTTTGGAAAGGTACGCATATTGTTTCCGGTAATGGCCGGGCAATCGTGGTGGCAACGGGGCTTGGCACTGTGATTGGCGGTATCGCTAAACAAATTTCCGCCATTGATACGGAAACTCCGCTCAAGGCAAACATCCGCCATCTCTCGCGGGCAATTATTGTCGCCGTCGTTGTCATTGGTACGATTCTTTTCACTGCCGGCATACTTTTCGGTCATTCCGCCAAAGAAATGTTCACGACCGTTGTTTCGCTTTCCGTCTCAATTATTCCCGAAGGGCTGCCAATTGTTATGACACTTGTACTTGCGACTGGCGTTTGGCGCATGTCAAAGCGGAACGCGCTTGTAAAGAGGCTTCAAGCCGTGGAAGCCCTCGGACAAGCGCGAGTGATTGCGGTGGACAAGACGGGAACCATTACTAAA
Source organism: Parcubacteria group bacterium GW2011_GWA2_40_143 (assembly GCA_000996035.1). Taxonomy (GTDB): domain Bacteria; phylum Patescibacteriota; class Minisyncoccia; order UBA9983; family UBA9983; genus UBA9983. The sequence continues at coordinate 44,631 of LBYH01000001.1, read as the reverse complement.
AACGAACTTGTCATACGCAAAGCGTGGGCGGGCGGCAAATTATTTGAAGTTGGCGGTATCGGATATGAACCTAAGGGGGAAATCAAGTTTGATAAGAATCTTGTCAGTGTGGCAAAGCATGATGAATTGTTGTATTTGGGAAAAACCACTTCGCTTGTTGCCGGCGCTCGTCTCTTTTATGTTGAAGAAGCAAAGGAGTGGCGCATAGCCGGAGATCCCACTGAAGCCGCCATGCTTGTGTTTGCCGAGAAAGCGGGCTTTCGCAAAGAAGATCTCTTGAGAGAATCGCCTCTTATTTCAGAAATTCCTTTTGATTATAAGATGAAGTATCGCGCCACTCTGCATCAGACGGAAAAAGGCCATCTCTTAATCGTTACCGGCGCGCCGGAGAAGATACTTTCGCTTTGCGTTGATATTAGGCGCGGAGGAAAGAATCATCCTCTCGAAACGGATGAGAAAGAAGAACTTGAGAAAATATTTACCGGCATGTCGGAGGAAGGGCTTCGCGTTATCGCGGTCGCGGCTTGTGATGAAGCGCCAAAACAATTAAAAAAGGAATCAATTCATTCGCTGTCTTTTGTCGGATTTTTCGGCATGCAAGATACTCTCCGGCCGGAAGTTAAAGGAGCAATGCAGCGAGCGAAAGAGGCGGGAATCAGGGTGGTAATGATAACCGGCGACCATAAGATAACCGCCCGCGCCATTGCCAAGGAGGCGGGCATATACCAAGAAGGAGATACGGTGCTAACCGGAGATGAAATTGAAAAGATGTATGACGCTGAGCTTGCCGATAAACTGGCAAACACAACGGTTTTCGCCAGAGTGACGCCTGAGCACAAAATGCAGATTATCAACGCTTACAAAAAGAGAGGTGAAATTATCGCCATGACAGGAGATGGAGTTAACGACGCGCCGTCGCTTGTGGCCGCTGATCTCGGAGTTTCCATGGGTAAAATCGGCACGGAGGTTGCGAAAGAAGCTTCGGATATTGTATTGCTTGATGATAATTTTGGGAGCATTATTTCGGCAATTGAGGAAGGCCGAAGCATATATAAGACGATAAAAAAGGTTATCTTGTATCTTTTCTCAACAAGCGCCGGAGAAGTGCTGGTGATTTCTGTCGCTTTGTTTTTGGGGTATCCGTTGCCGATTCTCGCGGCACAAATTATTTGGCTTAATTTCGTAACTGACGGGTTTCTTGTTATGGCCTTAGCTATGGAACCGAAAGAAGAAGGACTTTTGTCCGGAAAATTTGAACATCCTAAAAAATATATTATTGATTCATTGATAATTCAAAGAATGATTATTATGGCGTTGCCTATGATGATAGGAACACTTTTCTTATTCAGCCGATACTTTGAAACTGATATCGCCAAAGCGTGGACAATATCACTCACAACACTCGCGATTTTTCAATGGTTCAATGTGTGGAATTGCCGCTCGGAAAATAAATCAATATTTAAGATGGATTGGTTTTCAAATAAATATTTGGTTGGCGCGACTTTTGCGGTTATTATACTTCAGGTAATCGCAATATACATGCCGGTCATGCAGAAAATTCTTCGCACCGTGCCGTTGGAATTTTCAGAATGGCTTTTAATCATTCCGGTAGCCGCGTCAATAATCGTTGCCGAAGAATTGCGCAAACTCTTCTTTCGGAGAAGAAAGAATTTATCACAGTTTTAATATTCAATTTTAGGGTGGTTTACACTTGCCGCAGATTTGCTATCATCTATTTATAATTTATGGCTAAAAAATCCGTAAAATCAAAAAAAGGGCAATTAAAAAAAGAGGTTACAATTGATGACCTTGCTTTAATGGTGGCCAAAGGTTTTGAAGAAACGCATAAAATAATGGATGAAAGGTTTAAAAGGGTGGATGAAAGATTTGAGCAGATTGACAGGAGATTTGATCAGATTGACGCGAGATTTGAAGGAATTGACGCAAGATTTGAAAGAGTTGACGAAAAGATGGATCATATAAATGCCAGACTTTCGTACATAGAAAGAGATGTGTCTGAAATAAGGCAACACCTCGTTTATCGTCATGAGTTTGACGATCTAATGTCCAGAGTGAAATACATGGAAGAAAAATTAAATATAGATAGCGGTAAATAAATTATAATTTCTTTTAAAAATATATCTATGGACGGAGGTTTGAGTTTTACTGTTATCATTAATGTGCTATGAAAAAATCTTTTAAAATAGGTTTAATCGCGGCGGTGATTGTGGCGATCGGTGTATGGTTTTTTGGTTTTAGAGGAAACAAAGAGACGATTTACGAATACGCCTTGGCGGAAAGGCGCGATGTCGTAAAAGAAGTCAGCGTTACGGGTAGAGTTAAGCCTGGCGCGGATGCCAATCTTGCTTTTGAACAATCCGGCAAAATTACCGGCATATACGTGGTAATTGGCGATTCCGTGGTAAGGGGCGAGGCTATCGCTTCCATATATTCCGCCGACATCGCCGCCAAGCTTGCTCAAGCTCAAGCCGGAGTTAAATCGGAAGAAGCAAAATTAAACGATTTGCTAAAGGGCGCGAGGGAAGAAGAGATAAATGTGCAAAAAGCTAAAGTGGAAAATAAAAAAGTTCTCTTTGAAGAGGCTGAGCGAAATATGATGAACGTGATAAGCGATTCTTACACCAAGTCTGACGATGCCGTGAGAAACAAAGTTGACCAGTTTATTTCAAACCCAAAGAGCGCAAGCCCTAAACTTAATTTTTCTCTGGCCGATCAGCAGAGAAAGGATAGGATAGAAAACAACAGGGTAAGCATGGAATCGCTTTTAATCTTATGGCAAGAATCTCTCGTTGAGCTTTCTGTTTCTACTGGCAATTTGGATTTTTACGTTTCCGAAGCAAAAACTAATCTTGATAAGATAAAAAATTTTTTAGATGACGTTTCTCTCGCCGTGAACAGCCTTACTTCTAACGCTTCATTTAGCCAAGCGACAATAGATGGATATAAGAACGATATTTCTACGGCTAGGAGCAATATAAACACGGCTATTTCAAATCTTTCCGCCGCTCAGGAGAAATTGAGCAACGCTGCCACTTTTCTTAGCTTGGAAGAAAGAGAGCTTGAGCTTGATCTGGCCGGCGCTTCGCAGGAAAATATCTTTGTTCAAGAAGCGGCGCTGGCCAAAGCGCAGGCGTTGATAAGCCAATACGAAGCAGAGCTTTCTAAAACAGTTTTAAGATCGCCGGTGAGCGGTGTCATATCCAAGCTTGAAATTGAAATTGGCGAAACTGTTTCTCTCGGTGAGATTGTAGCCTCAGTGATCTCTCTCAATAAATTTAAAATAGAAGCAAATGTGCCTGAGGTTGATATTGCCGGCTTAAAAAGTGGCAATATGGCCGAAATAACCTTGGATGCTTACGGAGATGAGGCGTTGTTTTTAGCCAGAGTTTTGTTTGTGGATCCGGCAGAGACGATTGTGGAAGGCGTGCCTACTTATAAAACTACTTTGGTTTTTGAGCAAAATGATGCGCGCATAAAATCCGGCATGACGGCTAATGTGGAGATAAAGATAGATGAGAAAAAGAATGTGATAGCCGTAGCTCAAAGAGCAATATCTCAAGAAAACGGCAAGAGCTTCGTGAAAATTTTAAATGATGCCGGCATGGCGGAAATCGTAGAAGTAAAAACCGGAATGAGAGGATCGGACGGATTCGTGGAGATAACGGAAGGCGCGCAAGAAGGCGATAAGGTGATCATTTTTGAAAAACAATAAATTCAAATGGCTTTCATAGAAGCGAGAAATATAGAGAAAGTTTACTCAGATGGCACGCGCGCTCTGCGCGGTGTTTCTCTTGATATAGAAAAAGGAGAATTCGTGGCCATAATGGGTTCTTCGGGAAGTGGCAAGTCCACGCTTTTGCATACACTTGGTTTTTTAGATTCATATACCTCCGGTTCTTATTCTTTTGGCGACAGAGAAATCAAAGATTATTCTGAAGCGGAAGTAGCTCGCATAAGAAACAAAAGAATAGGTTTTGTATTTCAGATGTTTAATCTTTTGCAGAGAGCCAGTGTGTTGGAAAACGTAAAATTGCCTTTGGCGTATTCCGGCATACGAGAGCCGCTACGATCCAAGCTCGCGCTAGAAGCCATTGAGTCTGTGGGTTTGGGGCACAGAAAAGATTTTGACGTAGCGGTGCTCTCCGGTGGAGAAAAGCAAAGAGTGGCTATTGCCAGAGCCATTGTAAACGATCCTGATGTTATTTTTGCCGATGAACCTACCGGCAATCTTGATTCCGGTTCCGGCAAAGCGGTGATGGATATATTTGATAAGATGAACAAGGAAAGGAGAGATAGAATTATTGTGCTGATAACGCATGAGACAAACACCGCCAGGTACGCCGAAAGAATTATTAAAATGGGTGACGGTAAAATAATTGATGATTACGTGGTGAAAGACAGAATTAGCGGTCAAGAGGAATATATTAAATAATTCATGAGTTTTTTTGATATTTTTAAAACTGCCGTTTGGGGTCTTAAAGCAAATAAAGTAAGGACTTTTCTCACCATGCTGGGTATTCTTATTGGTATTACCGCCATTATGCTTATTTCTTCTTTGGGCGGCAATACGGAAAAAATAATCGTGGGTGAGCTTGGTGGTTTGGGCGCCGAGACTATCGTGATAAGGCCGGGCAAGGAGCCAAGCGGACCGAACGAATTTGCCGATGTTCTTCTCTCCGACTCTCTCAAAGAGCGTGAGTTTGAAGAGATACTTAAAAAAAGCAAAGTGCCGGGTATTGTAAGCGCCACACCGGAAGTTTTTTTAAGCGCCAGTGCTTCTTACGGCAGCGAAACATTTAAGCCTACCATTTTGGGCATTTCAGCCGAATTTATGTCTGACTCACTCAATCTTACTCTTGAAAAAGGAAGATTGTATGACGACAGGGAAATAAGATCCAAAGCCGCGGTGGCGGTGATAGGCTCGCGAGTGGAAAAAGAACTTTTTGGCGCGGAAGATGGCATAGGTAAAAATATTCAAATCAAAGGCAAGAAGTTCAGAGTGATAGGAGTGTACGAACCGAAAGGGCAAGTAGTTTTTTTCAACGTTGATGATTTGCTTATTCTGCCATATACCACGGCGCAGCTTTATCTTACCGGTGATAAGCATTACACGCAGATTATAGCCAAGGCGGCAAACGCCGACATTATAGATAGGGTGGTGTTTGATATAGAGCAAACACTGCGTGAGCTGCATAATATCAGTGACCCGAGTAAAGACGATTTTCATGTGCAAACGCAGCAAGGAGTGGTGGAACAGGTAGGTAAGATTCTCGGCGCTTTCACCGCTTTTCTTTCACTGGTGGTGGCGGTGGCGTTGGTGGTGGGAGGTATTGGTATTATGAATGTAATGCTCGTCTCCGTTACGGAAAGAACGAAAGAGATAGGTTTAAGAAAAGCCGTAGGCGCCACCAAGACAGACATACTTTTGCAATTTCTCATAGAGGCGGTACTGCTTACCGCTATCGGCGGCACGGTTGGCGTGGTGTTGGGAGCGCTTCTTTCTTTCGGCGCGTCTTTTGCCGTGGGCAGGTTTCTTGGCGCTAGCGCCTCGTTTTCTTTTCCGGTTTTTGCCGCTCTCCTTGGGATAGGCAGTTCTATTATCGTAGGTCTTGTCTTTGGTATTTATCCGGCGCGTAAAGCCGCATCCAAGAGTCCCATAGAAGCGCTTAGGTATGAGTGATTTGCTCCAGTTTTTGCAGAAGATAAACATTTAATTGTCTCTCTGTTATAATTATCTTTATGAAGCAGAAAGACGCTCTTAAAATATTGAAGGCGGGGAAAAATGTTTATCTTACCGGCGCGGCGGGAAGCGGAAAAACTCATGTTCTTAATGAGTATATTTCTTATCTCAAAAATCGCGGAGCGCGCGCGGCCGTTACGGCATCTACCGGTATTGCCGCTACGCATATAGGCGGAGTAACGATTCATTCGTGGTCCGGCGCCGGCATTAAAGACGATTTAAATGATGAAGATATAGAGCGGCTTATCCAAAAAGAATATCTGTATAAAAAATTTGAGAAAACCAAAGTCCTTATCATAGATGAAGTATCCATGCTTTCTTCCCGATTGTTTGATTCGGTGGAGAGAGTATGCAGGGCGATGAAGCGAAGCGAAGAGCCGTTTGGCGGGATGCAGGTAGTGTTGTCCGGTGATTTTTTTCAGTTGCCTCCCATAACAAAAGAAGGAGGAAATGCCGATTTCATCCACTCGTCTGAAGCTTGGAATAAAATGGACGTTCGTATTTGTTATTTGTCTGAACAATTCAGGCAAAAAGATTCTTCATTGGAAAAGATTTTAAATGAAATGCGCCAAGGTGGTATTTCGCCGGCGTCAAAAAACAAATTGGCGGAAATTTGTGAAAATAATTCGGCGTCTTTAAAATCAGTTTCTCCGACTCGGCTTTATACGCACAATATTGACGTGGACGCGGAAAACGAAAGAGAGCTGGAAAAATTAGAAGGCAAAGCGCACGTTTATGAAATGTCGGCTGGCGGAAAAGCGAGCATGGTGGAATCGCTTAAAAAAGGAATATTGGCGCCGGAGACTCTTCGTTTAAAAAAGGGGGCGGTGGTGATGTTTGTAAAAAATTCTTTTGATGAAGGATATGCCAATGGCACTCTGGGAAAAGTGAAAGACTTTGATAATGAGGGCATGCCGATTGTGCGGACATTTTCGGGCGATATGATACGCGTAACTTTAGCGAAATGGACGGTGGAAGAAGACGAAAAGGTTTTGGCGAGAGTGGAGCAGTTGCCATTGAGATTGGCGTGGGCGATAACGGTGCATAAAAGTCAAGGGATGAGTTTGGACGCGGCGGAAATTGATCTATCTAAAGCGTTTGTTCCCGGACAAGGTTACGTGGCGCTGTCGCGTTTGCGTGATTTCGCCGGCTTGTCGCTTCGCGGATTTAACGATATGGCGCTTATGATGCATCCGCGCGCGATGGAAGTTGACGCGCGTTTACTGGCCGAATCGGCAAAATGGGAAAAGGTGCTGGAACGATTTAGCGATAAAGAGATGAATGAAATGCATATAAATTTTTTGAAGAAAATCGGCGGTATGATTGATGAAAAAGAAATCGCCAGAAATACCGCTAAAAAAAAAGATAAAAAAGAGGCGTTTAAGGAAAAAATATCCACTTGCGAAAAAACTTTGGCGCTTGTGTCTGAAAAAATGCCACTCGCGGAAATCGCCAAAAAAAGGGGAATGACGCCGGGCACGATAATTTCTCATTTGGAAAAATTAAAGATGAAAAATCCGGCGCTTGACTTGAGCGCTTATAAGCCGAAAGAAAGAGATTTTAAAATAATAAGCGAGGTGTTCAAAAAAGTGAAAGAAACAAAACTCGCTCCGGTTTATGAAATTCTCGGCGGCAAATATTCTTACGAAGACCTGCGATTGGCAAGATTATTTCTGTAATGACTTGCCAAGGTCTGACCTTGACAAGTGTTTGACACAAATACCCATAGGGGGTATCATACAGTTGTTATGAGAAAAGATATTCAGAAGAAAGTTTTAAGGCGGCTTAAAATTGCCGAAGGTCAGGTAAAGGGTCTGCAAAAGATGGTGGAAGATCACAAGTATTGCATAGACATTATTACGCAGACTCAAGCCGCGCGGCAGGCGCTCTCTTCCGTGGAAGATCTTATGCTTGAGAATCATCTGGCTACGCATGTCGTTGAACAGATTAAAGGCAGTAAGTCATCCAAAGCTGTGGAAGAAATTTTGTCGGTTTATAAATTATCAAAGAAAAAATAAAAAACATGTTTAAAAAAATTATTATTGGCGGGATCGTTATAATGATTTTTGCGGGAATAGCGTTATTGTTTTCAGCTGGCAGCAATGAAAATAAAAATGATTTAATGGATTTAAAAAAAGAAAAAGAACATATGGATAATCTGGAAACGTATGAGATAAGTCCGTCAAATATCGCCAACAAGATAAAAAATAAAGAGAATATTATTTTACTTGACGTGCGTACGCCAGCGGAATATGAAGAAAGTCATCTGCAAAACGCGATCCTTTTGCCGGTGCAGAATCTTAATGAAAAAACATTGGCTGAAGTGGGTCTTGGTGAAGAAGCAAAAAATAAAGAAATAATTATTTATTGTCGCAGCGGCGCCAGAAGCAAAACAGCCTATGATATTATGAGTTCTCTCGGTTACACCAACATTAAAAGTATGTCTGGCGGCATGATTCATTGGTTGGAGGATGGACATCCTTTTGTGGAAGCTGGTGCTTATGAAGAGCAAAAAAACATGGGCAATGAAGATGTCGCGCCGAATGATCCGAAAATATCTTTTGACCGGACTTTTCATGATTTCGGTTTAGTGCCGCAATACGGCGGCGTGGTGGAAGCTAAATTTAAAGTAAGAAACGATGGCGTAAAAACGCTTGAAATAGGCAAAATTACCACCAGCTGTAGTTGCACTTCCGCATCTATCTCGTCTTCGGCAATCGCGTCCGGAGAATCAGCCGAGATGATTGTCCGTTTTGATCCTGATTTTCACGATGAGCCTAAAGATATTTTTAAGCGCACCATTTTTATACCAACCAATGATCCGAGTACGCCAGAAGCGGAGATTACGATACAAGTAGATATAGAAGAAGGTCGATAAAAATTATTAAAATTAAAAAATATTAAAACATGAACAAATATATAATTTTGTCAATCGCGGTTATTGTTTTGGGTATCGGAGCCGCAATCGGTTTTTCTGGTAATAAAGATGAAAAAATAATAAACAGAAAATCAGAGCCTCAAGCCTCAGCTTCTTCTGTTGTCGCCATAAATCCGCATTACGATTTCGGCGATATTGATATTTTTGGCGGCAAAGTGGAAACGGGTTATGTTCTTCAAAATACTGGAGACTCAGACGTAGTTATTCTTTCTGGCGGAACCAGCTGCATGTGTACCGAAGGAGTGGTAGGCGATCTTAATTTTGGCATGCATGGCAGTTCCGGCAAAGTTATAATTCCAGCTGGCGGAGAGAAAACACTCACGGCGATTTTTGATCCGATGGCTCACGGTCCGGAAGGTGTTGGGCCGATAAAAAGAGAGATTTTTCTTAAAACAAACTCAACGGTTACACCGGAAATAAAAGTTACTTTTGCCGGCAACGTGATTAAAAATTAAAAAAATAGTATAATCAAAAAATATGATTAAAATAATAAACACGGCTTATGCCGATTTTGGAGGAATGGGGGAACAAGCGGGATTGATTGACCATCATTTTTCCATGATGGGTGGTTATGGTTCAATGGGGTGGTTTGGTTTGGGTTTCGGTTGGATTTTTATGCTTTTGGTAATAGCGCTTTTGGTGCTGGGAGTAATCGCTTTGGCCAAATATATCAAAAATGACAGAAAATAAAAAAAATTTGTCGGTGCCGACCGCCATCATAATTGCCGCCATCATAATTGCCGGCGCCATATTTATGACAAGAAGCAAAGCTGCTCCTTCAGCCGCAAATCTTCCCAAAGAAAAAAAGGCTGATCCGCTTGAGTCGCTTAGTCCGATAACAAACAACGATCATATCCTCGGCAACCCGAACGCATCTATAAAAATAGTGGAATATTCCGATTTTGAATGTCCGTTTTGCAAGAGTTTTCATTTTACAATGAAAAAAATAATTGATGAGTACGGCAAGTCCGGTGAGGTGGCTTGGGTGTATAGGCATTTTCCGTTGGATTCACTCCACCCTGTTAAGGCGCGCAAAGAAGCGATTGCCACGGAGTGTGCGGTTGAGCTTGGTGGCAAAGAAGCGTTTTGGGAATTCGCGGACAAATTTTTTGAAGTTACTCCTTCAAACAACAGAACGGACATAGATATTGTTTTGCCTAAAATTGCCACTGATATGGGTTTGGACAAAACAAAATTCAATGAATGTCTTGAGAGTGGCAGATACGATAAGCATATTCAGGATGAGGTTGATAATGCTATTGCTACCGGTGGGCGAGGCACTCCGTGGAGCATTCTTATCGCCCCAAACGGCAAAAAATTTCCCATAAATGGCGCGTTGCCTTACTCATCCGTTGAAGAATTGGTAAAGCTGGCTTTGGAAGAAAAATAATTTTAAATGGAAGCTTTTAAAGTTTTAAAGAAAGCGCTTGGAAACCGGCATTATCTCGCGGTTGCCGTTGTTGTTTCCGTCACGTCCGTTGTTTTGACCATATTGTTGCCAAACTGGAAACTTGTTTTGGAAATATTATCGTCAAATGGAAGTTTTTGGGAAGAAATAAAAACAATCGTCAACTTGCTTGGCGCGTTTAAAACAAATTTTACGGCATGGGCGAGGGTGTATCTGGTGATCATTTCTGTTCTTTTTGGGATTAATGTTTCCATAATCATTTATTACATAAAGGACAAAAGAAGAAAGTTTGGCGGCAACGCGACCGCCATCGGCGCCGGAGGTATCGCCAGTGGAGTGTTGGGAGCCGGATGTGGCGCTTGCGGGACATTTGTTTTCGGCTCTCTTTTATCCTCGGTTGGAGGAGGCTGGTTAGTTTCTTTTTTTCCGTTTGGCGGTCAGGAAATAAAGATTTTCAGCATTGCCTTGCTTGTTTTTTCCATATATTTTGCGGCGAAAAATATTGGGAAGCCGTCAGTTTGCGCTTTGAAGATTTAAACTAAAATATGAACATGGAAAATAAAAACAATCATTGCTGTCACTCAAGCGGCGGCGGCATGTCTTCTCACGGATCGGCGAAAGAATTTCTAAACAAATTTTGGATTATTACCGCTCTACTTGTTCCATTATTTTTAAGCAGCGGAATTGGTTCTAAAATTTTCGGTCTTGAGGGCTATATCTTAAATGATTATATTCAATTTATTATCGCTTCGGCTGTCTTTTGGTTTGGTCTGGTGTTTTTTCGCCATGCTTGGCATGAGATAAAGACAAGAAAATACGGCATGATGACGCTAGTTTCTTTGGCAGTGGGATCCGGTTATCTCTTCTCGGTTGCCGGTGTTTTTGTGCCGGCTTTGGAGATCAAGTTTTATCTTGAGATATCCACGCTTATTTGGGTGTTGATGTTTGGCCATTATTTGGAAGCCAGATCTGGCGCCGCGGCTGGAAACGCGCTTGAGGAGATAGCCAAGCTTTTGCCAAAGAAGGCGCGTGTTATAAAAGACGGAATGGAGGAAGAGGTTGACGTATCGGCGCTTAAAGAAGGCGATATTGTGTTTATAAGGCCGGGTGAGAAAGCGCCGGCCGATGGCGAGGTGATAGAAGGCGGCGCTAACGTAAACGAAGCGCTCATCACCGGCGAGTCAAAACCGGTTGAAAAGAAAAAGGAAAGCAAGGTGGTGGCCGGTTCCATCTGTTTGGACGGTTCGCTTACCGTAAAAATAACCAGAGCGGGAGAAAACTCAACGATAGGGCAGATTAAAAATCTTATTGCCAAAGCGCAAAAAACCAAGCCTTCTTCGCAACGCTTGGCTGATAAAGCGGCCGGAGTCTTGACTTTTGTCGCCGCCGCCGCCGCCGTTCTCGCTTTGCTTATCTGGGCTTTTGTTTTTGGCCAGCCGCTGGTTTTTGCCTTTACGCTAGCTATCACGGTATTGGTAATAGCTTGTCCGCACGCGCTTGGTTTGGCAATACCGGCCGTTACTTCCATTGCCACTTCTCTGGCCGCCAAAAACGGAATTTTTATAAAAGATCTTTCCAAATTGGAAATAATAAAAAACGCCAGCTATGTCGTGTTTGATAAAACCGGCACTCTCACGGAGGGCGGTTTCGGCGTAACGGACATTGCTCTTTTGACGGAAGATTATGGAGACGAGAAACAATTTATAGGCCTTGTTGCCTCGGTGGAAAAACATTCATCGCATGTTATCGCAAACGCGATAGTGAATTACGCGCGAGAAAAAAGTATTGAGCTTGCGTCAATCCGAGATTTTAAAAATATTGCTGGCAAGGGAGTTAAAGCCTTAGTGGGGAACAGCGAATATTTGATAGGCAATAAAAGTTTTATGGCGGAAAACGAAGTGCTTGAAGAGAGAAAAGAGCCGCATCAAGATTTTTTAAGGCAGAGCAAAACGGTTGTTTTCGTGGCAAAAGACGGAAGATTGATCGGTCTTATCGCGCTTGCCGATAAGATAAGGACAGAATCTTACGAGGCGGTAAAAGCCATAAAGAGTATGGGCATCAAGCCCGTCATGATAACAGGCGATAACAAAGAAACGGCAAGAAACGCGGCTGAAGCTCTTGGTATAGAAATATATTTTGCCGAAGTATTGCCGGAAGATAAATATAAATATATCAAAAAACTTCAGGAAGACGGCAGCGTGGTGATGATGGTCGGCGACGGCGTAAACGACGCGCCAGCGCTGGCTCAAGCTGATATCGGGGTAGCCATTGGCGCCGGTACGGACGTGGCGGCTGAAGCCGGCGACGTAGTGCTTACGCGCAGCAATCCCATGGACGCGGCGCGTTTAATCATTCTTTCCAAGAAAGTTTATGGCAAAATGATTCAGAATCTTATTTGGGCGCTTGGCTACAACGTCGTGGCCATTCCGGCCGCCGCTGGCGCTTTCGCCTCGCTCGGCTTTTTTTTAAGACCGGAAATAGGCGCCATCATAATGAGCATGTCCACCGTAATAGTGGTAGCCAACGCCCTTACGCTCAAGAGAATAAAACTGTAATAATCTGGAGGTCCGACGTCCGGATATCGGGTGCTTAGGCTGGGACGGTTTTCCACAGGCGTATTTTTTTGGAAGTGGTATAATAAAAAGACATGAAAAGAAATAGACAAGATATAAATACAAAAAATAATAAAATAAATTATTTTTTGTATTTTATTATTCTCATTTTGATTTCCAGCAACTTTTTTGCTTATTTTTTCAAGCCAAAATCTTCCGATGTTGTGAAAGACAAATATAATTTATTAAATCCCGCGAGAGAATTTATTAAACAGGAAGATTTGATTATTAATTTTCAGCCACTTCGCGATTATTTGAATGACAAATACGAAGCTGATCCGAATATTTCTATTTATTTTGAATACTTGCCAACGGGTTCCAATATTTCAATGAATAAAGACGCTGAATTTTACCCGGCATCGCTCCTTAAAGTACCCGTTGCAATGGCGGTGGCAAAAAAAATTGAAAAAGGAAATTGGAAATGGACGAATGAACTGGTTTTGATGTCGACGGATAAGGACGATAAGTTCGGTACTCTATACAAAGAAAAAACTAATACAACACATACCATAGAAGATTTAATCAAGCGTTCATTGGTGGACTCAGATAACACCGCGCATTTTATTTTGGTACGAAATCTTGAGATGGAAGAAATAGAAGATGTTTATAGTCATATAGGATTAGATAGTTTCTTGGAAACTAATGGAAGTTTAAGCGCTAAAAGATATTCAGTTATAGTAAGAGCGTTGTATTCTGCTTCTTATGCCAACGAAGATAACTCGCAAAAACTGCTTTCATATTTATCGCAATCGTCATTTTATAATTATATTCAAAGTGGTCTACCTCAAGATATTCTCTTCTCGCACAAGATTGGCGTGGACGAGGATAAAAAAATATATCTTGATTCCGGTATTGTTTATGAGAAGGATCGTCCATACATTCTTACGGTGATGATAAAAGATGAAACCGAACAAAAGGCAAAAGAAATCATTAAAGATATTTCAGAAAAGGTGTATAATTATGTGAAAGAATATAAGGAATAAGTCAGAATGAAAATGAAAAAAGATTTTCAAAAATGGCATAATAAAAAATCAACAATTAATGAAGTGGAAAAACGGCCATTTTTTCACGAGAAAGAAATATGGTTTTGTTCTGTCGGAGCAAATGTTGGATTTGAACAAGATGGAGTCGGAGAAGATTTCCAGAGACCCATTGTTGTCATGCGAAAATTCAACAATGAAATTTTTTGGGCAATTCCACTCTCAAAAACAAAAAAGAGAAATAAATATTATTTTGAATTTCCTTTTAGCGGCACTGCTATGAGTGTCGCAATCTTATCCCAAATTCGACTTATCGATGCGCAAAGATTAAGCCGAAAAATAGGAGATATAAGCGAAAAAGATTTTAGAAGCTTAATAGAAAAACTCAAGGCATTATTGCCTTGAGTTTTTCTGGTTTTTCCTCCGCCTTATGGCGGAGTCGGGCCGAAGCCATTTGTATTTACATATTAGCAAGCCCGTATTTCATGTCAATAGTCGCTGTGAATAACTTGGGAATCTGGTTTTTAGATGATAAAATAAATAAAGATGAAAATAGTTAAAAAATTATTAAAATTTTTCCGCAACTCCGCCATTGTTTTGGTGATTTTTGGCGTGGTGTTTTCTAATATTCCTTTTTATATGTTGTCTGGCGCGATTGAAGGATATATTAAGACCGGCAATATCGTAGACCGCGCATGGCGTTTGTCGCAAGACGATAATGTTGTTGATAAGTTTACTTCGTTAAGAAATTTGAAAGAGGGGTGGAAAATTGAAGAAGCGCGCGCGGCCACGGCGCCAGTATGGATTGCCAATGGAACTTTTGCTGCCGGCGCTGCCGCAATCACTCCTGCCTTGCCGTCAGGAATTCAAACAGATGATATCTTGCTTCTTTTTGTTGAGACAGGAGCACAAGCGGTTTCTATTACCAATCAAGGTGGCGGAACATGGACAGAAGTTACCAATTCTCCACAAACCGCCGGCGTGGCTGGCACAGCCGGCACTCGCCTTACGGCCTTTTGGTCAAGATATAACGGAACGCAAGGCAACCCCAGTTTGGGAGATTCCGGCGACCATCAATTCGCAAGAATATCCGCGTACAGTGGAGTTATCACCACTGGAGATCCATGGGATGTGACAGCTGGTGGGGTTGAAGCAGTAGCGGATAACAGCGGTTCTATACCCGGCGCCATTACGACCGTAGATAATACCCTTGTAGTGACAGCTATCGCCACCGCGTTGCCTGACGGAAATAGCACAACTGTTTTTTCTGGTTGGGCCAATGCCAATCTTTCCAGCCTCACAGAGCAAAGCGATAATGCTAAAAATACTAATAATGGAGGTGCCTTAGGTGTAGCAAGCGGAGAAAAAGTAACGGCTGGAAATTATGGGGCAACTGCTGTTACTGTATCAACAAATACCTATAAGGCAATGATGTCTATCGCGCTAAAACCGGCGCCACCACCTGCTGATACGACCCCGCCCACCCCCGACCCGATGACTTTTGCTTCGGCGCCGAGCAATACGAGCGCCTCGCAGATTGATATGACAGCGACTACTGCTACTGATGCCACGACACCGCCAGTCAGTTACTATTTTGCCTTGGATACTACTTCTTGTGTTGTCGCTAATATCGGCGCCGGCGCCGCTGATAGCGGATGGCAGGCAGGCACAACATACAGCGACATTGGTCTTGATGTAAACAAATGTTACGGCTATAAAGTAAAAGCGCGCGATTCCGTCGGCACTCCAAATGAAACCGGTTATTCTGGCATTACCACTCTTTACACTTCAGCCAACACGCCGAGCGCGCCGACGGTGGGCAGTCCGACTGAAACCACTCTTGTTATTACCAACAACGAAAATGGAAACCCTCTTTCTAATCCAACCACCTCTTTCGCGGTGCAGGTTACTACTGCTGATGCTAACTGGAATGGTAAGTGGGTTGATGCTACGGGTAACGCTTCTGTTTCCGAAGTTTGGCTGACTGACACACAGCTTACCAGCTTGACGGTTAATGGACTAACAGGAGGAACGCTATATAATTTTCAATCAAAAGCGAGAAACGAGGATGGCGACCAAACGGCTTTGAGCACGGCGGGCTCGGGTACGACTTCCGCGCCTTCCTACATCACAACCATCTCAAACTTCGTTACAGCCGAGCCGTCTAATGCCACTATCGCTCCCGGAGCATCGGCTTTGGTTGATTCTTTTGGATTGCAAACAGATGGTAGTACTGACACAGTTACCGCCGCCACTATTGGCATCGCTGCTGGTATGGGGCAATATATTCAAACAGTGGCGATTACTAATGACGGCGACACAGTAACCTATTGTTCCGCAACTCCTTCTGGCGACTCCGCTTCGCTTTCTACTTGTGGTATTCCTGTTTCTATCACTAACACTCAATTCAAAATTAAATTAACGGCTAAAGCACACGGCTCTATGCCTGTTCCTCCTGGCGCTTCGTATGCTATCACTGCCACAGTGACTGGCTTTACCAGTGGCAATGCTACACAAGCGGGCACTGACTCTGGTAGCGCTACTATGACTTTAGATAACCTTTCACCTAATGGCGCCACTTCTGTTTCTGGTACAGCCGGAGATACTGCTAACACTATCAATTGGACAGCTTCTAACTCTGCTGATTTTAATACCACTTCTGGTTCCGTTGTTCTCCGTTGGGCTTCTGGCACTGCTGGTTCTGAAGTCCCAGCCGAAGGCTCGGCCTATTCTGCCGGTAACACTATTACCACTGCCACTGTCGCTTGTGTCATTTCCTCCACTGCTTCCGCTGTTCAAAGCAAGATTGATGGTACAGGAGGAAGTGCTGGTTGTACTACTACTGCTTTGACTAATGGACAGGCCTACACTTACAAAGTTTTCAGCCGTGATACCAATGGCAACTATGATGTCGGGGTTGCTATTGGGACTTTTACGCCTGCGGCGACGCCACCCAACGCCACCTCTTTCACCAACAGCACTGAATCGGGATTGAATAATCTCGGAGCGAGAGTTGGTCAAACCATTGTCATCACCGGTACTAATTTCGGAGCTGATCCGGGAGCGGCTAACCGTTCTACTGCCACCAACAATGTCAAGGTGGGAACTTATCAAATACCAACTGCTAATGTTACAGCATGGTCAGCTGCCTCTATTACATTCAATATTCCATCAGCCATCACCGTTTATGGAAACAATCTTACAGTTACCGCTAACTCTCAAGCGGACACCACACCTCTATCGTTCAAAGTATATCCAGATATTACTTCCATCTCTCCCTCTGGTGTAGGTGAAGCAAAAGAAGGCGACACTGTTACTATTACCGGTACAAGATTTGGCACAACTCAAGGAACTAACAAGGTAACTATTGATGGAGTAGCGGCAACAATATCAACTTGGGGAGATACTTCTATTCAAGCAGTGGTACCTTCAGCTATTAATGACGCCAACAACTCGGTTACTGTTGTCGCCTATCAAGGAACAGAAGGAGACAATACCTTATCTGATAATTCCGCTGGTTTTATCATCCTTCCTAAAATCACCAGCTGGCCCGGTGGCGATGCGGCCAAAGAAAACGACAGTATTACTTTTGGTGGAAATCACTTTGGAGCTACTGCAGGCACTATTGATTTTGTCGGTGGTTTCGGCGCTGCTGTTCCTGCCACAGGTGGTATTACTTGGTCAGATACCTCTATTACCGTCACTGTGCCAACTACTTTGAGCGACAGTATTTATCTTGGCGATATTAGAATTACCAGAAATTCTGACTCCAAAACAGGGTTAGCATATTCGGCAGATGGATTTAGAATTTTACCAAGAATTATTTCACTCACACCAAATACCGGTCCGAACGGTCAATCCACTACTATTGCCGGCGATCACTTGTGTCAAACAGGAGCCTGTCCCTCCGCCGTTACATTCAACACTACTCCCGACGATGGTAATGATGTAAAGTGGGGAACTGCTAATGCCACAGTTACAGGCATACCTACTCATATTGAAATCATCGCTAATGCTCCAACGCTAACCAATGGCGGATACAGTGTAACGGTTACTACAGGAGGGGGAAGTCCATATACAAGCAATGGCTTGACTTTTACTATTGCCAATGACACCACACCTCCAACACCCGACCCAATGACTTTTGCTACGGCTCCGTCAAATACGAGCGCCACGCAGATTGATATGACTGCCACCACCGCCACTGATGCCACTACTCCACCAGTTAGTTATTATTTCGCTTTGGATACCACTGCTTGTGTTGGTGCAAATGTCGGCATAGGTGCGGCGGATAGTGGATGGCAGGCAGGCACTACTTATAGCGACACAGGGCTTTCGGTAAACAAATGTTATGGATATAAGGTAAAGGCGCGCGACAACGCTGGCACTCCAAACGAGACCGGATATTCCGGTATTACTACTCTATATACTTCTGCTAACACGCCGACTGCGCCGGCTGTTGGTTCTCCGACTGAAACCACTCTTGTTATTACCAACAACGAAAATGGAAACCCTCTTTCTAATCCCGTAACTAATTTTGCGGTGCAGGTTACTACTGCTGATGCCAACTGGAATGGCAAATGGGTGAATGCTTTAGGTAACGCTTCAGTGACCGAAGTTTGGTTAACTGATACGCAACTTACCAGCTTAACTATCAACGGACTAACAGCTGGCACACTATATGATTTTCAATCAAAAGCGAAAAACGAGGATGGAGATCAAACAGGTTTGAGTACTGCGGGTTCTGGGACGACATCAGCACCACCGCAAGTTACGGCGGCTTCAAGCGGAACGCAAACAGTCAATCTTGATTCCGGTGCCACCGGTCAATATGTTGGCGCGGCATTTACTTTTCAGCAAACAAGCGGAAGCGCAGATACTATTACTGCTTTGACTATTTCCGAAGCCGGCACTGTGAACGCGAACGCGAATTTAAGCGCTAACGCGGGCATAAGATACGAAAGCGGAGTTGCTACTTGCGCGTATAATGGAACTGAAACATTAGTGAGTGATACTTTTGATGTTACGACAGACAAAATGACGCTTTCGGGTTTAAGCATACCGGTGACGGTTGGGAGTAATTACACTTGCGTTTATGTCGTTTTTGATATTGCGATGGGTGCTGTTGGCGGGCAGGCGATTGATTTGGAAATAACCAGTTCAACAGATTTTACTTTGCAAAACGGCACAACTAAAGCGGGAACCTATCCGGTTCAGCTTTCCGGCTCCACCACTATCCGTCCAAATGTTACTTCCTACGACAACATTAGCGAGGCTGTTTTAAATAATCTTGGCGCAAGGAATGGTCAAAATATTACGATCACCGGCGCCGGCTTCGGCACGGTTTGTGGTTCTATATCAATCCAAGTGGAAGGCACAACTCTCACTTGTAACAACGCCAACAACACCACTATTTCAGCGACTATTCCGTCAACTCAAGTAACCACTTATGGAGGAACAGCGGCATCAGGAAAAGGCCTGTTGGCGACTGTCGGAGGAACACAAGATGATGCAAGACGAGATTTTTATATTTACCCGGAGGTTACCAATATACCCACTCAAGCCAGAGAAGCTGATAATATCAACATTGATGGCAAACGATTCGGAGTTACGGAAGGCGCGGTTAATTTTATCGGTAATTTTGGCGACATTCTCGTTCCAGCCGTTGATGTTACTTGGTCTGATACCGCCATTACCGTGGTTGTTCCTACCTCAATAGCGGATAATGTTTATCTCGGAGATATTAAAATCACCAGAGCCGCCGATACCGGTTCAAAAGAAGATAATGCTTACGATTCCAATGGGTTTAGGGTGTTGCCGAAGATAACGGAATTTAATCCGGTTAATCCGGCTGTGGGTGATAATGTGGAAATTATCGGCAATCATTTGTGTCAAGCCGGCGCGGCAAGCTGCCCGGGCGCGCTTGACGCGGACAATAAAATAACTTTTTACAATGCCGTTGACGCGACATTGCTTAATACTTGGGCGAACGGAGATTCTTCCACGGTTGGCGTTAATGTAAAAGTGCCGACCGGCGCCGCTTCTGGAAATGTCGTTGTTAAGTCAAACGGATATGATTCCAACGCGTTAAACTTAACCTTGCTTTCCAATACTCCTAGCAACCCGTCCGTCCTCGATCAATTCAAAAATTCCGGCTACACGGATTCAATAAGCGTTGGAGGGGCGGCCAGTTCCACCACTATATATTTCCAGATGACAATGCAAGCTTCAGTTTCTGGCGGAACTCTTTATCCGCAGATAGAAGCCAAAGCGGTGGGCGTGGCCTTTACCAACGCGGTAACGGCGGAAGGCACGGGACAAGCCGGCCCGGGTCCTGCCACGGGGCAAGTTTCAACCGTTCTTTCCACTAATACCCAATATCATTGGCAAGCCAGAGTTTGCCACAATAAAGGCGGAACGCACACATCCGCTTGTGATGGCACCGGTGATTATCCGAGCGATTGGGTTTCTTTTGGCGGGAATACGGATCCAAACGATGTGGATTTTTACATAGACGCGACGGCGCCGGCCATAACCACTTCTTGCCCGATGCACGGCAGTTTGACCGCCGGCGGGGCGACTATCATCTGGTATCTTACAGACGCTATGTCCTCAACTTTCACGAAGCAAGTTCAATACAGCACCACGACGAATTTTACTTCTTCCGTTTGTTCGCAGGGAAGCGGCAATGAAACTTGCGGCGCGCCAAGTTCCGGATACAACAGCGACCCTCAGCAAATCATACTCACCGGCTTAAGTCCTGATACGGTTTATTATTACAGAGCGCGTTCAAAAGACGAGGCGGGGAATGAAACAAGCAAAGGTTATGGCTTGGGCGGCGACACTTCTTGTACTTTTACCACGAGCAAGGCGGAAACCAGAACTACTGAATTTTTCGTAACATCCAAACAGACGGCATTGAACCAATCCGATGGCCAGTATTCTCAAACTTTTACCGCGCAGATTCCGGAAAGCGGATATAATATTAAGAGCGCTTTTGTGGAAATTACGGGAGTTTTCTCCACTGATTCCGCGCCGCCATCGCAAGTAACAGTTCAGGTTAATTCGGCAACAGCCGCGACTTATACGGTAGGAACGGCAACCGGCGCTACGACACCTTTTGCCATCATTCATGAAGTTTCAGCTTCTGATTTGAATATAGCCACTCCGTCAAACCCGACCAATTCCAATACACTCAAAGTGACGGTTGTTGACGCAAGCACCAATATTACCGCCCTTTCGGCGAAAATTGTGGTAACATATTATCATACGCCAGTGCAATAAAACCAAAAACTTACAAACAACAATTATCAATTAATTTTTTATAACTATGGCTTCATCAAAAAATAAAAAAGAAACAGCAATTATTCGCCAAAACAGAAATAAAATTATTTATCTTTCTCTTGGCTCTGTTTTTGGAGTGTTATTTATTTTTTCGGCTGTTTATTTTTTGCGGGATGATAAAAGCGATAATTTGTCATTTATGGCAGATAAAAAAGAGAAACCCAAAGTTATAGATGAAGATCTGGTAATACCTGATACGCAAAAAGTCACTTTAACTGAAGGTAGATTTGGCGGTGAAGGCAATGTACAAACACCGCTTGTTCCCAAAAACGATGGAGAGAAAATTATTGTTACAAAAGCTATTTTAACCGTAAAAGGCAGTTATGATCTAGCTATGCCGGCGGCGCAAGAGTGGTCTTCTGACGCAAAAGTTGCGATGGTGAAATCATTGGGCGCGGTTACTCTTGATGGAAAATCCAGTCAATGGCAGTTGGTATTTTCCTCAGTATTAAAAAATGGCAAAGGATACGAGGTGATAATCCAGGCTGACCAAATCGTTTCCAAAAAAGAAATTGATTTATCGGCAGTCGGCGTCGATCTGCCGATAAATTTTAGAGACTCAAATGAAGCGATTATCGGTTTACAGGAATTGCCTCAATACTCGGATGCCACGATATCGGCGCTAACCCTGTATTACAACACGGATCTCAAGGCATGGCGCTACACGTTAACAACCTCAAGGGGTGTAACCTCTACAAAAGCTCAGTAATAGGATTAAAAATTTATGAAAAAATTGTCAGTATTGATCCTTGCAATTTTGATTGCTTCATTCTTTTTCAATACAACGGCCGAAGCGAAGGTTTTATTGCCTGATGCTTCCGGTTATCATTCGGATTGGACCGGAACATATGCCGATATTGACGATTATCCAAACAACGACGGAGACGCGAGTTATAACACCGCTTCCGTTCCTAGCGCGTTCCAGACTTATAATCTTGAAAATTATTCTTTGTCCGGAACGATAAATGGAGTCAGGGTCATTTCTTATGTGAAGGTTGTCGGCACGGCTGAGGAGATTCGGCCGGTTTTAAGAGTGGCCGGCGCCGATTATGAAGGCACGGCTTGTTCCGGTTTGGATTCTTCGGGTTATAAATATTGTAGCGCTTATTGGAGTGTCAATCCTTCCACCAGCTCCAGCTGGTCCACTTCCGATTTGACCAATCTTGAAGCGGGGGTTAAGACTGTTCAGGTCGGTGGCTCATGGGAAGACGCGGAATATAGAGTTTCGCAAATTTATGCTGATGTTGATTTTCAGGTGGTGACCAAAAAGACAAAGTACCATCTCTTTCAAAGAGCTACTCCTCTTAATGGAACCGATGACAGATCTTTTACTTTTTCCATCGGCGATCCTTTGGATGACATCAAAAGCGCTTTTATAGAGATAAAAGGCGTGGCCGATCCTTCATCGGTAAACTTGGATGTGGCGGTTGATAATAGCGCTTCCACGCCGGTTTCTTATGATGCCACTTACGTCATAAACTCATCAGGCCGTCCGACATCATTTAGCGTCAATCATGACGTTACAGATTATTTTAAAACTTTCGCCAGAGAAGCCGGTGAGTACACCAGATACATTCATTTAAAAACCAACAATATTGTCAATTTGGTTAACGCTAAGTTAACAGTTACATACACCAAGATTATTCCCCCGACGCAAACCGGAGCATATGTCGTGTCCGGATTGGTCTATTCTTCCATATTTGACACCGGTTCATCCGGCGCCGCGTATAATTCCATTTTATGGAAAGGAAGTCTCGGAACGGGCAATACCGGAAAAGTAAGATTCCAGATGGCGACTTCAAACAGCTCGTCCGGTCCGTGGAATTATATCGGCGGAGCCGGTTGTGACGGCAGTGGTTGGTTTGAACCGGCTTCGCCATACGCGAATACTCCTGCCGAGGTAAAGTGCTATCCACAGTTAAACAATAAAAGATATTACCGATATAAAGTCATGCTGTGTTCCAATGATTGCGTAACGGGCGGCGATTATACGCCGACAGTAAATGACGTAGTGGTAAGTTGGAGCCCGTAAGATTAATTGAAAATTTTAAAAATGAAAATTCATTTGAAATTGAAAATTGAAAATTGGAAATTTTCCAAGGGTTCTTCTTTGCTTGAACTTCTGATTTATCTTGCCGTTCTTGCCATAATAAGCGGAGTGGTTTCCGGTATATTTATGTCCATAAACAAAGGCAAGGGAGCTTCCGATTCAAGAACGGAAGTGAGCTCAAATCTTCGTTTTGTTTTTGACAAAATAGCCCAAGACATAAGATCGGCAACTTCTTCGGCTAACATAATCACCCCTTCCGATACGGCTATTCCAACAGGTATTCTCACCTTGATTGTCGGCGGAAACACTATCTCTTATTCCACTACCAGCGACAATCGTCTTCAACGAACGGCCGGTTCCGGGCCGGAGATCATCACTTCCAGCCTCACGGAAATTACCGGATTGATGTTTAAGAGACTTGAGACGACCAATACGATACTTAACCAAACTTATACTAGTGTTGAAATTATGGCCACCTCAAGTTTTAGAAGCCTTAATCCTGAACAGCAATATATAGAAAGCCGAAAGACGACGGTAGGGATTAGAAAATAAATGAAAATTAAAATGTCAAAACTCAAAACTGGAATGGAAGCCACTTGGAGGCGAGACCTCCAAGTCAAATGTCATACTGGCTTTGCTTCTTTGCCCATTGTCATTGGTCTAATGGCGATGATCTTGGTTGTTGGCACCGGCGTTGCTCTGTCTGGCTTTTTGGAAAGTTCAATGACGCTTAGCTCCGCAAGATCTTCCAATGCTTTGTATTACGCGGAAGCCGGAGCTCAAGACGCTCTTATGAGGATAGCCAGAAACAAAAATTATACTTGCGATTCTCCGTCAAGCGGCTGTTATACTATCAGTTATAAAACCAGCGGCTGTTCGGCCAATGAAGGCTGCGCCAGAATTACCGTCAGCTCGGACAATTCTCCCAAGGTCATAGTTTCAGAAGGGCGAGTTAATAACAACATTAGAAAAATTCAAGTGGACGTATATTTTGACTCGTTACTTGATGGCGAGATATCCACAACCACGTGGAGAGAGATAACCAATTAGTTTAGTTCAAATATTGGACATCCGGTATCGCACAATCGCGCAAAATTTATATTTGCTATTTTAAAATTATAGGTGTAATCTGTGTATAATATGAAAAAGCGAGAATTTGCGTATAAAATTGAATACGAAGTTGATAAAAAGAGCAAAAAGGTGACGGCGGTGATACCGGAATTAAATCATGTGTCGTCTTTTGGCGATTCTTTCGCTGAAGCTGAAGCTAATGTCAAAGAGGCCGCTCTTGGTTATATGGAAACTATTATGAAAGAAAAGGCGGAAATGCCAAAACCGTCATTTCACTCTGAAGGAACTTACATAAAAATATTCGCTCCGACCAATGCCTAGACTTAATCCTCTGTCAGCCAAAAAAGTTATCAAGAAATTGGAATCCATCGGTTTTATAAAAACTCACCAAAGAGGAAGCCATGTTTATCTGAAAAATGCGGATAAAATTGTTACCGTGCCCCTGCATGGCGGCAATAAAGACGTGCCTATCGGCACGCTTCACAATATAGTTGTAAAACAAGCCAATCTATCCATAGAAAAATTTAATAATTTATAAAGTATACTTCAATAATTGGAAATTCTTTTTTTTGACTCGTTACTTGATGGCGAGATATCCACAACCACGTGGAGTGAGATGATAAATTAATTATGATATAATATCACTATGACATTTTTTGAATGGGATCAGAGTTATAGCGTTGGCATCAAAATAATAGATGCTCAGCATAAAAAATTATTTAAATTGATAGACGACCTTTATGTCGCGACAAACAATATTCATGGCGGTAAAGCAGAGTCTATAGAAAACATCATTCTTGATTTAGCGGCTTATGTTGAATTCCACTTCGGCACCGAAGAAAAATACTTCAAAGAATTTAAATATGACAAGACTGAAAGCCATACGGAAGAACATCATTTTTACGAAAGAAAGATAGCTGATTTTAAAAATAGATATGAGAAAGGAGAAGATGTTGGCGAAGAGATGATGTTATTTCTGAAACAGTGGCTTTCTGAACATATAAAAATCAAAGATAAAGAATATTCAAAATGCTTTAGCGAGCATGGTTTGGTATAATTTTGAAAATATGGATCTGCTGAAATTTTTTACAAGAGAAGAAGTTATAGCCGGTTTGGAAATAAACGACTGCTATGTTCGCCTTGCCATTCTTGAAAAGGCGGAAGAAAGAAAAGAAAGAACTTTTTCCAGCTGGAAAAAGTTGGTAAAATCGCCACTTAAAAAAGAGGCTAAAAAACCAAAAGCGGAAAAATTTTACGTCAGACCAATCGGGGAAAAGTCCCTTAGAAAGAAGACGATTGAAAATGGAAAAATAATCAATAAAGCCGTCCTTGTTTCCACGCTTAAAGAACTTTTCAAAAAATCAAAAGTTCAAATCAGTTTCGTTGCGGTCTCCATTCCTTCGGAAAAAGTTTATTCTAAAGTGTATTCATTTCCCAAAACAGTGGTTGGAGAAAAATTGGAAGAAGCCATGAAGTTAAATATAGATTTCCAATTGCCACTTAGACCGGAAAACGCATATTTGGATTGGGAGAAAATGGAAGATGAGGGAAGAAATGAAGTATTTTTATCCGCCATTCCCAAAGAAGTGATAGATGATTATATCGCGGTTTTGACTGAAGCCGGTTTTAAAGCGGTAGCCATAGAAACAAACGGTCAAAGTGCCGCGAGGGCTATTGGAGATGAAGGCGATTATTCAGTCGCTATTTTGATGAAACAAAAAAGCGGACTTAATGTTTTATTGACTCGCGGGAAAGCAGTCCATTTTTCCAGATTCTTGCTGAATAATTTTTACCCCAACCAGAAAGATTTTGACCAAGAATTATCCAGAATTATTGATTATTATGAATATGAAACTAAAAATAATGTTCGCGGAACTGTAATTGTAAACAACGAAGGAGAATCTTTTTCTTTTAAAAATTTACCTATTCAGATAGAACCAAAGTTAGTGGCAAACATAGAGCCGAAAGAAGAAATTAAAAGTGATTTGCCGAGGTGGATTGTCGCTGTCGGAGCAGCCATAAGAGGTAATTTGCCGCGTTCGTCCGATACAATTGTAAGTCTGATGCCGATAGGAACGGAAGAAGCTTACGAAAAACAAAGAGCCATTTCTTTTATGCATTTTATTTCCAGCGCGGTTATCGGCTTATCCGTCTTTTTTTCTTTTGCTTTCATAGCCACGCTCATTATGATGATTTCCTTGAGGCAGAATTTTAACGACAAGCTTTCAATTTTAAATTCAAATCCAAATCCAAGCGGAGCCGGTTTGGAAGAAAAAGCCGTTCAGTTTAACGAGTTGGTGGCAATGGCAAATAAAATCCTTAACGAAACCCCAAAATGGAGCGTCGCTCTAGAAGAACTGAAAGCGAGAAAAATAGATGACATAACCGTAAGCAGTTTATCCGCGTCTTCCGTGAATGATTACTTTAATATGGCGGGGATTGCCAAAAGCCGGCCTCAATTGAATTTGTTTAAAAAAATAATGGAAGAATCTCCTTTGATAACGGAAGTCAATGTGCCGATAAACAATGTGGGAATGAAAGAAAATATCCCTTTTTCCATGACCTTCAAATTAAAAACTCCGATTATGTTAAACGAGTAATAGACAAACATGCTGAGTAAAAAACAATTTTATACGGTTATAGTCAAGCAATCGGCAAAAATAATATTATCTATTGTAATTGCTACCATTATAATTTCTTATTCCTGCAAGAAAATAGCAGGAATATCCAGCTTCGTCGCCGAAAGCCGTGCCGCCAATATGGCTTTGGAAAAAAGAAGCGAAATGAACGCTCGTTTGGAAAATGATTTTAAAATTCTGGGTAATGGAGCGGAGAGAATCACCAACGCTTTTCCTCCCGCCGATAATATTCTCTCTTTTATGGGGGCATTGGAAAACTTGGCTCAAAAGCAGTCGTTGTCTCAAAATTTGAGCTTCAGCGATCCAAACGGAAAGGCCATAGATTACACGGTTACTCTTAATGGAAACTTGATTACCTTGATAAATTATATGAAAGACTTTGAAAATTTGCCTTATTTTTCCTCCATTTATTCTCTGGAAATAAGATCCGGCCAATTTGGCTGGCTGGATAATTCTTCCATAGCAATGAAAGCAAGATTGAATGTCAGGTGAAATACAACAAATGTCTAACATCAAAAAAATAAAATTCAAAAAAATAATTTATCCGATTTCCACCGGAGTTATGATAGTGACCACTGTTTTCTTCTTTGTATACTCTGTCAGGTTTCTTTCCGCTTCATTCAATAAGGCTTTTTCTGTCAATAATGAGTTGCTTGAATCAAAAATGACAAAGGTTGACTTGGAAACTTTTGAATCGGTTAAGAAGAAAATTGGCGATAAAATTGCCGTCCCTGTTTCGCAGATTAATGACGCGTTGGCGGTTTCGTCATCTTCTCCGGAAGCGTTAGATACACCAATCCAGTTGGAGGAACAGGTTTCTGCCTCAAGCTCGGAGCCGGTTAAGATTGAATTGGACAAAACCTCTATAAGAATAATGGTTTTGAACGGGTCCGGGAAAAATGGAGTGGCGGCTGAATTAAAAGAGATATTGGTTAAAGACGGTTTTATATCAACTGAAATCGGAAACGCTCCTAAAATAACACCGGAGACAATCATAAAAATCAAGCCGGAGAAAAAAGATTTTACCGATATTTTAAATGAGTCTGTCGGTAAAAAATACGAGCCGGTTATGATAGAAGATTTGGACAAAGAAAACAAATACGATATTATTATTACAATAGGATTAGATAAATGAAATTTTTCACCAAATTTTTCTTGTTGCTGTTCGCGTTTTATTTCTTTTTGTTTGGAGGATTATTTTTCTATGTCAGGAATTATTCCGTCAATTTGACCAAAATACAGACGGAAAATATGCTGCATTCTCTGACGAGCGTGTCGGCATCGGCGTATTTGTCTTTTATTGAAGCGATAAAGGTTAGAACGGTTGACTGGGC
This sequence comes from Parcubacteria group bacterium GW2011_GWA2_40_143, assembly GCA_000996035.1. GTDB lineage: Bacteria > Patescibacteriota > Minisyncoccia > UBA9983 > UBA9983 > UBA9983. The sequence continues at coordinate 16,494 of LBYH01000001.1, read as the reverse complement.
ATCCGATGGGAAAATAAAGAAACTGACGGAAGAGATTGTAAAATCCGGTTCGGAAGATGCGGTTGCGGAATTAAGCGATTATTTAAAAAAAGAAAAAATACTTTATGACCCATCGGTAAAAATTATAGACATTTTGGATAAAAACGGAGTAGTCATCGCTTCTTCGCGCCAAGACAGAATCGGTCTTGATGAAGGGTTGGAGGAGATAAGAAATAAATCATTAAGATACAATGAAGCGATACGAAGCGAAAGTAAAGAAGTTTTTGTCACGAGCGCGACAGTGATAGAACAAGACGAATATTTAGAATCGATGATTCGCACCACGACAAGATTATTTGTTTTAAATCCTGAAAATGGAAACGAGGAGCCTATAGATGCAATAATGCTTATGCATTTTGCCAAAAGCAATGATCTCGCGAATGTTTTGTTTGGCGGAGAAAACGATTCTCCGTTGAATTTTTATAAAACCGCTGAAATTTATATGGTGAATCGCGACCGTCTTTTTGTTTCCGATTCCAGATTTGTCCGAGACGCTTTTCTGAAACTGCACAATGAGACCGAACTTGTCATTGATTGCTTTGACAACGCGAAAGAGGGGGTAAAAGAGTACGTGAATTATTTTGGAGAAAAAGTGTTCGGCAGCTCCTCTTGCCTCCAAGAAGACGGTCTTGTTATAATAGCCGAAACTCAATTAATGGAAATAGCTAATGTTTTGAAAGGAGCCGGAGGTAACATTTTCGGAAGCATTTCCGTGGCTTTATTTGTCGCGATTGGAGGCTCATTGCTTTTGGCCAAAAATTTTTACCGCCGGTTGAATTTAATCGCTATAAAAGCCAAGGAGATAGCCGATAATAATTTCAACATACGATTTCCCGTTGAGGCGAAAGACGAACTTGGAAATATATCTTTCGCTTTCAATAATATGCTTGAAGGAGTGGAGGTGATTAAACAAGACTTGAAAGAAAAAGAAAGTCATTTCACGAAACTGGTTTTGTCGTTGGAAAAAGAGTTGCGCGAGAAGATTGAAGTTTTTGAGAAAATAAAAAAAGAACAGGATGATGTTCTGAAAACAAGGACAGCCGTAATGGAAGAAAAGATAAAGGAGCTGGAGATGTTTAAAAAGCTGTCTTTCGGAAGAGAATTGAGAATCTTGGAATTAAAAAAAGAGGTTGAAAGTTTAAAAAACAAATTTAATCAATAAAAAAATATATGTCTGATCAAAAAGAATTTTCAAATGACGGGGCTTGCTCGGGAGACACTATCCAAGTGTTAAAGGGTCAACACGTTGATCTTAAAAACAAATTAAAAGAGATATCGGATGAAATTAAAAAAAGTCGGTCTGATTTTGGAGATATTCCGGATAAACTGCGAAAATTCAATATTGAATTGGCCAATCACGCTGAGTTTGAAAATTGCGCTTTTTATCAACCCCTTTTAAAAAAGATGGAAGGGCAGGGATTTGACATTGACGATATAAAGGAATTTATCGCGGAAATGACGAAACTTTTGAATGTAGTTAAAGATTTTACTCAAAGATACGATAAAGCGGAAATGATACAAAACGACACTGCTTCCTTCTCTTCCGATTTGTCGGCGGCAATGGCGGAATTGGAGACAAGGATAGTCGCGGAAGAAGACGGAGTCTTTATTTATTGGTAATCTATTAAGTCAAATCAATATGGAACAAGAGCAAAAAATAAATAATTTACCTGTTTTCGCGCAGTTATCTGACCTTTCCGATCAACAGCCTGTAACCACCGATCCTGTTCCGGTGAAGTTCAATACCAACGATTTTATTTCCGGCGTTAAACACAACGAGGAAAATAATCCTGAGGATATAGAGATTGTCAGTGACGGAATTTATTTCATCGTGGCGGCCGGCCAGGTGGGAAGAACATCCGGTTCGTTGTTGCGTTTCATTGATCTATGGTTAAGTGTCAACGACAGAGATGTTCCAAACAGCAACGTCCGCGCCAGCGTCCCATCAAGCTTGGTGGTTGGCGACACCTACGTGCTGGTGTGCCAGGCAGTGATGCCGTTTAAAGCCGGGGATATAATAAAAGTAATGATGTCCGTAAGCGCCATCAATAACGGAATGGGGCTTTTAACGACAAAGCCGCTCAATGAGCCGGTCATCCCGAGCATTATTTTTTCAATGTATCGCGTTTAAATGTTCAAGCTGAAAAATAAAACAATAACGGAATTTCCATCCGCCGCGGGAAAAGAAAACGAAGCCCAGTATCTTCAAGGGCTTAACAATCTTTTGCAGATATCGGCTTTTTCTGCCAACGAGAGCGCGACGGCGGAAGAGGCGTTTCAGCTTGTGCTCAACGCGATTTGTCTGTTTACTGATTGGCCGGTCGGACATATCTATTTTGTTAATGAGCAAAACTTGCTGGAGCCTTCCGATTTGTGGTTTATAAGCGATAGAGAAAAATTCATAAACTTTTACGAGCTGACGATGAAAACGGTTTTTGTGATAGGCGAGGGATTGCCCGGCAGAATTTTGGGCATCGGCAAGCCGGCTTGGATAGTGGACATTACCAAAGATTCTAATTTTCCCAGATCAAGAATGGGAAAAGAATTGGGTTTAAAGGCAGCCTTTGGTTTGCCGATAATAAGTGGAGGCAAAATAACGGCGGTCATGGAATTTTTTTGCGAGAACATATTTAAACCGGACTACTATTTTTTAGGCGTTGTCAATCAAATTGGATCGCAATTAGGCAGAGTTGTGGAAAAAAAGATTTTTAACGAAAAATTAAGTCAGCAAGTAAAAGAACTTGAAATTATGAATGAGGACGCCAAACGCACCTCTGAAATCGTGTTTAATATCTTTGACGATTTGCTGGCAATACAAAAGAGTTTAAAAAATGAAAGAAACAAGACCCAAAAAATCGTTTCCGCGATGGGCAGCGGTTTATTGGTTATTGACAATAATTTTCACCTGCTGATGATGAATAAATCAGCCGAAGATTTGCTTGGCGTCAGTTTTGGTAAGATGCAAGGCGCTGATATTCGCAAAATAATCTTTATTCATAAAGGCAAAGAAAAAATCTCATGGGATGATTCCGCGATAGTTCAAGATAGGCAAATAAAATTGGAAGATAATATTTTCTTTGAAACTGTCTCCGGTAAATTTTTTCCTACTACTACTACTACTACTACTACGGATTATGGCAAAAAAGAAAATTTTATAAAAATAATAGTTTTTCAAGACGCTTCAATTGAAAAAAAATTCAACGAAGCGAGAATGAATTTCATTTCCACCGCGTCTCACCAGCTCAGAACCCCGCTCACTTCTTTAAAATGGTTTTCCGAAATGCTTTTAAACGGCGATGTTGGAAAATTGACGAAAGAGCAGGAAGATTTCACATCTAGTATTTATCAATCAACGGAGCGTATGATAGCGGTCGTGAATCTTTTGCTGCAAATAGCCAGAGTGGAGGCGGGCAGGGTTATAATTGAACCACGGCCGAGCGATTTGAAAGAGGTGACGAAAAATATCATTTCCATCTTTGATTCCGTTGTAGAATCAAAGAAACAGAAAATAGAAATCATTATAGATCCGGAGCCTTTGCCTAAAATATTTTTGGATAAAGACATGGTCGGGCAAGTTATTCAAAATCTGGTTTCCAATTCAATCCGCTATTCTCCTAAAGAAGGCTTGATTAAAATAAAAATTATCGCCCGCGAGGATTTTGTGGAGTTTTCAATAAGAGACAAAGGCATCGGCATTCCGAAAAACCAACAAGACAAAGTTTTTGAAAAATTTTTCCGCGCGACCAACGCTTTAAAGGCGGTGCCCGAAGGCTCGGGGCTGGGTTTGTCTCTCGTTAGGCTGCTAGTGGAAGGATGGGGCGGCAAAACATGGTTTGAGTCGTCAGAATTTGACGGATCCGTTTTTTATTTTACCATTCCGATGACGGGTATGAAGCGTCAAAAAGGAGAAGTGAAATTGGCGGTATGATGGCGGAAAGACGATAAAAATTATATAATAGCAAAATGGCGGACAAAAAAGAAAATAAAAAAACAATTCTTGTCGTGGAGGACGATAAATTTCTGATAAAGATTTATCAAGTCAAGTTTGAAAAAGAAGGATTTGAAGTAATGATCGCAAGCGACGGGAATGAGGCGATGGCCATGCTTTATGGAAATAAAATCCCGGATATTGTCTTGCTTGATTTGATGTTGCCGATAACGAATGGATTTGATGTTTTGGCGGCTATGAAAAAGAAAGAAAAATGGAAAAATATTCCGGTTATCGTGCTTTCCAATCTTGGTCAAGATTCTGATATCAAAAAAGCCAAAGATTTGGGAGTCGCGGAGTACGTGGTAAAATCAAATTCAAAAATTAACGAGATAGTGAGCAAAGTCAAGCAATACTTGGAATAATCCACTTGGAAGCTTCGCTTCCAAGTGGAATTCTTGCAAGCTTAAGACGCCTGTAATATAATATAAACAATCGTAAAATTTATTATTAATTATTAGAAAAATTTAAACAATTTATGAAAGATGCAAACAATAGAAAAAGTGGTTTTACATTGCTGGAGCTTCTAATCGTCATCGGCATAATCGCTGTTTTGTCGGTTACCCTCATTTTGGTGCTCAATCCGGCGGAGACCATGAAGAAAGCCAGGGACACTCAAAGAATGTCCGATTTGGCAACTTTGAAAACCGCTCTTGGCTTGTATCTCACCGGCACTTCAACGCCATATTTAGGCGGTAATATGGCGGATACGAGTTGCGGCAGTCTTAAAAGCAGTTCAACGACTCCTGATATGCCGGTAGATAGCACAGGTTGGATTCCGGTAAACTTTAGCACATTGCGAGGAGGTTCTCCGATATCAAACTTGCCGCTAGATCCTACTAATAGCGGAGACTACGCATATTGGTATAAATGCAATTCTAGCGATAAAACCTTTGAGGTCAGCACTGTTCTTGAGAGTTCTGAATATTTAGACAAGATGACAACTGATGGTGGCAATGAAACTGGCCGCTATGAGATTGGATCAAAACTGTCTTTGTAGATTTCAGGTTTAAATCGCTTAAAGAAAAACCGCCTCTTAAAACAGGCGGTTTTTCTTTGTTTTTACCCAACTTGGAAGCGAAGCTTCCAAGTTGTCATATATTCAATTCATATTACTTACTCCAATAAGAGATTTTCAACATCTTTTTCATTTCCTTTTCTTTCCAAGATATCAACAAGAGAGCTTTCCGCAAATTTTTTATACTCATCTTTGTTGTCAAATTGCCCGAGAATAATGTCTTTCTTGCAAAAATCGCTTGGTTTCTCTCCGATATATTCATTCCAACTGTTCCAACTTAAACTGTTATCTATTTTATGAACACGATTATTCAAATTAACATAAGCACTAACATGCAAGAGGTATTCGTTGGAATTTATATGTGATGCTTTAAAAACTCCTTGAAAAAGAGATCCTGTTCTTTTGTATTTATTGTTGAAATACATAGTGTATCCTGTTCCAAGTTTTTGCATAAACTTTTCAATGCCGCCATCTAAAACCTGCTCTAAAACAAAGTGATAATGATTCTGATTTAAGCAATAACAAACAAAATTCACCAACTTGGAGGCCTCGCCTCCAAGTTGGTTTTTCTTCAAAAATGAGTTTTCATAAATACTACCTATAGCCTTTTCCACATTAAATTCTTCCATGCTTTGAAAAAATCTTTTCATATCATAGGTATCAGAAAAGATTGTTCTCTTGTCAACGCCTCTATTGTAAATATGATAAAACTCGCCTGTCACAAAATTTACCTTGCGTTTCATATACTCAAATACTACCACTTGGAAGCGAAGCTTCCAAGTGGGGTGGTGCTCGCAAAGAATAGTATCCTAAAAAAATTTGATTATGGTATAATGATGGCAATGAGAATTGCCGAAGAAAAATTAAAATCACTTCTCTTGAGTTCTGATATTTTGGATGAGGCTGACTACCAAGCGGCCAAGGATGAATCTGTCATGTCTGGGCAGAATATTCTTGATGTTTTGATGGGGCAAAGAATTATAACGGAAAATTATCTGGCTGAAATTTTGCAGCCTTATTTTGGAGTCAAAATCGTTGATTTGAAAGATGAAACAATAGCTTTTGAAACGCTTGAAATGCTGCCGGAAACTTTCGCCAAAGCCAGAAATGCCATAATCTTTGAATTTGACGCCAAGAAAAAAATCGCCAAATTGGCGATGGTGGATCCTCTTGATTATGACACTATTGAATTTGTCAGGGCAAAATTTGACTGCTGGGTGGAAGTTTATTATACGACTTTGTCCAGTTTTAAATACGGTCTTAAGCAATATAAGAAAAAGATTGGTTCTGATTTCAATAAAATAGTCTCGGAAAATATAGAAAAGTCTTTTTCGCTTGTTAATGACCAAGAAGCCGGCTTGGCGAAAATGGCCGAGTCTATTCCCATTGTCTCCATTTTGGACAGTATAATAGAACATGCCGTGGTTTTAGGCGCTTCAGACATTCACTTTGAACCGCTTGTCAACGAGATACTTATTCGCTACAGGGTGGACGGAATAATGCAGGAGATTCTCAATATGCCCAAGATTATCACGCCGATTTTGGTTGCCAGAGTTAAGGTGCTGGCCAATTTGCTTATAGACGAACACCGCGTTCCTCAAGATGGACGCTTTAAGTTTGAGCTTGAAGATATAAACATAGATATTCGTGTCAACATCATGCCGGTTTTCCACGGAGAAAAAGTGGAGATGAGATTACTTAAAAGTTCAGCTCGCCCGCTAACTCTTGAAGAAGTAGGCATATCGCCAACATCAATTGAAATAGTGGCGGACGAAATCAAAAAACCGCACGGAATGATTCTTGTTACCGGTCCGACCGGACACGGCAAGACGACCACGCTTTACGCCATACTGCATATCCTCAATAAGCCGACGGTTAATATCACGACGATTGAAGACCCGATAGAATATGAAGTTTCTCGTATCAATCAAACTCAGGTAAACACCAAGTCCGGAGTAACTTTCGCCAACGGTTTGAGAAGTTTGCTCAGACAAAATCCGGATATCATAATGATTGGCGAGATTAGAGACAGCGAAACTGTTGACATTGCCGTTCACGCCTCTTTGACGGGGCATCTCGTACTATCTTCCTTGCACACTAATGACGCGCCAGGAGCCTTGCCTCGACTTATAGATATGGGGGCGGCGCCGTTTTTGCTTTCTTCCACGATAAATATGGTGATCTCTCAACGGCTTGTCAGGAAAATATGTTCTTCTTGCATAGAATCATATTCCATAACCGCGGATGTCAAAAAGATGATCTCATCTCAGTTGGCTTTGACCGGACATGATGGGAAAAAAGGCATGCCGGAAAGATTTTTTCGCGGAAAGGGTTGCAAAATATGCAATCTTACCGGTTTCCATGGACAGATCGGCATATTTGAAGTGTTCAAAATAAGTGAAGGCATAAGAGATCTTATGTTAAAAATGAGACCGGTCGGCGAGATACGGAAACTTGCCATCAAAGAGGGGATGCGGACTTTGTTTGAAGACGGGTTCAGTAAAGTGGAAAAAGGAATAACAACTATTGAAGAAGTATTAAGGGTTATTAAAGAATAAATATGCCGACCTACATTTATGAAGCGGTGGACAAGAAAAAACATTCCATCGCCAAAGGTAAAATTGACGCCGCCAATAAAAATGAGGCGATTTTGAGTCTTGAGGCCAAGGGGATGAGCCCGATTCTTATTGAGAAGGAAGGAGATGTAAAAGGATCTTCCGGATTGTCCATGAGTTTGTTTGAGCGAGTAAAACCTATTGACTTGATAATGATATCGCGCAATCTTTCCATAATGATAAAAGCCGGCATAAGCATTACGGAGTCTCTGGACATACTTATAAATGATTCGGAGAAAAAAATAATAAAAAAAATTCTCGGCGAAGCCAAGTTCAACATCCAGAAAGGTCAGCCTCTTTCCGCCACATTCTCTTATTATAAAAAATATTTTCCGCCGGTTTTTGTCGGTCTGATAAAAGCTGGCGAGGTTTCCGGCAACTTGAGCGAATCTTTCGCGGAACTGGCCAAATATATGTCCAGAGAATATTCTCTGAAAAGAAAAATCCGTTCGGCTCTGGCTTATCCCGCCATACTAATGACCGGAAGCGCGGGTATAATTATTTTGCTTTTAGTTTTTGTTTTACCGAGATTGGCTAAATCTTTCGCGGCTAGCAACGTGGAATTGCCGATGATAACTAAAATTTTTATGGGAATAAGTTTAGTTTTATCCAAGAGCATATTGGCGGATTTATTGGTGTTTATCTTTTTTGTTTGGCTGTTTTTCTATTTTCGCAAAACCGATTTTGGCCGGAAAATTTTTTACGGAATCTCCTTAAGAATTCCCGTTATTAAAGATTTGGTGAAAAAATCGGCCTTAATCAGATTAAGCCGGACGCTCGGAGGTCTTATTGGAAGCGGTCTTGTCATCATGGAAGCGTTGGAACTAACGGCGGAAGCGGTAGGCAACAGTCTTTACAAGAAAGCGCTTTTGAAAGCCATTGGAAAAATCAAAAGCGGCATTCCATTATCCAAAGCTCTTGGCGGTTATAATAATCTTTTTCCTCATATCTTTGTCAATATGTTGGCCGTCAGCGAGCAAACCGGTTCTATGGAAAGCGTACTGAAAACATTTTCCGATTTTTACGATGAGGAAATAGATAACACGCTGAAAGATATGACGACGATGATTGAACCGATTATGCTTTTGATAATGGGGTTGATTATCGGAGCGATTGCCCTATCCGTGCTCTTGCCGGTATATCAATTAGTCGGTAAGTTTTCATAAAATGTCAAATAAAGGCTTTACTCTTCTTGAGTTGGTGATTGTTATCGGCATTTTAGCCGTCATCGCGGCAGTTAGCTCGCCCTTACTCAGAGGAATAATAAAAAAGATTGAAGTTGATTCATCATCGCAATCAATCGTCGCTTTTTTAAAAGAAGCCAGAACAAACGCGATGACAGGCATGTCGGGAAGAAAATGGGGAGTTCACTTTGTAAATGGCGTAAACGATGATTACTATGAAGTTTTTTCAACACCGACTGGTTACAATGACGCGGAAAAAACAATTAACAGCATCGCCTATTTGCCTCAAGGAATATATTTTACCGATCCGGTTGCCACGGCCGATATAATTTTTGGCAAAATAGCGGGAACGACCACGGCGACCACCACGATATCATTGTCAAGCCCAGACGGTATCACCAAAACGATAACCGTAACGCCGACCGGAACAATATATTAAAATGTCAAAATTAAAAACAAACAGAGGAATGCTCTTGCTGGAGATAATCATAGTCATTGCTGTTTTGGCTGTTATTATAACAATCGGTTCTCAAACGATTTTTGTCAGTTTGCGAAGCAATAAAACGGCAGGAGAGAGAGATTCCGCATTAAAATTGGCCGAAGAGACTTTTGAAGCGGTCAGAATGGTTGTTGCTGAAAATTGGTTGGATTTGTACAAACCGCCGGACGGCACGGGCGATCCCGTAACCGGCAAAGGTTCTTCCAGCCATTATTATCCGGGCCAAAGCGACGGAAAATGGGTTTTACAATCGGGAGATGATAGTGTTAAGGTGGGGGATATAACATACACGAGATATTTTTCCATAGATAACGTAAGTCGCGATTCCAACAAAGACATAGAAGCCGTTTACAATTCTTCCAACGACGATCCTTCCACGCAAAAAATTTCCGTCACGATAAGTTCGTCTAACATATCCGATGTTACGGCGACCGAGTATGTTTTCAGGTGGAGAAATAAAGTTTGCCAAAAAACAGATTGGTCTGGCGGGAAAACTTATCCGACCGATAACGCGGAAACTTGTTCTTCCGGAGTAAACACTTACTATAATGACGATGGTAATATAGATAACGCCGGCGGAAGCATTAAATTAACGCAATAATATCTGGACGTCCGATGTTCAGATATACGTTGTTAATCAAAATCTGCTAATCTGCTATAATACCGGTTATGAACAATAATAAGAGAGAAAATTCTAAAAATAATCCGACGGCCATTGTGATTTTTGGCGGGACGGGCGATTTGAGTAAAAAGAAACTATTGCCGGCCCTTTTTCATTTGTATATTGAAGGCTTTCTGCCGGAAGTATTTAGGGTGATAGGTATTTCAAGGAAGGAACTTTCTGATGAGAATTACAGAAAATTGGTGGAAGAAGCTATCGTGGCCAAAGGTCACGAACATGGCAAAGAATTGATTGGAAAATTTTTGGAGAATATTTATTACAAGAAAGGTTGCTCTGGAGAATCGTGCACTTACGAGGATCTTTCCTATCTTTTGCTTAAGCTGGATGCCGAGGCGGGGATGTGCATGAACAAGCTTTTTTATCTCTCGGTACCGCCATCTTCTTATGGAGATATCTTCAAGCACCTTTCCGCCTCCGGTTTGAATACGCCTTGCGGCGGCGAAGGAGCCGGCTGGGCGAGAGTATTGGTAGAGAAGCCTTTTGGCGAAAATTTGGAAACGGCCAAGGCTCTTGATAGTCAATTAACAGCGTTTTTTAAAGAAGAACAAATTTTCAGAATAGATCATTATTTGGCCAAAGACGCGGTTCAGAATCTTTTGGCTTTTCGTTTCTCTAATTTACTTTTTGAAGATTCTTGGCATAACGGTGATATAGAAAAAGTGCATATCAAACTGTACGAAAATTTTGGCATAGAAGGGCGAGGCTCATTTTACGACGAAAGTGGCGCACTGCGTGACGTGGGGCAAAATCATATGCTGCAAATTCTTGCTCTTATCGCGATGGAAAACCAGGGCGTTTTTGAGCCGGAAAATATAATAAAAGAGAGGGCCAAGGTCTTCCAAGCGCTCAAGATATATTCTCAAGAAGAGGCGGCGGTCAATTCCGTGAGAGCTCAGTACAAAGGCTATCTGGACACCGAGGGTGTTTTAAAAGATTCAAAAACGGAAACTTACTTTCTCGTTAAAGCATTCATAGAAAATGAAAGATGGAAGGGTGTGCCTTTTTACCTTGAGTCGGGCAAGGCGCTCGGCGAAAGCAAGGTGGAGATCGTGGTGGAGTTTAAGGCAGCGCCTCATTGCGTTTGCGGAGATGAAGATTCGCACAATCATAAAAATATTCTTACTCTTTCCATACAACCCAAGCAAGCCGTGGAAATGAAATTTTGGGTGAAGAAACCGGGCATGGCTTTTAAGCTGGAAGAGCAGTCTCTCAAGTTTGAGTATGAGAAAGAGAAAAACGGGAATGGACAAAATATAAACAGGTTGCCAGATGCTTATGAAAAAGTTTTGTACGATTGTATTGCCGGAGACAGAACTCTTTTTGCCACAAGCGGAGAAGTGGAAGCGGCTTGGAAGTTTATTGATCCTATCATAATGACGTGGAAGAGAGGTTCGCCGGAGCTTGATTTTTACGAGATAGGTGAGAAACCGAAGATTGATTTATAATCACAATATTTAAAATAAACCATTGCGAATTATTTACGAAAAAAATAATCCGACCGAAAAAGCGGCGGCGGAGTTTGCGAAGATGGCAAGCGAATGCAAAGACGCGCCGAGGCTGTTTATGTTTTCCGGCGGATCAGCGCTGGAGATTGCGAGATGTTTGCCGGAAAACTTTTTTACCGAGAGAGATACCGTTACCATTTTAGACGAACGTTATACTCAAGATGAAGCAAACAGTAATTTTGCAAATCTGAGAAAACTGTTAGGTAATAGAATCTTGGACATAGACACTCGGCCTAAAAAAGGAGAGAGTCTGGGAGAAGTTGCCGACAGGTTTGAGCAAGAATTAAAACTATGGAAAGAAAATAATCCTGATGGGAAAATAATTATCACTCAAGGGGTGGGAGAAGACGGCCATACGGCAGGCATTTTGCCGTTTCCGGAAGATAAAGAAAAATTCTCGGAACTTTTTCGGAGCAGTGACAAATGGGTGATCGGCTATCGCGCGCCAGTTGAGAAAAACAAACACGCGGAAAGAATCACTGTAACCATAGATTTTCTTTTAAACCAGGTTGCCGCTTCGTTGTTGTACGTCCGCGGTGAAAATAAAAAAGAAATTTTGGCTAAAGTGTTAAGCGATAAAGCCGATTTGGCCGAAATACCCGCCGCCGCGGTTCTTGAGATGAAAGAGGTGGTATTGGTTACGGACATAAAATGAAGCTGACAAAAAACTTGAAATGCCCTATAATGTAGAAAACAAGTCGATAAGGCCTGTAATTGGCCATTTATTTAAAAAATTATTATTATATTAAAAACATAAAATAACATGAGCAAAAAGAATATAGTTGTTTTGTTGCTTGCAATCGCGGTTATAATTATGGCCTTTATTTTTCTCGGCAAAGGCGATAAGAGCGAAAACACGGGTGATGTAAAAATAGATAAAAACGGCGTCGCGCAAAGAATAACGGCTAAGCACCTTTTTGAAAACGGCGTGCATACCGTGGCCGGAGATGTGGATTTGCCGACACCTTGTCATGAGCTTACCGCTACCGCCACTGTGCTTGAGTCTTTCCCTGAACAGGTTATTATAGAACTTAAGAGCAAGGCTGGAGAAGGAGTTTGCGCGCAGGTGATTACTCCCAAAAAGTTTAAAGTTGTGTTTAACGCTTCAAAAGACGCTTCCATTACCGCCAAGCTTAACGGCAAAGACGTGATTCTTAATCTCATTAGGATAGGAGGAGCGGAAGACTTGAATAAAGATATTTTCATCAAAGGCTAACAAACATAAAAAACACCCCGTCAAAAACGAGGGTGTTTTTTTGCGCCGCCGTATAGTAGAATATATTAAAGATATGGAAATCATAAAATCCACCGGAGAGAAGGAAATGTTTAGCGAAGATAAACTTTGCCAATCGCTTAAAAATGCCGGAGCGCCGCGTGAACTTGCCAATAAGGTTTGCGCTTTGGCGGCAAGCGATCTTAAGCCCGGGATGACCACCTCTAAGATATTCAGAAGCTCTTTAAGATATTTGCTTAAAGAGAATTTGAGCTTGGCGGCGAATTATAGTTTAAGGCGAGGAGTTGGCGAACTCGGACCGGCCGGTTTTCTCTTTGAACATTACGTGGAAATAATTCTTCAGGCTTACGGCTATAAAACCGTTCGCAACATAATGGCCAAGGGTTTTTGCGTGGAGCATGAGATAGACGTTTTAGCAGAAAAGGATGGCGTTAAATATTATATAGAAGCTAAGTATAGAAATGAGTATGGCATAAAAACTCACATAGACGTGGTGATGTATGGCGATGCTCGTTTGGCTGATATCGCTAAAGCCGGCGGTGGTGAAGCCAAACTCTGGCTTATCACAAATACCAAATTTACCGACAAGGCCGTAAAATACGCCAAATGTCGCGACATAAAGCTTACCGGTTGGACGCATCCAAATGGCGATAATCTGGAGGATCTTATTATAAACAGAAAACTCTATCCCATTACAGTACTGCCTTCGGTAAAAAGATATGAGAGAGAGCAGTTTGCCAAGTTTGGCCTTCTTTTGGCCCAAGATATTTTGCCGTATTCTCCCGAAGAGCTGGCAAACAAGTTTAACATCGCTTTCAATACCGCTAAAAAAATCATCATCCAGTCAAAAGAAATCATAACTGCCTAATTAAGTCAAATCATCCAAGGACAGTCTTTGGATATTCCAATAATCCATAGTTTTTATGCAAGCTTAATAGCTCATATTAAAACATCAGTGAATTAGCTCCTCTCCGTAGTGTGTCGATTTGTTTGCAGTATATCATATTTAATTTTCAAAAGTTTGTCGTGAAGTATTTTTGGATTAAGTTTGTCGTGCTCGGTTTTTAATTTTTCTTTGATTTCTTTTGATATTTTTTCATTTGTGAATAATCTGGTAAAAGGTGTCATTCCATTTTTTTCATAAACTTTGTGATGTTTTCCATTTGGCAATAATTTTGTTCCGATACGTAATCTTTGAGCAATGAAATGATTGTGATATTCGCAAACCAAGTCATAGAATTTAATAATCCTTGGAAGTAATTCTTTGTTTCCAAGTCGGTCATATCCAAGCCATCTTCTAGCAATGTGGCCATTTCTTTGCTCGATGTATCCGTTGTCATTTTTGTGATAGCTTCTTGATCTTGAGACTTCAATCTTTTCATCTTCGCACCACTTCATCACAATTTGATTTAAAAACTCCATACCGCAATCTGGATGAATATGTTCAAGAGGAAAGGGTAATTGTTTTTGAATGTGTTTTAGACTTTCTTTTGTCACTTCCATTCCTTTGTTCCATTGAGCGGTGTAATGAAACCAACCAGAAGAAACATCAACATATCCACAACTGTATATGAAATCACCAGAAAGAGAGCCGCCACAATGTGCTACTGTATCAATCTGTCCCATGCCAGAAGACACTTCATACCAAGAACCTTGAAAGATTGGTACTCGTTCTTTAATCGCAGATGGAGTGGTCGTAGAAATTCCTTTTCTTCCACTTTCGCATTGCCAACCATTCACTTTTCTTTTAATGGTAGCCCTACTCATGGCCAGAAGTTTACCTGTGGCAACATCCCCGTGTTTCCATGTTTTGTCTCTCTTGAAAATTAAAACATATTCTGAAATTACAGGATGGAGCAATTCACCGCAACAGGAATTTGCTGCTTTCCATACCTCTTTTAATCCTGCATATACATCTGGGGTGTAATATACAGACCGACCTCTCTTTTTCTTTGGAATATACACAGATTTCATTTGAAGTCTTTTGAAACTTCGCATGATTGATTCTCTCCACATTCCGGTTTGCCTACTTAAAGAATCAAGAATTTCCCCCTTCTTCTTTTTAGAGGCGTTTAAATATACTTGTAATTCAATACCAAACAACTCCTTTTTAGTGTCCATTGTCATGTCGATTACACTAACAGGAATTATGAGCTATACGATATTACTTCACTGATCTTTTTTATGAGCTATTAGGCGAGCTTGACTATATAATCCCGTTAGTATAGAATAAACTTTGTCTCTTAAGAAGTATAAACGAGACGTGAAAAACGGCACGGACTTTGACATATTAAGAAGCAAGTACGCATTTTAGTTTTCAGCCAAGCTGGCTGAAAACATATTTTTTCTTTTGTTCCGTTCTATAAAATTTATTTGTGAGTTTGATCCTGGCTCAGGATGAACGCTGGCGGCGTGGAGAAGGCATGCAAGTCGAATGGGTTTAGACCCATGGCGAACGAGGTAGTAATACATAGATACGTACCTTAGAGTCTGAGATAATCCATCGAAAGGTGGGATAATATCAGATGGTCCCGCAAGGGTAAAGATTTATTGCTCTAAGATCGGTCTATGCGCTATCAGCTAGTTGGTGAGGTAATGGCTCACCAAGGCAATGACGGCTAGGGGGCGTGAGAGCGTGATCCCCACCGATGGCACTGCGACACGGGCCATACACCTACGGGTGGCAGCAGTCGAGAGTCTTCCACAATGGGCGAAAGCCTGATGGAGCGACGCCGCGTGAATGAAGAAGGGCTTCGGCCTGTAAAGTTCTTTTCTCTACGAGAAAACCGCTTTTTGCGGTGTGATGTTAGTAGAGGAATAAGGGGTTGCTAAACTCGTGCCAGCAGCAGCGGTAATACGAGTGCCCCGAGCGTTATCCGGAATCACTGGGCGTAGAGGGTGCGTAGGAGGTTTAGTTAGTCCTGTCTTAAAAATTTCGGCTTAACCGAAAAGATGGACAGGAAACGGCTAAACTAGAGAGTGCGAGAGGCATATGGAACTCATGGTGTAGGGGTGAAATCCGTTGATATCATGGGGAACACCAAAGGCGAAGGCAATATGCTGGCGCATTTCTGACTCTGAGGCACGAAAGCGTGGGGATAGAAAAGGATTAGATACCCTTGTATTCCACGCCCTAAACGATGTTCTCTAGCTTTTGATAGTATCGACCCTATCAGAGGCGAAGCTAACGCGTTAAGAGAACCGCCTGGGAAGTACGGCCGCAAGGCTAAAACTCAAAGGAATAGACGGGGACTTGCACAAGCAGTGGATCATGTGGTTTAATTCGATGATAAACGAAGAACCTCACCGGGGTTTGAAACCCAAGCGAATCTCAGTGGAAACATTGAGAGTCTCACAAGGACGGTTGGGCAGGTGATGCATGGCTGTCGTCAGTTCGTGATTTGAATTGTTCCCTTAAGTGGGGCAACGAACGCAACCCTCGTGTTGTGTTACAAGTGTCACAACAGACTGCCATTTTGGAGGAAGGAGAGGATGACGCCAAGTCAGCATGTCCCTCTGATATCCCGGGCTACACACATGATACAATGGCCGATACAATGGGTCGCAATGCCGAGAGGCGGAGCCAATCTCATCAAAGTCGGTCTAAGTTCGGATTGAGGTCTGCAACTCGACCTCATGAAGTTGGAATTGCTAGTAATCGCAGGTCAGCTATACTGCGGTGAATACGTTCTCAAGTCTTGTACTCACCGCCCGTCAAGCCAAGGGAGCC